>DATKCM010000182.1:0-24119 GCA_035513195.1 Acidimicrobiia bacterium | reverse complement strand
GGCAGCAGAGTAGAGGTAGAGCCCGTGGCCAGCCTCGTCCTGGACCTTGGCCATGAGGATCGCCTTACGGTGGAGGGTAGGTGCCCTGGTGATCCAGTTCCTTTCCGGCTGCATCCCGATGATCTCCGAGTGGGCGTGTTGTGCGATCTGGCGGATCAAGGTCTTCCGATATGCCTCGGGCATCCAGTCCGTCGGCTCGATCTTGTCTTCAGCGTCAACAATCGTCTGAAACGTCTCTTCGGTTGTCATGGTACGACTCTAACAAACGAACGTTCGTTTGTAAAACTTCCTAATGCGTAGAGCGCCAATAGTGGCGCCTGGAACACAGAGAAACGTGGATTCAGGCCAACGCCACCAAGTCGAGTAGCTCCTCGTCGAAGTACTTCATCTCGCCGTCAGGCATGAGCATCGCCCGGTCGGGCATGAGTTGGGCTACGAAATCGGTGTCGTGACTGACCATGACGATGGTGCCCTCGTAGATGGTAAGCGCCTCCAATAGTGCCTCTTTCGCCTGGGGATCGAGGTTGTTGGTGGGCTCGTCGAGGAGGAGGATGTTGGGCCGCTCGGCGACAAGCATTGCCAAAGCCAGCTTGGTCTTCTCCCCTCCCGAAAGCGTTGCCGCGTCCTGTTCGACCTTGTCAGCAAGCAGGAAACGCCCCAGCAGGGACCGCTTCGCCGTGTCGGGAAGCTCGGAGCCATCCATGTGGTCGATGACCGTCTTGCCCGGGACGATCTGCTCGTGCTCCTGGGCGTAATAGCCCAAGGAAGCCTTGTGGCCGAGGGAGACCTCACCGAGATCGGCCTCCTCGACACCGGCGAGGATCCTCAGCAGAGTCGTCTTGCCCGCCCCGTTGAGGCCGATCAGGAGCATCCTCTCCTCCCGCTCCACGGCGAATTCGATATCGAGAAACACGAGGTTGTCGCCGAAGGACTTGGCCAGCCCGGTAGCCGCCAGGGGTACCCGCCCCGACGGCTCCGGCTGCGGGAAATCGACCCGTACCGATTTACCCCGCTTCTCCAGTTCGACCAGATCGCGCTTCATCCGCTCGACACGGGTTTCCATGGTCTTGGCGACGCGCGCCATCTTCTCGGTTTTGCCCTTGAACCGCCTGATGTTGGCCTCGAGACGCTCGATCACCTCGTCCTGGTGTTTCCGCTCACGTTCACGTTGGTCGTGACGACGCTCCCGCTCGACGAGATAGTGGCTGTAGTTGCCCCGATACGGCTCGATCTTGTTGTTTTCCAATGCAAGCACCGAGGTAATTGCCTCGTCGAGTAGGGGAAGGTCATGCGAGACCACCAGCATCCCGCCCCGATAGCCGGCAAGCCATTCGACCAGCCAAGCCTTGGCATCGAGGTCGAGGTGGTTTGTCGGCTCGTCGAGAAGGAGGATGTCGGTTTCGGCGAAGAGGATGCGAGCGAGCTCGACTCGACGCCGCTGACCTCCCGACATGGTGGCCACCGACTGGTGGAGCTCCTCGTTGCCGATTCCAAGGGCGGCGGCCATCCGCTTCGCTTCCGCCTCTGCGACGAGTCCGCCTTTGGCCTCGAACTCGTCGTGGAGCCGCGAGAAACGGACAATGCCGCGGTCTCGTTCCTCGCCGGTGAGGTCATACAACCGCTTGCGGGCATGCTCGATGCGCCTCTGCATTGCCCCGATCTCGCGCGCCATCAGAATCCGCTCCATGGCGGTGGCATCGGCGTGCTCGAGGTCGGGCAGAGCCGCTTCCTGGGAGAAGTAACCGATCACACCCGAGCGCATGACCGACCCTTCCTCAGGCACTTGGTCACCTTTGAGGATCCTCATCAAGGTCGTCTTTCCCGCGCCGTTGCGTCCAACCAGTCCGATGCGGTCTCCTGATTGCACGCTGAAAGAAGCCCCGGTGATTAACAACCGGGGCCCGACATCGACCTGGACGTCGCGGACAATGATCACCCGCCAAGGATACGGACACTCCCTGCCCAACTCCAGCTGATTACTTGAGCAGTGAACGGCAGGATGCCGCGAGTTGACTACTCTCCTCCCGTGTCTATAGGTGTGTTGACAAGCGGCGGTGATGCGCCGGGGATGAATGCCGCCATTCGCGCTGTGACCAAGGTGGCAGCATCCCACGACCTGGCGGTCTGGGGAATCCAGGATGGCTTCGATGGCCTGATCGATGGCGACTTTCAGCCACTCACCCGCAGATCTGGGAAAAAAGGCCCACTAAGCCCGATCTCTGAAGTCGAACACGCCGGTGGCCTTGGAGGTACCGTCCTGGGCAGTGCACGTTCCGAGCGCTTCTATACAAAGGAAGCCCGTGTCCAAGCCGCGAGTGTCGTCGAAAAGTATTCACTCGACGGCCTTATCGTCATCGGAGGCAACGGCACCATGGCCGGGGCCCATATCCTCGCCACAGAGCACAATGTGCCCGTTGTCGGCATCCCTGCCTCCATCGACAACGACATCGGACTGACCCGTGAGGCCCTGGGAGTGGATACCGCACTGAACACGATCGTGAATGCCTGCGACAAGATATCCGACACTGCTAGATCGCACCATCGCGCTTTCATCGTCGAGGTGATGGGCCGGAACTCGGGGTACCTGGCGATGGCGGCCGCGGTTGCGACCGCAGCAGATGCTGTGCTGCTGCCCGAACAGGGCAAAACGGCAGACGAAATCGTCAAGGCGGTGGTCGGGGAACTTCGTCGCAGCCTCGAAGGAACTCGCGACAAAGCCCAGGTTCTCATCCTCAAAGCCGAAGGAGTGTCGATACCGACCGAGACACTCGTCGACCGGGTCCGCGAAGAGCTCGGTACCGAGTCTGTTCTCGAGGTGAGAGCATCGATCCTCGGGCACCTGGTCCGAGGCGGCAGCGCCTCGTTCCGCGACCGCTTGCTCGCCGGGCGGTTCGGACTCACCGCAGTCAACGCACTTCTCGATGGCCTCACTGACGTAATGACCGGGTGGAATCTTGACGGGCCGGGTATCGAGACATCCGACAGCTGGATCAAACTCTTCCCGATTGCCGCGGTGTTGGAAGAGACAGAAGCCCTTTTGGATGGCACCAGCTCTGTCACCATGGACCGGGTCCGCCGGATGGAGGCGATCCAGGGTGTTCTCGCGATTTAAGCGGCGATCAGCGTGGATGAGCGCGCCGTCTGCGATTCCCAAATCATGACGGCTGAGCTCGACCCCGGGCCCGACCCGGATTCGACCAACGACACGACCCTCGAGACACCGCGGTTGGAGCTTTCCTTCGGCACCGACGAAGACGCGGAGGAGCTTTACCCCTATGTTCACGGTGAGCTCGGCCGGGCGGTGACAGACAACCTCCTCTGGGATGGACCGAAGACTATCGATGACATCGCCGGGTTCTTCAGGAAACACACGACAGGCACCTTCGTCCCCCACGGATTCCACTGGCTGCTCCGTGACCGCACCGGAACGATCACCGGCAGGGCGGGGTCGCCCATGGGCAGCATCGGCATCAACCAGAAAGGTCCGGTGGGGAGGTGCGAGGTTGGCTACTGGCTTGCCCCGCCTTATTGGCGCCGTGGGTTGATGACCGAGGCACTCCGGGCGGTGATCCACCACGGATTCGACAACCTGGGAATTGTCAAGATCGAGGCAGATGTGTTCATCGGGAATGCGCCCGGGATAGCTCTGCTCGAAAGCGTCGGGTTCGTTCGGGAGGGAACCGTGCGGCGGGTGCACCCCAAGCGCGGTCGCTGGGTCGATGCCCACCTCTACGGCATCGTCCCCGACGACCTGACCGCGGCTGGCCAATGAATGAGATGACTCCTGTGACCCTCCAGTTCTACAAGTATCCGCGCACGCTCCATTGGCGCCACGACATGGTGTTGCTCGGGGAGGACCACTTCGGGACATGGCTGGGGGCGCCCACCGGGACCGTAATCCAGCGAGGCGAGGAGGACCCGATGAGCTGGAAGCACCCTTTTGTGCAACTGATCCAGCCCGGCCAACCCTGGATCCCGATCTGGAATGTCGAACCCGAGAAAACAGAGGTCTACGTCGATGTGACAACCGTCCCAACCCGGCGGGCCCCTGATCGGTACGAGGCGATTGACATGGACCTCGACGTAGTGCGACTCGTGGACGGAACAATCATGGTCCTCGACGAAGACGAATTCGAGGACCACCGGGTGAGTCTCGATTACCCCGATTGGATGGTTGACCAGGCCCGGGCAACAACCGCTTCGGTCGCGGTGGCGATCGAAACGGACAGACCGCCCTTCGACGGTTCACATCTCCCCTGGTTTGAGCGACTCGCGGAAGCCGACGAGGGGTAGTGCTCCGGCCCACGGGACGTATCCGGGACGCTCATAAACTCACCGCTGCTCTGGCGCGTGTCGTGACACATGAAGGGGGATCGCCGACGAAGTCGACCGGCACTTCTTCTTCTCATTGCTGCTGGGGTGGCGGTGATCCTGGCCGTCTCCACGGTCTCTAGACGGCGGCGATACCCTCGAAGAGGTCCGTTTCCACAGCCCCTGTTGGGCCGAACACGCGAACGAACGCCTCCCGGCCGAGGACCTCATCCTTTCTGTCCTCCGGAACGGTCAACATCGGCCAGTCGGGCGGGATCTGGGTGCGGTGGGCCCGGAGGGCATTGAGCTTGGTTTCGATGTATTCACGGACATCCACCAGGCATGTGACCAAATCATCCGGGACTCCGGATTGTCTCATCCGCTCCGCAGTCTCTGCGTCGATCGAGCCCTCGCTCAAACGCATTTCCGCCCAGGCAGCCATCCTCGTCCTGGGCCGCGCGGTCATGTAGAGCTTGGCAGGACGCCACCCCTCCTCCCCCTTGGACAGGGGGAACCGCATCTCGTCGTCGGACGCGTAGAAGGCGTCGATTCCGATCCGGTGGACATTGATGTGGTCAGGGTGGCCGTAGCCACCGTGGGGGTCGTAAATGGTCATCACCTCGGGTCGGTATTTACGGATGAGAGAGACAAGCCTTCGTGCCGCCTCCTGGTGGTCGGCCTGCCAGAAGCAGTTCGGATGGTGGTTGGTCTCCCAGCCCATCATCCCCGAATCCCGGTATCCGAGAAACTCATGATCCTTTACCCCGAGGATATCGAGGGCGGCGCGGATCTCTTCTGCCCGCACTTCCGCGAGGCGCTCCTTGATTGGGCCGGGGTCGTCGTAATTGTGCACCTCTCCGAGGGCGCCGTCGGTGGCGGTCACCACAACAACCGGTTTCCCGGCGGATGCGTACTTGGCCATGGTGCCACCCATAGCGATCGTCTCGTCGTCAGGGTGTGCGTGGAAAGCTAGAAGTCCTGGCATGGTTCGAGCTTATTGCGGATAGGTGCCCATTCTTCAATCGGGTCGGATATGGTGCCGACGTGCCCGGTCAGACATTTAATGCCAAAGCGTTGACGACTGCGTCAATTACCAACGTGTGGGAGCGGCTCCAGGTACCCACAACCTGGGAGGGCATCAGCGGCGTGGACTCGGTGTTCGAACCCCGCCATGACGAGGCGGGCCAACTGGCAGGGTTCAAGTTCCATTCCACCGCCGCCGGAAGGCAGTACGCCGGCGTTGCTAGGCAGGGCCCGCGCGAGCATGAGGCCTCACTGACCTGGGACATCGCCACCAGCGAGATCAGGGGCTGGGTGCGGGTCGACCTACAACCTTTGGACGCCGGGACCCGGGTCGAGGTGACGATGCACCTCGAGAGCGTATCGATGATGGCCTCCCTCGGCTTTCCCTTCATTGCTTCGGCCATCGCCAACGGCTTCCAACAAACCGTAGACCATTTCGCCGCCGTTATGTCAGAGGGCTGACGCCAGAGAGCAGGCAATCGCGAGAGCAACCACGGCGCTCCTCCCCTTCGACTGCGATCTTCCAGACTGGTGGCGATCCCGATTCAACCACCTCGTCGATGGAAGCACCATGTGGTCAGCACGCCACCAATGGCTCTGACAGCATCAGGAACGGGCTACTCCTCCGGAGCCGCTGCCAGTTCGTCGGCGAGCTCGCGGCCTTCTTCTTTGCCGCCTTCGGCGACTTGGGCGCGGTCGGTGATCAGCGTCACCTGGTTGTGCAGAACCTGAATGAAACCGCCGTGGACCCCGATTGTGGTCCGGTTCCCCGTCTCGTCCTCGACTGTGACCGCGCCGGTGACCAGAGCGCCCATCAGCGGTTCGTGATCGGCCATGATCCCCAACTCGCCTTCTGGCGTCTTGGCCACGACAAAAGTCGCCTGGCCACTCCAGACAGTCGCCTCCGGTGATACCACATCGAGCTGGAACGGTTTTGCCATCAGGCCGCGTCGTCTTTGGTCAGCTCGGCGGCCCGGCGCTCGACATCCTCACGGCCACCAACCATGTAGAAAGCCTGCTCCGGATACTGGTCCATGTCACCGTCGATCACCGCACGGAAAGACGCAATCGTCTCCTCCAACGGGGTGTAGATGCCCTCCTGGCCGGTGAACTGCTCGGCAACGAACATCGGCTGGGAGAGGAAACGCTGGATGCGGCGAGCACGACCCACGATCAGCTTGTCCTCCTCGGAAAGCTCGTCGATACCGAGAATGGCGATGATGTCCTGCAGGTCCTTGTAACGCTGCAGGATCCGCTGCACCTCAATCGCCACGAAATAATGGTCCCGACCCACGATCTGAGGGTCGAGAGCACGGCTGTTCGAGTCGAGCGGGTCGACCGCCGGATAGATGCCCAAGGCAGTCAACGGACGCGACAACACCGTAGTTGCATCCAGGTGGGCGAACGCCGTGTGCGGTGCCGGGTCGGTAATGTCGTCAGCCGGCACATAGATCGCCTGCAACGACGTGATCGAACGGCCCTTCAACGAGGTGATCCTCTCCTGGAGGAAACCCATCTCGTCGGCCAGGGTCGGCTGGTAACCCACCTCTGAGGGCATGCGGCCGAGGAGCGTCGAAACCTCGGAGCCCGCCTGGGTGAAACGGAAGATGTTGTCGATGAACAACAGCACGTCGAGTCGCAGCTCGTCACGGAAGTACTCAGCCATGGTCAACGCCGAAAGGGCAACACGAAGACGCACACCCGGTGGCTCGTCCATCTGCCCGAAAACCAGGGCAGCTTTGTCGATGACCCCGGTTTCTTTCATCTCGAGGAAGAGGTCGGTGCCCTCACGGGTACGCTCCCCTACGCCGGCAAACACGGACACACCACCGTGCTGGGTGGCGACGCGGTTGATCATCTCCTGAATCAGGACGGTCTTGCCGACACCGGCACCCCCGAACAGTCCGATCTTTCCACCCTGCAGATACGGTGAGATGAGGTCGAGGACCTTGATCCCGGTCTCGAAGACCGTCTTCTGCGGCTCGACGTCTTCGAAGGCAGGCGGGGTGCGATGGATCGGCCACCGCTCGCCGCTGAATTCGAGATCCGGGGCGTCCAGGGAATCACCCCACACGTTGAAGATGTGGCCCAGAGTCTGGTTGCCCACGGGGACGGTGATCGGCCCGCCGGTGTCGCGCACCGGCGCACCGCGTGACATTCCGTCGGTCGGGGCCAGGGCGATGGCGCGGATCTTATTGCCACCGAGGTGCTGGGCGACCTCGGCCTTTACGGTGAAGTCCTCCCCGCCGAGTGAGAAGTCGATCTCCACTGCGTTGAGGATCTCGGGCAGGTTCCCGGGAGGGAACTCAGCGTCTACCACCGGACCGGCAACCTTGATGATCCGTCCTACATTCACGGCGTCACTCATCTGTCGCCTCCTTCATTTCGTGTGTTATCACCGTTCTGTGAGGGTTTACCAACACCCTGTGTCCACAAACACTCACAGAACGGTCTGAATCTCTCATTCGGCCAGGGCCTCAGCGCCACCGACGATCTCGGTGATTGCGGTTGTGATCTCGGCCTGGCGAGCGCGGTTGGCCTGGATGCTCAGCGTCCGGATCAGCTCGTCGGCATTGTCGGTGGCGGCTTTCATCGCCCGACGCCTTGCACTGTGCTCCGAAGCCGATGCCTCGAGCAGAATGTTGAAAATATTGGCCTCGACGTATCTGGGAAGAAGCCGGTCGAGGATCTCCTCCGGCGAGGGCTCGAACTGGTAGGAAATCGAACCAGCCTCTCCCTCCCCGGTCGACTCGGGCGGTGTGATCGGCAACATCTCGGTTTGGGTCGGTACCTGTCGCATCGCGGTCTGGTATTGGGTGTAGAAGGTCTCCAGGGAATCGATACGTCCCTCAGCGTAAGCCGCCATTGCCGTATTGGCGATAGCGCGGGCATCGCCATATCCGGGAGTGTCGGTGACTCCGAGATATGCCTGCGCGATCCGGTAACCGCGGTAGCGGAAGTAGGCATGCGCCTTCTTTCCCACCGCATACACCGCCACATCGACGCCTGATTTCTCCAGTTCGACAATCCGTGTCTCGGCGAGTCTGATGATGCTGGAGGCGTAGGCACCGGCCATGCCCCGGTCAGAGGTGACGATCAGCACGCCCACTGTCTTGACCTCACGTCGCTCGAGCAGGGCGTGGGAGCTGGCTGATCCCGCGCCGCTCACGTTCTCGATAACCTCGATCAGCTTCGCGGTGTAGGGCTGGGAGGCAAGTACTCGGGCCCGTGCCCTGGGGATGCGGCTCGCCGCGATCAACTCCATGGCACGGGTGATCTTCTGAGTTGCCTCGACGCTGCGAATCCGGCGCCTGGTGTCGCGAAGCTGGGCAGATGCCACCGGCTACTCCCCTTCCGGGCTTCCTTCGAAGTTGGCCGCGAACTCGGCAACCGCCTCGGCGAATCCGTCGCCTTCGGGGAGGCCGCCGGTATCGCGGATCGTGGCGAGCATCGCGCTGTACCGCGCACGGAAATCCTCCCGTAGCTCGGTTTCGAACCGGGGCACGTCATCTACGTCGATCTTGTCGAGGTGTCCCTCGGTGACCGCATAGATGACCAGCACCTGCTCTTCGACCGGAACCGGCGCGAACTGGGGCTGTTTGAGGATCTCGACGACCCGACGACCCCGCTCCAACTGCGCCAGTGAAGTGGCGTCGAGCTCGGACCCGAACTCGGCGAAGGCGGCGAGTTCCCTGAACTGGGCGAGATTGAGTCGCAATGGGCCTGCGATCTTCTTCATCGCCTTGATCTGGGCCGCGCCACCAACGCGGGAGACCGATGTTCCGGCGTTGATTGCCGGGCGGATTCCCTGATAGAACAGGTCTGTCTCGAGGAACACCTGACCGTCGGTGATCGAGATCACATTTGTCGGTATGTAGGCCGAGATGTCGTTGGCCTTGGTTTCGATCACAGGGAGACCGGTCAGCGAGCCACCACCGAGCTCGTCGGAGAGCTTGGCGCAACGCTCGAGAAGGCGGCTGTGGAGATAGAAGACATCTCCGGGGTAAGCCTCACGTCCTGGCGGGCGGCGAAGCAGCAGGGAGATCGCCCTGTAGGCAACAGCCTGCTTGGAGAGGTCATCGAAAACGACGAGGGCGTGCTCGCCCTCGTACATCCAGTGCTGGCCGATCGCCGAGCCGGCATACGGAGCGTACATCTGGAGTGCGGGAGCGGCCGACGCCGGGGCGTTGACAACCACTGTGTATTCCATGGCTCCCGCCTCTTCGAGAGCGACGACGATCTCAGCCACCGTCGAGGCCTTCTGACCGATGGCGACGTAGATGCACTTGACCGCATCAGGCGTGCCCTGGTTGGTCTTCTGATTGATGATCGTATCGACGAGGATCGCTGTCTTACCCGTCTGGCGGTCACCAATGATCAGCTGTCGCTGGCCACGGCCGATGGGCGTCATCGCGTCGATGGCTTTGATCCCCGTTTGGAGAGGTTCGCTCACCGGCTGGCGTTGTACCACCGAAGGGGCCTGGGTCTCGAGCAGACGACGCTCCGTGGTCTCGATCGGGCCCTTCCCGTCTACGGGGTTGCCCAGTGGGTCGACCACCCGTCCCAGCAAGGCGTCTCCGACGGGAATCGAGAGGACGGTGCCGGTCTGCTTGACGGGGTCACCTTCGCCGACGTGGCTCGCCTCTCCGAGGAGGACGACACCGAGGTCGTCCTCGTCGATGTTCAACGTCACACCGGTGAGGCCCCCGGGAAACTCAAGGAGCTCGGAAGACATGACGGATGGAAGGCCCCTAACACGGGCAACACCATCGGCGATGGACGTCACATAGCCAACAGTCTCCTTCCCGGTCTCGGGCTTCCAGTCCTCGAGCTGGGAGCGGAGGGTGGAAGTGATCTGATCGGCGGTAATTGTCAGGTCAGACATATATATCTCCTCAGCGACCCTGAACGGCATGCCGGAGCGAGTCGAAACGGTTGGCGATCGAACCATCAATGACGGTGTCACCAACCCGGGCGACGATTCCGCCTACCACGGACTCGTCAACGATGACTTTCACTTCCAATTGCTTGCCGGTCGCTTTGCCCAGTGCCGCGGCAAGACGTTTTACGGTTTCATCATCGAGGGGGATCGCAGACCGAATCTCCGCTACCGCGTGATCCCGGGAGGAAGCAGCGCCCTCGACCAGAGCCCGGGCAATGGGGGCGAGCTCGGAAGCACGCCCCTGATCAACGAGGAGTTGGACCAGTCCCACCGTGAGGGAAGAAGCCTTCCCTTCCAGGAGCTCGTTGACGATTGCGGATTTCTTCTCAACGGGAAGCTGGGGGTCGGTCAAAGCCGAGCGTAGCTCCGGCGCGTTGTCCAGTGCCTCTGCGATGGAGAACAGTTCACCCTCCACGACGTCGAGCATCTCTTCAGCGCGGGCAACCTCGAGGAACCCTTTCGCGTATCCGTTGATACGGTCGTCCATCTATAGCTTCTCCAGGTCGGCCAGATACCGATTCACCAACGCCTCGTGGGTCTTTGCATCGAGCGACTCGCCGACGATTTGGCTTGCAAGGTCGACCGAAATCGAACCGACCTGCTTTCTGGCGTCGACAAGGGCGCGGTCGCGTTCGGATTCGGCTTCTTCGCGCGCCTTGGCGAGAATCTGTTCGGCGTCGGCTTCAGCCCTAGCCACCAGCTCTGCCCTCATCTGCTCTGCAGTGGCGCGGGCCTCTTCGATCATCCGGTTCCCTTCGGCTTTGGAATCGGCGAGCTGAGCCTTGTAGTCGGCGAGCAGGCTCTCTGCCTCCTGTTTTGCCTTCTCAGCTGCCGTCATCTGTCCGGCGACGGCTTGTTGGCGCGCTTCGAGGGTCTGGTTGATGGTGGGCAGAGCCCATTTCCAGACGAAGAAGAAGACAATGGCGAACGCGAGGATGCCCGCGACCAGCTCTGCGGGCTCGGGCAGAACCAGGCTGAGCCCGGAGCTCGTCTCCTCCGTGGCCGTAACCATGATTGCGCTGAGCACGTGCATTACGCGCTCGCGATGAAAAAGAGAACGAATCCGATTAGGGCCAACGCCTCGGTGAGTGCGATGCCCAGGAACATGGTGGTGCGTATCGTGCCCTGCATCTCGGGCTGACGAGCCATGGCGCTGATGGCATTGCCCGCGATGATACCGATCCCGATTCCGGGTCCGACGGCTCCGAGGCCATACCCGATCAATGCGATGGCCCCCTTGAGGAGCTCAATATTGCCTTCCATTTCTTTTCTCCTTAGTGCTCGAAGTGGATCGACGACTCGATGTAGACGGCTGTCAGCAAGGTGAAGATATATGCCTGGAGCGCTGACACCAGCAGCTCGAGGACGAACATGAACAGACCCAACGCCAGCCAGGGGACGGCGATCAGGCTCTTAGCTCCGATCTCCCCGACCGAGGCAATGAAGATCACCGCCGACCCGAGGAGCAGGGTGAGAAGCAGGTGGCCGGCCACCAGATTGGCGAAGAGTCGGATTGCCAGTGTGATCGGCCGGAGGAAGAAGATCGACACCAATTCGATCAACCCCACCAGCCAGCGCAGACCCAAGGGCACGTGCTTCGGCCACGCGGTGTCGATCAGGTAACGGAGCTTGTTCTTCTTGAATCCCTGGAACATGAAAATGACATAGGTGACCAAGGCGAGAAAGAGCGGGATCGCCATCCGGGAGGTGATCGGGAAGTTGATCAGGGGGGTCACCTCGAACAGGTTCCCGACCAGGATGAAGAGGAAGATGGAGAGCAGATAGGGCAGGTACTTGCGGGAGTCGGGCCCGATGATGTCCCTACCTATATCGTCCCGGACGAACCCGACCAGACCCTCGACCGCAGCGTCGAACTTCGACGGGACCAAACGACGATTCCGGAGCCCGAAATAGAGCACGGCGATGGTCACCAGCGCGGCGAAGAGCATGAGGAAGGTGGTGCGGGTGAACTCCAGCCCGCCAACCGTGAACCAGGTGTCGAACTCGAAGAGATCCGTGACCTTGGCCGGAGCGCAGATCACCTCGTTGACTACATCACACTCGGTGGCGAGGATCATCTGCGCCAACTCGGCTCCCTTTCTCTACCTTTCGTCATCGACACCGCTTCCCACGTCAGAAGGGCGAAATAGGAGATCACCGCCGACAAACCGAACGCCAGACGGTCCACCTCCACCAGGTTGGCGATGAAGTAGACCGCGCCGATGAACAGGACGAGACGTAGGAAGAAACCGATCAGAGCGGCGACATGATAAGCCTGGAGACTGATCCTTGCCGAATTCGAAAGGATCGCCCCGGAGAGCATGAAGTTGGCGACGACCACCACGATGCCGAGAGCCGCGCTCCAGGCCCCGTCCCATCCCCGAAGCAGGCCGAAGAAGAGGATGAGCGCCGGACCGACGTATACCCCTCTCGCCACAGTGCTCCGGGCCAGGTTGGCCTCGATAGCTGGTCCGTGCTCAATATCCATTCCCGGCCTCCTCGAGCTTCTTCAAGTAGCGCCAGATGTTGAGGAACCCTGAATACGAGCCGAGCAGGATCCCCACCACCACCAGCCAGGGGCCGGTACCCAGCCATTTGTCGGCGACGTATCCGAGCAACGTCCCCGAGAGGATGGAGGCGGTGAATGAGCCGCCTTGAAGCCAGCCTTCGTTGACGGCGCGCCCGACTTGCTGGTGAGGAGTGTCGTTTTTCATCCGTTGAGAATTCGATCGAACAGGGTGATTGTGAATTCCTTCACAAAGACTAGAGATGGCCTTTCTTGTTTGCAAAATCGAGCCTAGATGGCCGCATTCAGACATGCCCGGAGAAATTCGTCGGATAAGGGGTGAACTCGCTGGCCAGCTCACCGATCCTTTCTCTCACCTCCCGTAGGGCGGTCTCGTCACCCCTTTCCTTCAGCGCCCGAGCCATGAGGCTGGCAACCTCAGAGACCTCGGGCTCCTTCATCCCCTGCGTGGTCACCGCCGGAGTGCCGATGCGGAGTCCTGAGGCACGATAAGGCGGGCGGGGGTCGTCGGGGATGGTGTTGAAGTTGAGGGTGATCCCCTGCTCGTCGAGCAATCTTGCTGCATCCTTCCCGGTCAGGTCTTCGTCGACCGACCTGAGATCGACCAGGAAGAGGTGATTGTCGGTCCCGCCCGACACGACTCGAACTCCCTCGTCCTGCATGGTCGTGGCCATCGCCCTGGCGTTCGCCACGATCTGCTCGGTGTAGTGGTGGAATTCGGGCTGCGCGGCCTCACGGAAACAGACTGCCTTTGCCGCAATCTGGGACTCGATCGGACCTCCCTGGACATTGGGAAAGACCGCTTTGTTGACGGGTGTACCGAATTCCTCCCGGGAAAGGATCAATCCGCCGCGCGGCCCACGGAGCGCCTTGTGGGTGGTTCCCGTCACGACATCGGCGTGCGGGACAGGCGAAGGGAACGATTTGCCGGCCACCAGCCCGATGAAGTGCGCGGCGTCCACCACGAAAGTCGCCTCAACCTCGTCTGCGATAGCGCGGAATCCCTCGTAATCGAGATTCCTCGAGTAGGCGGAGTATCCGGCGAGTACGATCTTCGGACGATGCTCCAGCGCCAGGCTCCGCACCTGGTCCATGTCGATCAGCTCGGTCTCGGGGTCGACTCCGTACGCGACGATGTTGTAGTACAGACCGGAGAAGTTGACCGGCGAGCCATGGGTGAGGTGCCCGCCCTGGTCGAGGCGCATCCCGAGAACGGTATCCCCGGGCTCGAGCAGCGAAAAATATACGCCCATGTTCGCCTGGGCGCCTGAGTGTGGTTGGACATTGGCATGCTCGGCACCGAACAGGGACTTGGCCCGATCGATGGCGAGTTGTTCCATCTCGTCGACCACCTGACAACCCTCGTAATACCGCCGGCCCGGGTATCCCTCGGCGTACTTATTGGTGAAGACCGAGCCTGAGGCGGCCATCACAGCCGGAGAGGCGAAGTTTTCCGAGGCGATCAGGTGGATGTGGGAGTTCTGTCGCTCCAGGTCCTTGCGGATCAATCCGGAAATTTCAGGATCGACCTGTTCTATTGGTTCCATCGAAATCATGAGGACGACAGTAATAAGGGCCCCGGCCGATCGCGCGTGACTGTTCCGCGTACCGGCCGGCCGTGGTCAACCGCCAAGGTGAACTGCTCCTTCGCGAAGCACAACGACGTCGCCACCCGTGGCGTCGACGACGGTCGATGCCACACCACCCAGGCATGTCCCCTCAACGTAGATCGCGACGCAATCGCCAAATACTGCCTCAGCCTCGATGTGGTTGTAGGTCTCGGCTTCGTTGCTGACGTTCGCCGAGGTGACCGCAAGAGGGCCCGCTTCGTTGAGGAGCCCAATCGTCGTGGGATGATCCGGGACTCGGACACCTACGGTGCGGCTCTGCTCGTCGCCCACCCAGTTGGAGAGAACTACGCGAGGGCGAACGATCAGGGTGAGCGCTCCCGGCCAGTATCGCTCCGCAAGCTCACGGGCAGTGTCTTTGATCTCAGCCACAATGTCAGCCTGCTCTACAGACGCCACGAGTAGGCCGATCGGTTTTCCGGCTGGACGCCCTTTCAGCTCGAACAAACGTGCCACGGCCCGTTCATTGAACGGGTCGATTGCCAGGCCGTAGACAGTGTCGGTGGGAACGCCGACGATTTCGCCACGCACCAGAGCGCGTACGGCCTGCTCGTAGCTCACGGCTTGACCCCGAGGACAAAACGATCCCGTCCGTTGAGATCCCGACGGATGACGACAGGTATCCCAGGAAATGACGAAGCGGCAGCGATACCCTGCTTCTCCCCGATCTCACAGACGACAACTCCCCCGGGTCGGAGCCACTGGCTCGCCGAGGCTCCAATCCGCTCGATGATCTCAAGACCGGACTGGCCCGAAACCAGGGCGACCCGCGGTTCGCGTTTCACGTCATCTGGAAGGCTGGCGAACTCCGATTCGGATACATATGGCGGATTGGCGACGATCAGGTCTACCTCACCAATCAATGAGGTGGGAAGCGGGTCAAAGAGATCACCGTTCGCGAGATAGATCGAATTATCGGTGCGGGCCATGTTCTCCGCCGCGACCTCGATTGCATCTGCAGAGATATCAGTCGCGAATACCGCTGCAGTCGGGAAATGTTGCTTCAAGGCGAGAGCCAACGCGCCAGAACCGGTGCAGAGATCGACGATGACCTCGGGGAGGCGCACCATTCTGGAAGCTATCTCGAAAAGGGTTTCTGTTTCCGGTCGGGGGATCAGGACCCGTTTATCGACAACCAGCTCCAGCGACCCGAATTGAGCCGTTCCTTCGATGTATTGCAGCGGCTCGCCGTCAAGCCGTCGTTTGATCAGGTCCTCGATGGTTCCGTTCACACCGGCGACGGCTTCGAGCCTGCGCAGTTCATGATCAGGCAAACGGTCCATGTCTCAAGTCTTACAGAACGGATGGTTCTAACGGTACCTGCCAAGCAAAATGGGGTGTGATGGCTTTCGGAAGCCTAATTGTGAGACAATTCGGAAGTCGCTCCATGCAATCGGAAGTCGCTCCATGCAAAACGAAGAATCCGACCGCTCAGGACCAAAACGAATCCTCGTCGCCGACGATGCCGAGGCCATAACAACACTCCTGGTAACAGCCCTCGAAATCGCCGGATACGAGGTCGTTGTCGCGGAGAATGGCCAGAAAGCCTATGAACTGGGTACCACCGGAGAGTTCGACCTCGCCGTGATCGACCAATTGATGCCCGGCCTTCTCGGCACCGAGATCCTGCAACGTTGGCAAGGGGAAGGCGTCGACATGCCGGTGATAATGCTCTCTGGCGTGGAGGATGACGAGGTAGTCGTGGGCAGCCTCGATTCGGGCGCGATCGATTATGTCCACAAGCCGTTCCGGCTTCCTGAACTGATGGCAAGAATCCGCAAGAACCTCCACTAGGAGTCCGTTGGATAATGCCGTGACATGCATTGTTCAACGGGCTCCCAAGGCCCGTCCCCGGCGGCCACGGTCCGGATATCTCTCCTCAACTCGCCCGGATTTCTCCCGATATTCCTTAGATAAATGAACAGTTTTCATATCGCGATAGCCGCGGTCACCGTCATGTTCGCTCTGAGCCTGATGCTGTTGCTCGCAGTGGTCGTGTACAAGTGGGCAAACGGACGCCGGCTTGCGGCCCGTGAGATTCGGCGGGCGGCATATCTGAAGCTCCTCAGCCAACATGTCGCAGCTCCTGGGTCCATCGCCGAGATTTCGGCAAAAGAAGCCGACGATGCCGCCTTCATCGACGCACTGATCGACATCAGGCACGCCCTCTCGGGAAGCCCCGCCGACTCTCTTGATGGAGTCATCGACCGCGCGGGGCTGATCAGCCACCAGGCAAAACGGCTCAGCTCCCGATTCCCTCTCGGCCGCCGCCTCCGGGCTGTGGTCTCGCTCGCCGAGATAGGCGATCCGAAAGCTGCCCCCATTCTGATGCACCACTTGACGGACAGGGTCCCCGAGGTTCGCGTCCAGAGCGCCCGGGGCCTCGCCCGAATGCGCCACACGCCGGCGATAGACGTGATCCTCGACAGGTTCCATGACGAGACGCCGTGGGTTCAATCCAGATTCGCCGAGACCCTTGCCCTCTACGGAAGGGATGCGGTTTGGCCCCTGACCGCATGGGTTCGCGTCAACCACAATCATCGGGGAGACAGGGGTGTCACCGAAATCATCCGGATACTCGGGATCATCGGTGACTCCGAGGTCGGCCCGGCCCTTGCTGAGCTGTTGTACACGGCGGAAGACCCCGAGGTCAGGATCGCGATCATCGAAACACTCGGCAGCATCGGCGGACCTCTCGCCCTGCGGCCTCTACGACGGATGATCCAGTCGGCCGACTGGAGAATCAGGGCCAAAGCGGCCACGGCCTTCAGCAGGATCGGCGACCCATCGATAAATCCGATCCTCCGTGAAGGGCTCGGCGACCAGTCATGGTGGATGAGGCGAAACTCCGCTGCAGCTCTCGCCAGTCTGCCTGGTGGCATCGACTTCCTCTACGAAGCGATCGGTGCCGCTGAGCAGTTCACCCGTGACGCCGCGGCCGAAGCACTTGCCGACTGTGGTGAATTGATCGCAGCTCGCGACCGACTGGAGTCCGGCGAATCGGACCCACGAGACGCCCAGCTCATCAGCTACATGCACATTCCGGAACCGGTGACGTCATGATCCTCGAGATCATGGAATGGGTCGGATACACGATCCTGGCCTATTTCGTTCTGATGCAGCTGTACATGTTCTACCTGGCCGTGCGCTCGGCATTTGTCTTACGACGCTCCCACCACCTGGACCGTTTCGGCCGGGTCGGGGAGATGCTCTCCAGTCATCGAGTTCCACCTGTGTCGATCGTCATCGCCGCGTACAACGAAGAAAAGGGGATCGTCGAAGCAGTCCGCTCTATGGCCATCGTCGGGTACCCGCGTCTCGAAATCGTCGTCACCAACGACGGGTCAACCGACGACACCTTGCGCCGTCTCATCGAGGCCTTCGACATGGAGAAGGTGCGGATCCCCTACCGCCCGGATCTCAAGACCGAACCGATCAGGGCCATCTACCGAACGCATAGCCCGATCCGGATAACGGTGATCGACAAGGAAAACGGCGGTCGGGCGGACGCACTGAACGCCGGTATCAACGCCGCCCGCTATCCGTACGCTCTTTGCACCGATGCCGACGTCGTCCTCGACGCAGACTGCCTGATCAGATCGATGCGTCACGTGGTCGAAGACCGTGAGCGCACCGTGTGTGTGGGTGGCAACGTAAGGCCGCTGAATGGATGCAGCCTCGAACTGGGACATCTCGTAAAAGCGACTGTTCCCAAGAGGATGATTCCGCGTATGCAGGTCCTCGAGTACCTCCGGTCATTTGTTACGAGCCGTCCCGCCTGGTCCGCGATGGGTGCTCTTCCAATTGTCTCCGGGGCTTTCGGTGTTTGGAAAAGATCTGCCGTCATCGCCATCGGGGGGTTCGAGGTCGGCCACCTCGGCGAGGATATGGATCTGACGATGAGAATGCACAGATACCACCTGGCGAAGGGCATTCCCTACCGGATCGTGTACGAACCGGCCGCTGTCATATGGACGGAGGTTCCGGAGACGACCCGGGTTCTCAGACGACAGCGGATCCGCTGGCAGCGGGGCTTGATCAGATCGGTGAGAGACTTCCGCCCAATCACGTTCAATCCTCGCTACGGGGCGCTGGGAATGGTGACATGGCCGGGCATGGTCCTGTTCGAGTATCTCGCACCGATCGTAGAATTCAGCGGGTGGATCATCGTCCCGACCGTGCTTTTCATGGGGGCGATCAACATTCCAATGATGTTCGTTCTTCTCGGGCTGGCTTACGGTGCTGGAGTAGCCAACTCCTTATTGGCGATACTCCTGGACGAGTCGTTCGGCTTCTACCACAGCCCGAAGGACATCGCACGGCTTGTGGTCATGGCCCTTGTCGAGAACCTGGGTTTCCGGCAGCGTACGGTCGTGTGGAGAATGCGGGCTTTCCTCGGGGGCTACGCCACCAGGATCTGGGGCAACATGGAGCGGCGCGGCGTGGGGAATCTGGGTGTGGAGCCCTCCTGACCCCTTTGCGATTCAGGCATCTCCTCCATCGGCGAGCAGTCTGGCTTGCTCGTCGGCGGCCAGTGCGTCGACAAAGTCGTCCAGCTCTCCCTGAAGGACATATTCGAGACGTTTGATGGTGAGCCCGATCCGGTGGTCCGTAACCCTGTTGCCCTTGTAGTTGTACGTGCGGATCTTCTCGGAGCGACCGCCCGTGCCGACCTGGTCCCTGCGGGCACCGGCAACCTCTGCCTGCTGGTGTTCAAGTTCCATCTGATACAGGCGCGCCCGGAGGATGCGGAACGCCTTCTCCTTGTTCTGAAGCTGACTCTTCTCGTCCTGGCAGGTCACCACCAATCCTGATGGCTCGTGGGTGAGGCGGACTGCGGAGTCGGTGGTATTGACCGACTGGCCCCCCGGGCCCGTGGATCGGTAGACATCCACCTTCACGTCGTTCATATCCAGTTCGACTTCCACCGCGTCGGCTTCAGGCAATACAGCGACAGTTGCTGTCGACGTGTGGACCCGTCCCTGAGACTCGGTCTTCGGCACCCGTTGAACCCGGTGTACCCCGGCTTCGTATTTCATTTTTGAATATGCGCCGTGACCTTTGACCGCGAAGGTGACCTTGTCGTAGCCCCCGGCCTCGTTGGGCGAGGCGTCGATGATCTCGGTCTTGAAACCATGCTTGTCTGCATAACGCAGATACATATGAACAAGATCTCCGGCCCAAATCGAAGCCTCATCGCCGCCTACACCCGCTCTCACCTCAATCAGCACGTCCCTCGCGTCATTCGGATCCTTCGGCACCAACGCCGCCTTGATCCGCGCTTCGAGCTCGCCGATCTCGGCGGAGAGATCCTTTGCCATCTCTGCCATGTCGGGGTCCGATGACATCTCTTTGGCCTCGGCGAGATCAGCAGTTGCCTCACGCCAGCGGCGGATGTCCGCAACGACATCCTTCAGGTCAGAATGCCTCTTGCCGAGATCTGCTAGTTGATCGGAGTCTGCGAGAACCTCGGGGTCGCCCAGCATGTTCTCGACAGCGACGAACGCGTCCTCGATTTCCGCGAGACGTCTCGAGAAGGCTTCGTCGATCACAGTCCATCCTCGAAAGCAGACTCGAAAACCTCTCTCCTTACCTCGATCGCCGCCGCGGGGATGCCACCACGGGCCGTTGCCTCTGCGAAAGCCACCTCATCGAGGGCGACGACGAGGCTGGCAATGGCCACCTCGATCTGATCATCCACCGGAACTCTCGTTGTGAGCTTCTGGAGCCAAAGGCCCGGGGTCGCCAACGCGTTAGCGAGAAGGCCGCCACCTCGCGTTCCCGAGAAGCGAAGGAGCTCATAACTCCCGGCTGCGATGAGCGGGATGCCGAGTAGCCGTGAAGCGACCAGGAAGACCCACCCGTGTTGGCCAAGGAATGAGAAGAGGAGGATCGACCCCAGGACAACAATCATGAGAAAGCTGGTGCCGCATCGCGGGTGCTCGGGGGGATACCGTCGGACGGACTCGATACTGAGTGGCTCGCCAGCCTCATAGGCGTAGATCGACATGTGCTCGGCACCGTGGAATTCGAAAACGCGGCCGATCTCCTCGGAGCGGCCGATGAGCCAGATATACCCGACGAACAGCAGGAGCCTGAGCACCCCCTCGACCACGCCGAACAACAAGTCGTTCTCCCCGGACACCACATCGGCCATGCCCGCCGGAAGCAAGATGAACAGCCCGGCAAATATGACGAACGCAATCGCCATTGTCGACCCGATCTCCCAACGGGAAAGCGGTTCCTCTTCCTCACCGGCTGCTTTCTGCGCCGACCAGGACAGAGCCCGAAACCCTAGCGAGAGGGACTCGGCCAGCACGAGGATGCCGCGGACGAACGGTACCCGGGCCAGGACGCTCCGGCTGGAAAGACGGGGCAATTCGCTCCGCCGCGCCACGATTCGCTCGTCGGGTTGGCGCACAGCCACCGACCACGCGGTTGGGGCGCGCATCATCACGCCCTCGATGACCGCCTGGCCCCCGACCGTCTTGGCCGGATCGATGTGTTCGCTCACGGGAGGAGCGACCCGATCACTCGGTTGCAGAGCCCTCGTCCCCGTCGCTTTCCTCTGATGCCTTGGTGAAGGCCGTCTTGCCGTAGCGCTTCTGGAAGCGCTCGACGCGGCCGCCGGTATCGACCAGCTTTTGCTTGCCGGTGAAGAACGGATGACATTCGTTGCACAGCTCCACGTGCATATCGCCCGGCTTGGTGCTCCGGGTCACAAATGTGTTGCCGCACGAACATGTCACTGTCGTTTCGGCGTATGTGGGATGAATGTCGGACTTCATCATTTCTCCTGAATCAAGATGTGCTTTTCGCCACTTCGGTGAGGAACTCTTCGTTTGTCTGCGTGGTCTTGAGCCTATCGATGAGAAGCTCGATCGCCGCGCCCGATTCCAGGGCCAGAAGCACTCGGCGAAGCTTCCAAACCTGCTCTAGTTCCTTACGGTCGAACAACAACTCTTCTTTTCTTGTTCCCGACGCTTCGATGTCGATGGCCGGATAGATCCTCTTGTCGGCGAGGCGCCGATCGAGCCGCAGCTCCATGTTCCCGGTTCCCTTGAACTCCTCGAAGATGACTTCGTCCATCTTGGACCCGGTTTCAACCAGCGCCGTCCCGAGGATGGTCAAAGAGCCTCCCTCTTCGATATTCCTGGCTGCACCGAAGAACCGCTTCGGCGGATACAGGGCCTGGGAGTCCACACCACCGGAGAGAATTCGGCCCGAGGCCGGTGTCGCCAGGTTATGCGCCCTTGCCAGCCGTGTGATCGAGTCGAGCACGATGACCACGTCGGTACCCATCTCGACCATTCGTTTGGCACGCTCGATTGCGAGATCGGAGACCTGGGTGTGCTCCTCGGCGGGGCGGTCGAAAGTCGAATAGATGACCTCGCCCTTGACCGAACGCTGCATATCGGTGACCTCTTCGGGCCGCTCGTCGACAAGGACAACCATCAGGTAGCACTCGGGGTTGTTCTCGGTGATCGACTGCGCAACTTCCTGGAGAACTGTCGTCTTGCCGGCTTTTGGCGGCGAGACAATCAACCCGCGCTGACCTTTGCCGATCGGAGCGATGAGGTCGATGATCCTCGTGAGGATGTTGTTCCGCTTGCCTTCCACCTCGAGGCGGAGTCTTTGATCCGGGAAAAGCGGTGTGAGCGACTCGAACTTGGGACGCTGCATCGCCTCGTCGGGCGAAATGCCATTGACCTTCTCGATCCGAACCACTGCCGGGAACTTCTCTTTGGACCGCGGCGGGCGGATCGGGCCGGAGACGATGTCCCCTTTCCGGAGACGGAACTTGCGAACCTGGTTAGCCGAGACGTAGACGTCCTTGTCGCCCGGGAGATACCCGGTGACCCTCAGGAACCCATAACCCTCGGGGAGGATGTCGAGCAAACCTTCGCGGACTTCGAGATCGCCTTCGGGGATCTGCTCGTCCTCGCGCCCTCCGCCGCGGCGATTACGACGCCTGCGGTTGCCCTGACCATCGTCGTTCGTCTGCTGGCCGCCGCGGCTTCCGTTCGACTGGCCGCGATCGGAGTCGTCGTCAGAGTCGCCGAAGCCATCATCTGCTGCGACTGGGCGTTCGCTCTTGTCGGTGCGGGGTGTGGCCTGGGGCAGTTCCACCGACTCGGTCGGTTCACCGTCGACACCCTCTCCGGCCTCCATGAGAGCGGAGATCAGTTTCGACTTCTGGAGGCCATCGGTCTCTATGCCGACTGCTGAGGCGATCTGCCTCAGTTCATCAATGGGCTTGCCCTGAAGTTGAGCTCTAGTGGTCATGTGATCCTTCGCGATTAGTCCCCAAGGGAAATCGGATCGGGAAGCTCCGAGAACAAAAGGGCATACCTTTTGGAGGGGCCTGAGTGTGGAATAGTGCCGATGTCCCGTGGCATCTGCACGAAGAGCATGGTAGTCGCTCCATTTAATTGCGCAAAGCTATCTCGGCCATTGGCCGAGATAGCGCTCTCTCCGGGCAACTGTCTTCCCGCTTGCGCCGAGGTTGGTCCGCGAAGCTGTTCCCCCAGAGACGAAGTCGAATGGGGAAAAATCCCTCCCGGCCAACTGTCCTCCCGCTTGCGGGAGGAAGGTCCCTGCGCGAGCGTCAGCGAGCGGAGGTAGGAGGGAGAGGTCCCCTCGGGCCGGGAGCTCAAGCAGCGTCGGTGGGAACCAGCCCCCCTCCCCGGCTCCTTCGTCGCCGGTACTCCCCCCATCGCTTCGCTCTGGTGGGAGAGATAAAGGAGCCGCCGGTACTCCCCAGAGATCCCACCCTTCGGGCGGTGGGAGAGAATAAGACGCCAGAGAAGCGAGCGGACTACGAAAGGCCCCGGGGTTACCGGAGCCTTTCGTAGGAGGAACTTTCTAGCTATAGAGATATATCGAACAGAGAGTCGGTGATCTGTAGCCCGATTTCATCACCCGACGAGGCGAACAAAGTAAAGGCCAGGAGCGAACCGCCGGCGAGGGCAAGTCTTTCATGAACCCTGACATTTCGATTTGCCGGGTCATGGCGTCATCGTCTCTCCAGAAATTATGAACCATGAATCCCGTCGGCACCAGGAAGGCGATGAAGATGAGGACACCCAGATCGGGCGGGAGTTCCCGAATCTGCGCTCAGCTTCCGAGCGGCGTCGATCGCCTTCTCCGAGAAATCGATGCCGGTGACATTGGCTCCCAGCCGCGCCCAGGAGATCGTATCGGTGCCGATATGGCACTGCAGATGGAGCAGATCTTTCCCGGAGACCTCGCCTAATTTGGTGCTGTCGAACGCCACGACATCGGAGAGATGGCCGGGGTCGGCGATGAATCTCTCGACGCCGTAGGGGTCGGACCGATAGTGGATATCAACCCTGCTATCTCAGTTGTCGCGGTTCACGCTGCGGTATTCGTCGAGAGCCATGCGGGCAGTATCGCAACGAGGGCCGCGGACTGTCGCGGTTTTACATATCCTGAGGATTGGGTAACCTTGCGCCTCCCCGACCCCGAGAACCGATGAAATCACGCCTGACGGCCGGCATGGCAGTCTCAGTTGTCACCGCCTTCATCATCGGGTTGGCGGGCTACGATCCGGGCCCATCGATTCTTAGCCCCGAAGTCATGGCGCATTCCGCCACTCCCCCGTCATCAATCCAGGAAGAATCCGCCAACCTCGAAGATCTGCTCCCTGACGAAAGCCCGCCTCCCG
>DATKCM010000181.1:0-13199 GCA_035513195.1 Acidimicrobiia bacterium | reverse complement strand
CGAAGTCCCGCTTGCGGCCACACCGATCGCCGTGGCCAGCGAGGTGCCGGACGGAGCATCTGGCTTCGTCGAATGATGACGCTCGATGATCTCAACAGCCTCGAAGTAGCGTGAAGCGGTGCGGGCGAACTCCATCATCAGAACTGCACCAACCGAGAAGTTGGGAACGACCAGGCATGCAGGGCCGGACACACCCCAGAGCTCGGCGAGCCGATCGAGTCGCTCCTCGGTGAAACCCGAGGTACCTACCACGGCAGCCATTCCCGATCGCTTCCAGACGGTCAGATTCTCGAAGACATGATCGGGGTGTGCCGTCTCCACCACGACGTCACCAGCCAGCGATGCCGCGTCGCCCGATACCTCTACCCCAACCAGTGAGGTTCCGCCGCGGTTCGGGTTGAACAGCCCCGCCAACTCCAGGTCATCGGCCCCGGCAACGGCTGCGGCGATGGATGTCGCTAGCTTGCCTCCAGCTCCCGAGACTATGACCCTCAAAGCCACCGAGTGCCCTGTCCGGCAGATCGTGCTCGTATTTCAACGGCCCTTGTCCCCCCTGGCGGCGTCCTCGTCCTTGACGAACGACCCGGTGCGCCTGCGTCCTGCGTCCTTGCCAGGAACGGACAATTGCTCGTCGAAATAGCAAGCGAATCCACAGGACAGGACACTAGGCGAGCGCTTCGTCGAGAGACTCTTCGAACACCTGGAGTGTGATTGCGACGTCGTCGTCGGTGTGGGCGGCGCAGACGAACCAGGGCTCTTTGGCGTCCGGGCACGGCATCACACCCTTTCCGATCATCCGCATCGTGATGTCCTCGTACAGGGGTTCGTTGTGACGCGACCCGTCACGGAACTCCTTGATGTCACCCTCACCGAGGAAAATGGAGAACATCGAAGGCACCCCGGTGACTCTGCTCTCGACACCACGGTCGGCAAGTACCTTCTCGAGTCCCTCCATGAGTCTCCTCCCCGTCTTCTCGACGGCCGCCAGAGGATCACCGGTGAGGAGCTTGGACACCGTCGCATTGGCTGCCGCCGCGGCAATGCCGTTGCCTGAGTAGGTGCCGGCCTGCGAGATCCCGCCCTGCCTCCAGCCTTCGACGTAATCACCGCGGGCGGCAATGGCGGCAACGGGGAACCCGTTACCCATCGCCTTTGCATAGGTGCCGATGTCGGGAGCGACTCCGAAGTACTCGTGAGCACCCCCGGCTGCGATGCGGAACCCGGTCTTGACCTCGTCGAAGATCAATGCCGTCCCGGAGTTGGATGTCAGGGCGCGAAGCCCTTCGAGAAACCCGTCCTCCGGGGGAAGGCCGAAATCGTTACCAAGAATCGGCTCGACGATTACTGCAGCTATCCGATGACCCTCTCGCTTGAACAACGCTTCGGCCAGTTCGAGGTCGTTGAACGGGAGAATCCGCACATATGTCCGGATCTGGTCGGGAATACCCGAACTCGACAGAACCGGAATCGGGCTGAAACGCGACCCCAGCGCCTCGTACGGCGCAGACGCCGTAGAAAACATCACGTAGTCGTGGACCCCGTGATACTGACCTTCGAACTTGACAACGATATCGCGCCCGGTGACGCCGCGAGCGAGCCGGATCGCATGCATGGTCGCCTCGGTCCCGGTGTTGGTGAAACGCATTCGCTCTGCCCAGGTCAGGGCCTCGAGCACCTTCTCGGCGGCTTCGATCTCACGGCGCTGGGTCATCGCGAAGGTGGTGGCGTGACCGGCCGCGGCTGCAACGGCGGCCGAGACGTCAGGGTCGCCGTGGCCGAGAATTACTGGGCCGAACCCGAGCTGGTAATCGATGTAACGCTTGCCATCCATATCGAAGAGGTGGCCCGCTTCACCCCGTTCGATGACGATGGTGTCGTCGTCACCCCAGTAGCGGAATTGGCTGGACACACCGTTGACCAGGGTCGACCGTGCCCGATTGAACCAATCTCTAGTCTGTTCTCCCTGGAGGCCCATTGTTTCACTCCTCTCGGGGCCGGCCCTGCGGGTAGGAGTCTCCAGGCTCTCCACCACGCCGGGGCGACCCGGCTCTACGTCCATTGAGATTACTCACCGGTGAACCCTTTAGACATCTCACTTAACCGCGCGGCTCCCCCAGCCGAAACCGATCCGGGGAGTCCCATGTGTGTCGATACCGGTTAGATTTCGTGCGATGGCAACAGACCTCAAGCTCTTTATCGCCGGAGAGTGGACCGAAGGAACCGGTGACGATTACTACGAGGTGCGCTCGCCTGTCACCGGGGAGCACATCTACAACGTGCCCAAGGCGTCCGGAGACGATATCGACCGGGCGGTTGAGGCCGGCCAGGAGGCGGCTGCGGAGCTCCGGCACTGGACCGCATTCGAGCGAGCCGAGCTTTGCCTCAGGATCTATGGGCTCTGGCAGGAGCGGGTGGATGATGTGGCGCGGATCCTCACCCTCGAACAAGGAAAACCATTCGCAGCTGAATCTGTCGACGATATTGCCGAGTCGGGCGACTACTTCCAGATCGCCGCCGAGGACGTGAAGAGGCTGACTGGCGAGCTGATCCCGACAACGGAGCGTCACCGGCGCATGTTCACGGTCCGACGACCCGTTGGTGTGTGGGCTGCAATCACCCCCTGGAACTTCCCCGTCATGATCCCCATGGAGTACGTCGGGCCCGGGCTCGCAACGGGCAACGCCATCATCGTGAAGCCGCCTGAGTTCACCAGCTGGGCTCTGCTGGAGATGGCCAAGGTCTTCGAAGAAGCGGGAGTTCCGAAAGGGGCAATCTCGGTTATTCCCGGTGGTGGCGACATCGGCGAGCAGCTGGTCACCCACGACGGGATCGACGCCATCGGGTTCACAGGTTCGTCGGAGACAGGCAAACGGATCGTCTCCCGGATGGGGTTGAAACGGTCGATTATGGAGATGTCCGGCAACGGGCCGACAATCGTCACATCCGACGCCGATGTCTCCCTTGCCGCGAAGGCGGCCGTCTACGGCGCCTACTACAACGCAGGGCAGGTGTGTTGTGCCACCGAACGGGTGATCGTCGTCGACGACGTGCATGACGAATTCGTTGAGGCGACCCTGAAAGCATCCCAAGAGGTACGCCTGGGAGATCCCTTCGACGACAACACCAACATGGGCCCCCTCAACAACGCTGCCACGGCAGACAAGATGGACCGTCACATTGCCGACGCCAGGGAGAAGGGAGCGGAAGTGTTGGTTGGAGGACGAAGAGCCGCGGGCCATCCGACCGACCTGTACTACGAGTTCACCGTGATCGACCGGGTTCCTGAGAATGCGTCTGTCTCCCAGGAGGAGTCATTCGGCCCGGTGGTGCCGATCCTGTCAGCGAAAGACGACGCTGAGGCAATCGGTGTCGCTAACAGAACTCACCTCGGTCTGCAGGCCGCTGTGTTCACAAACGACCTGACGAAGGCATTCTGGTACGCCGACAGAATCAGGTCGGGCACGGTCGTTGTGAACGACTCGACCGACTTCTGGGAGACCTTCCAGCCATTTGGCGGCGCGGCTGGTACCGACACCGGTTGGGGACGTCAACGCATCGACGAGTTCACCGACCTGCAAACGGTCGTCTTCAGCCTGCGAGAGGATCTCTAGCCCGGAAGCATCATTCCATGGTCATGGCCATTCCGGCGAAACCTCCACCGAAAGTGCCGAGGAGAATGCCGGGGAGTATAGCCGTAGCGATTGAATCGAAAATGTCGTTGTCGGTGATCAGCCACACCGTGAGGGTGATACCAACGAGCACCACCGGGATGCCGATCAGAATTCCGCGAACAATTGCTCGTCCCATCCGACCATCCGGGCTTGCTTCTCGCTCTTCCATGCCACTCATGATGCCAGAAGAATCCTAGGACGCCGGTGGATCGTGGGGGACCTCGATGAGAGTGTCCGAGGGCTTGCCCACGGCATCGGCTTCGAGGCCCATGGCCTTCACCCTCAGCAAGAAGGGGAGTTGAAAGAGAAATAGGGCGCCGGAAACGATGTAGCCGGTTCCCAGTGACCACACATCAGCCACACGGCCCAACGCCGGCTGGAAAACAACACCGCCAGCCGACCCGGTGAGCGAAGCGAACGAGAGAACTGTGGCCCGCTGCTTCGAAGGGATCACGGCATTCATGTAGGCCTGTTGCATGGGGCCGGACAACGCGGCGATAAGGGCAGCCAACGCCAGCAACACAATCGCCAACCAAAATCCTATGGGGATCTCGAGAAGCGATGCCAGACCTACTCCGACGAGGGCCAAACCTCCAAGGGATACGGCCCCGACCATGACCGAGGTGCGGCTCCGGAATACCCGCCTGATCAGATTCACCGACGAACCTCCGATCATTTGCGCTGTGGCGAAAGTCGCAGCCGCGATCCCGGCAAGATAGGTCGCGTTCGGGTCACCAAACAGATCGAGCAAATAGGGTTGGAAAGCGTAGAACACCCAGATATAGATGCCCGCCGCGAAAGGCGCCGCAAGGAGGAACATCCTCACGGGCGGGTTCCGAAAACCGTGGGTGATCGAAGCTTTGAGGATCTCCCGGGCCTGGTCGGTTATGGTGCCCTCACGGTGGGGCTCGTACCCGATGTCGTGCATCCACCTCCACGCCGCGGCGATGACAATGAGCAGGAGGAACGACCGGGCGGCATAGGGAATGCCCAACGAGATTGCGCCAAGGAACCCACCACCGATAGTGCCGACGAGTGTGGCGACGCCACCAATGGCCTGCCCCTTGCCGAAGACTGTTTCTATTGGACCGTCGTATCCGGTTGCATCCAAAGCGTCCACCAGCCACGCCTCGGTCGCGCCGGAAAAGAAGGTGAACCCGAGCCCGATCAGCGCAGACACCAGAACCCACGAGAGAATGTGCGCGTGGAAACTCCAGAGTGCGAGGTAGGCAAGCGTTGTGACCAGAAGAGTTGCCGCACCGAGCATGAAGGAGATCCTGCGGCCGCGAGCGTCGGCGATTACCCCGGTCGGAATCTCGAAGATCATCATTCCCGCGGTGAAGGCAGCATTGGCCACGAATGCACCGGTCAGCGAGAGTCCGGCATCGAGCAGGAAGAGAGTGTTGATACCCCAGATCAAAGACGCTGCCAGGGTCTGCAACAACAGCAACCCCAAATATGTTCTTTGGATTATCTGTGGAGTCATGCGCGTCACCGAAGAGATTCGGGTCAGTTAGCGTAACCGTAGATGCCAACGCCATACCAAGAGCGCAAGAACGAGATCCCGTTCGCATCTGCGGAGTACATCTCCTTTGCTTCGAGGAACTCGTTCCTGGGCGTCCCGGCGGTGACACCGGACAACCTCGGGGACGGCGATGTCGTCATTCTCGGGGCACCATTCGATTGGGGCACCACCTACCGCCCGGGGGCACGGTTTGGCCCGCAGGCGATACGCAACGCCGACTACGGCGCGATGGATGGCTACCGACCGCACCTGACGACGGGAATCGACCCGTTCGAGGTTCTCGGAGTGGTCGACGTCGGGGACGTTTATGTGTATCCGGGTCAACTGGAGAAGTCGATCGACCGGATCGCAGACGCCGTGGAGTACGTAACCCGCGCCGGCAAAGTGCCGATCATCCTCGGTGGTGACCACTCGATCACCTGGGCTGACGCCATGGGTGTCGCTCGTATCCATGGCTTCGGCGAAGTCGGTCTGATCCATTTCGACGCCCACGCCGACACCGGAATGTCCCAGAACGGGTCTCTCATCGGACATGGGACGCCGATGCGCCGGCTCATCGAGTCAGGAGCTGTTCCCGGTCACCGGTTTGTACAGATTGGCCTACGCGGTTACTGGCCAGAGCCCGATGTGACGGAGTGGATGTCGGAGCAGAAGATGCGCTGTTACATGATGACGGACATCGGCGAGCGCGGGCTCGACACAGTTGTCGATGAAGCAGTCGAATACAGCCTCGCTGGTGGCGCAAAAGGCTTCTTCATCTCCGTCGACATCGACGTTGTCGACCCTGGGCTCGCCCCCGCGACTGGCACACCGGAGCCCGGGGGCCTCAATTCCCGGGAGATTCTCGACACCGTCCGCCGCATATCACGCGAGCTGAAGGTCCTCGGAGCGGACATCGTGGAGGTCTCACCCGCTTACGACGGCCCCGGCGAGCAAACCTCCTATCTGGCCAACCGCATCGTTCTCGAGGTGTTAAACGGCATGGCCGAACGGAAGACGGCCACATGAGCGCGGCAGCCCTCTGCGCTCGATAATCCAGAGCGCGTTGGTTCGTCTCTCGCCCACCGAGCTCACTGAGACGATCCGGAACATGATCGCCGGAGCGGCGTCCGGGCCGTTCCGCCATGTCGAGTATCCGATGGCGAAGAGTTTCGAGTACATGGGAGACCCCGGGCTCCACGGACCCGCCTCGGCTTCATGGCAGGTCATCGGCGACGTCTCATCGCTGGTGGGAGGGATTAGAGGTCTTTTGATCCAGGCGGCGCACCCGGAAGTCGTCGCAGGAGTCGGAGACCACTCTCGATACAGGGACGACCCGCTGGGCCGGTTGTCGCGCACTTCGGCATATGTGACCGCAACCACCTTCGGTGCCCTCCCTGAGGTAGAACAGGCAGTCGATACCGTCAAACGGATTCATCGGCGGGTCAAAGGAGTCTCCGAAAGGGGCGTGAGATACGACGCATCGGATCCGGGGTTCTCCGCCTGGGTGCACAACGCTCTGACCGACTCGTTCCTCGTCGCACACCAGGTCTACGGGGAGGAGCCTCTGACAGGATCAGGCTGTGATCGTTTTGTGCAGGAGCAGACCAGGGTTGGCGCCCTGCTCGGATCGGACCCCATGCCCACATCCGCCGAGGGACTCCGGCGATGGATCGTCGACCACCCTGAGCTCGCACCCTCCCAGCCGATGAGAGAAGCCGTAGCGTTTCTCGAGGACCCCCCGCTCGACAATACAGTCAGGCCCGCCTATCGGATCTTGCACGACGCTGCCGCTGCAACGATCCCTATTCGGCTCCGAAGGCTGCTCGGCCTATCGCCACAACCCTTCGCGATCTCAGCCGGGAAGGCAGCGGTGACCATACTGAGATGGGCACTTAGCAACTCACCGTCATGGGAGGTCGCCCTGATCCGTTCCGGCGCGGAAGTGCCGACGGGCCGGTTCCGCCAACGCTTGCCCATTCCGGTGCCGGACTGATTCAATTACACGGCGATTGGCCAGGTTGGTCTTACGCTTGAGGGAATGGCTCTGTTCCTCGACCTGTTCCTGATCTTCTTCCTCAGGTTGCTGGACGTCGGCATGGCCACAGTCCGCATTGTGCTTCTCGGCAAGGGGCGAAAAGGCACTGCCACAGCCCTCGGCTTTGTCGAAGCTCTGATTTGGGTGATCGCGGTCATCCGAGTACTCGACGGTCTCGACGACCCGCTCCGGATGATCGCATTCGCCGCAGGTTTCGCAGCGGGGACCTATCTAGGTGCTCTGGTCGAGGAGTGGATGGCGCTGGGCCAAGCAATGGTACGCATCATTGCTCCGGTCGCCTCCAATCCAGTCGCTGCGGCCCTCCGACAGGAAGGATTCGGGGCGACTGTGATCAACGGAAGTGGATTGGAAGGGGACGTGAGGATCACATTCTGTATCCTCCCGAGGAAAAGGGTCCTCGCGGTCACCAGGCTGATCACACAAATCAGCCCCGAAGCATTTGTGACAGTGGACTCGACCACTCCGGTCGACCTCTTCCACCGCCAGGAGCGAACGGTGCGCAGATAGTGGGTCAGTTGGCTTCCCAGACGATCAGGGTGGCCCAGCCGTCATCTGCTTCATCTTCGATGTAATTCTCCAATAGCCCTCTCACTTCAAAGCCGTTGTCGAGCTGGAAAGTGAGAGTTGGGTCGCGAAGCTCCCCGGCGACGATCGCGGTCACATACTCGTGGATCGTCATTCTCGACTTGTGGTTGTGGAAGCCGGGCAGAGAGCCACCTGCGATGATCCCGCGTTTGCCGTACCGACGGACAAGATCTTTCCGGGCCTGATAGAGCAAGCGGCCGATGCCCCGCCCCCGGTACTCCGGGAGAACGGTGATGTCCGTCCCGTAGTACCAATCGCCGTCCGGGTCGTGGTTTCCACACTGATTCTCGCCTGTGATCTCGGCGATGGTGTGCTGGGGGAAGTCGAAGTCGAAATCGAGGAAGATGCCCGCGCCCATCCCCACCGGCGTCTCGCGGTCCATGGCGACGAAGTACCCCTCGGGGAACACCCGTGCGTAGGCGCGGATGTCGTCTTCTCCGAGCAAGTCGGCAGGATTCGCCAGAGGAAAACAGGCAAGCTCGATGGTAGCTAGGGCAGGCGCCATCGATGCCTCGAGGTTGACCAGTCTTACCGATTCCCCTCCTTCGCTCAAAGGGCGAACTGCTCCCACGGCTGCGGTCCCGGCTGGCCCCACACCGCCTCCATGGTGCGTGCGGAGGGTCGCATGACTACGGCGCCGCAGGTGGCGACGTCATGAGGGGTTTTCGCTCCCCGGTTGATCTCGGGATCTGCGAAGAATGAGTCGAGATTCGAAGCAAGTGCTTTGCCCAACTCCAGCCTGCTGTCGGAGCTTGCCTCACTGAGCGGGTTCCGGAGACCTTCCTCTGCGCGAGTTCCCACGTCGAGACAGTGGTTGGTATGGACGAAGGACCCTGAGTCCACTCTGGTCACCCGCCGGCTCCCGGGCATCGCCTCGATGTTGCAGCCAACTCCGTCGCGATCCATGAGCATGAAGTTGTGGCCACCCGCGAGATTGGCGTCGAGCACGACCTTGACAGCGTCGTCGAGCTCGCTTGTCTCGAGTACCTTCCGCACCACAAATGGCCACGTGACGCCGGGCCGCCCGGCTGAGGTGAGATTGTTGATCCCGATCGCGATGCCCGCCTCGTTGATCCCTATCTGGCCGATGCATCCTGCAGTCGATTGGACGATCGCCCGGAGGCGATTATCGGGCCTGATGTCGAACAAGTACACATACTCGCCCGCCGACGCGTGCATGTCCCAGGTCTGGGCTATCAGACGGTTTTCCGCATCGATCAGGCCCGTGCAATCGTCCTCCTCGACACCTGGTTCGCCCGCCGCCCGAACCAGGTCGATCAGATCGGTGAATCCTCCAACCACCACCGCCTCGGCCGGGGTTATCCCGGCATTGGTAGCCATGGACACCATCTCGACATAGAGCTCCTCGGAAAACCGCTCGTGGAGGTCAAGGGTGGTTGTGGCCAGCTCGAGAATCCGACCGGCGTCCTCCTCCCGGCCGGCCCAGAAGGGATCCCCGGCGAGATCGAGCCGATCCGACAGATACGCCCGGATCTGCTCGCCGAGCCGCAGCCCGTGAGTCGCGCCGATGTCCTCGGCCGAACCTGCCAGGGCGAGGTTTCTGAGCGGTCCTCCGTACATCAGACCCACGATAACGGGAACCCAACGCGTGCAATGGCTCGTCAAAGCCACAACCGAGGTGAAAGCCGGGATGAGAAGGAGAAAGAAATGAGACGAACACTTGTCGCAATAGGGATTCTGGGGCTCATCCTCAGCGCCTGCGGTGGCGATGGGGCGACGGAGACGTTCTCGGAGATCGGATCAGGGTTGGATGGAGGGGAATCTCCCTACTTCCAGAGCGCCGACACCGAAGAACCGGCCCGTGATAGTGACGACGGGATCGGCACCGGGGAGAACCTGGAGTTCGAGATTGCCCTGTCGGCCGACCGCAAGGTCATCCGCAACGTTGCCCTGCAACTGGCATCGGATGACACCAGGGCGGCCTACGAGAAGATAATTGAAATCGCCGAGCAGAACGGCGGTTTCGTAGCCGGTGCAGAAGTCCTCCCGAGCGGAGTCGAGGAACAGCCGTACGTCTCGGTGACAGTCAGGGTCCCGTCAGCCAACCTCAGTGCCGCCCTCGCCGGATTCAAGGAAGCAGCCGATGAGGTTCTTTCCGAGTCCCAGGACGCCGACGACGTCACGGAGAATTTCATCGACCTCGAGGCACAACTGGCCAACCTGACCCTTCTCGAGGCGGAGCTCCGCTCACTGCTCGAGGAGGTGCGCGAACAGCCCGACGCCGACCCCGAGAAGCTGCTGAGAGTCTTCACCGAGATCTCGAACACCAGGGGTCAGATCGAGCAGATCCAGGGTCAGCTCAACTATCTGTCCGACGCCGTCGACCTGGCCACGGTGAGCATGACGGTCGAACCCACCTCTGCCGCTGTGCCCATCGTCGAAGCAGGCTGGACCCCGATCGAAACTGTGCGTGAGGCGGCCAGGAACCTGGTTTCTGGACTCCAGAACCTCATTGACATCGCGATCACATTCGTGATCGGCACCCTCCCGATGCTTCTGATCGTGGTTGGGATTCCGGGGTCGGTCCTGTTCCTCGCATACCGCTCATGGAGGGCCCGTCGCCCCACCACAGCCGGACCGCTTCCAAGCGAGTGAGCGAGGGAAGCAAGCGAACGAGCGGCCGTTCCCCCAGAGACGAAGTCGAATGGGGGAAAAGTCCCTGCCCGCCCCGCGAAGCTGTTCCCCCAGAGACGAAGTCGAATGGGGGAAAAGTCCCTGCCCGCCCTCCGAGGGCGGGGAGGTAAGACACCCATTAGGGGGCTTGAAACTCAACTGGATAGTAGTGGACGCCTCCCAAGCAGCGTTGATGGATGCCAGCCCCCTTCCCTCCGACCTGACGGTCGGAGTACTCCCCCCACCCTTCGGGCGGTGGGAGAGATTAAGACGTCGCCGGTACTCCCATCGCTATCGCTCTGGTGGGAGAGTTGGTGTTTACGTTCCCCCTTGCCAATTACAGGCGCTCTATCACCATGGCCATGCCCTGGCCGCCGCCTACGCACATGGTCTCTATGCCGATGGTCTTGTCCAGGGTCTGGAGATCGTTGATCAGGGTGCCCATGATCCGGGCCCCGGTCATGCCGAAGGGATGGCCGAGAGCAATGGCGCCGCCATTGGGGTTGAGTTTTTCCATATCGATGCCCAACTCGTCGACGCTGGCCAACACCTGGGCAGCGAAAGCTTCGTTGATCTCGATTATGTCGATGTCGTCAAACGACATCTTCGCCCGTCCGAGGACGCCGCGCACCGCGCCCACCGGGCCCATCCCCATGTACTCGGGCTCGAGCCCGACAACCGCCGAGGCAACAATCCGGGCCACGGGCGTGAGACCGATCTCCTTGGCCCTCGAGTCGGACATCACCAGGACCGCGGCCGAACCGTCGTTGAGCGGACACGAGTTGCCGGCAGTCACCGCCCCGTCGGGCTTGAACGCGGGCGGCAACTCGGCGAGCTTCTCCAGGGTGGTGTTCGGCCTGGGTCCGTCGTCGTCTTTGATCGTCCGTCCGTCGGGGAGTTCGATCGGGACGATCTCGCGGTCGAAGAAACCGTTCTTCTGGGCTTCGACGGCGCGGTCCTGGGACCGTTTGGCGAATTCATCCATCCGCGCACGTGTGATCCCATACCGTTCGGCCACGTTCTCTGCGGTGTTGCCCATTGGAATGTAGACGTCGTTGATGTAGTCGGGGCGGAAGTTGTCAGTGAAGCGGGGGTTGAGGTCTTCGGAGTCGAATCCTTTCCCGTAAGTGCGGGACACGGATTCGGTGCCAGCAGCGAGGTAGGTGTCTCCCTCACCGACCTTGATCGCATGAAACGCCATCCGGATCGTCTGCAACGAGGACGCGCAAAACCGGTTCACGGTTGTTGCCGGCACGGTGTCGGGCATGCCTGCGAGCAGTGAGGCGGGGCGGGCAAGATTGAAGCCCTGCTCGGCGTGAGTGAGGCCGCAACCGACCATCACATCGTTAACCGACGAGCATTCGACCTCAGGCACCTTCTCCATGACTGCATTGATTGCGTGTGCCGCGAGGTCATCAGCACGGACCTCGATCAGCGAACCTTTGTATGCGCGTCCGATCGGACTTCTTGCGGTTGCGACAATGACGGCCTCAGGCACAGGGGCTCCTTTTGAATGATCGCTCAAATGTTAATCGCGACTTACGCTGTGGCATTATGCGCCTGTTGATTGTCTGCCTCCTGGTCCTTGTCACGGCATGCGACGGGCGATCGACTCCGACCACTATTGCTCCACCACCGCCGTCGTCGACCACCACCTCTTCCACCACCACGACGACCCCGGCGGCGCCTGAAATCGGCTGCCCGCGAGAAGCGGAGTTCGTGGGTTCGGGCCAGATCGACCGGATCACCCAGCCCAGCTCTGACAGCAGGACGCTGGGTTTGGTCTCACGCCAGGTTGTGGGGAGTTGTGAGCGATTCGGGTTCGACTTCGACACGGCTGAAAACGCTCCAGCCACTACCCCTCCATCCGTTACGGCGACTTACCTCGAAGGGGAGCGAATCATCAGGATCGTTCTCGGGATCGATCGAACCGTGATCACCGATCAACTAGTCGAGACCAGGCTCGTGGACCGCCTATTCGTTGTGCGTGCCCTTGACGGAACCATGTTCGTTGACCTCCACCTCAACGAGAAGACAAACGCGCGGGTCAGCGTGTCGAACACGCCTGCCCGGCTGACCATCGAGCTGCATCCGGCTTCGGGAGACATCGGGCCTGCCCCTACCGTGTCCAATCGGCTCGTTCTGATCGCACCCCGGGACGGGGCAACGGTTGACGAAGAGGTCGAGGTCAGCGGTTATGCACGGACCTCGGAGGCGAACGTCCTCATGGTGGCGACACTTGCTGATGATGTCGTTCTGGAGGAGTCGACGACTGCCGCCGATTGGGTAAACACATGGGGTGAGTTCAGGTCGACTGTGACGCTGCCGACTGGCCCGGTCGACTTGTTCCTCGGCGAGGAGTCAGCTGCCGACGGGAGCCTTCAGGGTGTGATCCTTCGGCTCACTGTTCAATAAGCCCTTCGATCAGGTTCACCACGACGTAGCCACCGGTGACGTCGACCTCGGGCACCAACTCTGTCACGAAGGGAACTTCGAACCTCGCGCCCTCCCTTTCGACCACAAGCCGGTCCTGGGCACCTCCGGTGACAAGAGACGAAACCATCCCTATGTCGTTGCCGTCCGGGTCTCTGACAGTCAACCCTATGAGGTCTTCAGGCCAGTACTCGTTCTCGCCGAGTTCGCGACGCTCGGCTGCCAGAACATCGTTGCCTCTGATGGCCTCGGCGGCGACCCTGGAGTCGACACCGTCCAGTTTGAGATGGTGACCTCGGTCGGCGCGACGGAT
>DATKCM010000180.1:0-9810 GCA_035513195.1 Acidimicrobiia bacterium | reverse complement strand
CCGCTGCCGCGGAATCCTCGCGGAACGACCGCCCTGGCCACGTTCGATTTGTCAACTAGTAGCAGGCGATTTCGCCTGTGTACATCACATGTCGTAGTAGAGATGGAACTCATAGGGGTGGGGACGCAGTCGGACCGGGTCCACTTCGTGCGTGATCTTGTAGTCGATCCACGCTTCGATCAGCTCTTCGGTGAACACGCCACCCTGAAGCAGGAATTCATGGTCATCTCTCAGTGCATCGAGGGCTTCGGTCAGCGAACCCGGAACGCTGGGCAGACCTTCCAGCTCTGCCGGAGGCAGGTCGTAGATGTCCTTGTCGACCGGGTCATGGGGCTCGATCTTGTTCTGCACCCCATCGAGGCCGGCCAGCAACATCGCGGCAAACGCGAGGTAGGGGTTGGCGGTCGGATCCGGGCAACGGAACTCGAGACGTTTCGCAGCCGGAGCCTGCGAGTACTGCGGGATCCGTATCGCCGCTGAGCGGTTCCGGCTCGAGTACACCAGGTTGACCGGTGCCTCATAACCCGGTACCAGCCGGTGATAGGAGTTTGTGGTCGGCGCAGCGAACGCGAGCACGGCTGGTGCGTGCTTGAGCAGACCTCCGATGTACCAACGGGCCATGTCGGACAGACCCGCATAACCGCTCTCGTCGAAGAACAGAGGGTCTCCGTCCTTCCATAACGACTGGTGGGTGTGCATCCCGGAGCCGTTGTCCTCGAACACGGGCTTGGGCATAAATGTGACTGACTTACCTGCCTCCCATGCAGTGTTCTTCACGATGTACTTGTAGAGAGTCACGTTGTCCGCGGTGCGGAGCAGGGTGTCGAAGCGCATGTCGATCTCGGCCTGGCCTGCCGTACCCACCTCATGGTGCTGAACCTCGATCTCGATGCCGGCCGCTTCGAGATTCGCAGTCATCTCCGAGCGGAGGTCCTGGAAGTGGTCGGTGGGAGGTACCGGGAAATACCCCTCTTTATAGCGCGGCTTGTAACCGAGGTTTCCGCCTTCTTCGACGGTACCGGAGTTCCAAGCTCCTTCGACGGAATCGACGAAGTAGTAGCCGGAGTGCTGGTTCTGGCCGAAGCGGACATCGTCGAAGATGTAGAACTCTGCCTCGGGTCCCCAGTACGAGGTATCGGCGATACCGGTGCTGGCGAGGTAGTCCTCGGCCTTCCTTGCTACATATCGGGGGTCGCGGTCGTAAGGGGCGCCTGTGAGCGGATCGTGGACGAAGCAGTACAGAATCAGCGTCTTGCGGGCGCGGAACTTGTCGTCGACCGCGGTGGCCGGGTCGGGGACGAGGATCATGTCCGATTCCTGGATCTCTTGAAAACCCCGGATCGAAGACCCGTCGAAACCGAAGCCCTCTTCAAAGGAGTCCTCGGTCAGCTGATGGATCGGGACCGTGAAATGCTGTACCTGGCCGGGCAAATCGCAGAATCGAAGGTCGATGAACTCGTACTCGCCCTCAGTGACGAGGGATAAGACGTCGGCAGCCGTCTTGGTCACTTTTTGCCTCCTTGTTGGCTATTGGCAGTGAACACGTGTGATTTGTATTCAAGGGTGATTTCGCTCCCGTTGCTGAAGTGTGAACGCTGTGTTTCGTGCCTTTCCGAGGACGAACATGAGGCCCTTCCCACGCAGGAACACTACCGGGAATGACATGCAGCATTTCCCCGGATACCGGGGAACGCGAAGTCATACTCAGCTATGTGAAAGCTCTCGCAAGACCGACCGGTGGCGACGGATTCCGCCGGATTCGTGAGAACGAGCTCGTCTCGTCGACTCAATTCGACCTCGTCTGGGTTGATCTCGGCGGGGAAGAAGCAGACAACGCCAGCGCGGTCCTCGGCGAACTCGGCCTGATCCACGACACACAGCACAGCACGTCGGGGACATCGATCAACGCCGGGATCTCCGAGACGGAGGATTCCTTCGCCATCGAGATCCCCACCTTTGTCGTCGACGGCGAAGGCGGCATAACCGACTCCGCCTACAGGATTGTCCTCGGCAGACAGGCCCTGGTGACAATCCACACTTCTCCGATACTCGCAATCGATCACCAGTTCGAGAACCTGGCTTCCGGGCCAGCGGGGAAAATCAACACAGTCGAGCTGGCTTCGATAGTTGCCTCCGCGGTCAGCAGACAGGTCCTGCCCCTGATCGACGAACTCGAGATCCGCATCGACGGCCTCGAGGAGCTGGCATTCAACGCCGACCCGATGACGCTCCTCGAGGTTCAAGCCCTGCGCAGGGACTTGATCACACTGCGACGTGTCGTCAGTCGCCAGCGCGATCTGATGGACGACCTGTCGATCATGGTCCATGACGCCGTCGGCGACAGGGGTCAGGCCGCGTTCCGGCGGGTCTTCGACCATGACGCCAGGCTGGTCGAGTTCATCGACTCGGCTCGAGCTCTCCTCCAGTCCGTTCTCGAAACCTACCGGGGTGCGGTGGCGGATCAGACCAATGAGATCGTGAGGGTGCTGACAGTGTTTTCAGCGATCCTTCTTCCCCTCGCTTTGATCTCCGGGATCTGGGGGATGAACTTCGACTTCCTGCCCGGCGATTCCGAGCCCCTGGGGTTCTGGGTGATGATCGGTGCGATGGCACTGTTCGCCATCGGGCTCTGGATCTATTTCTCGAGAAGGGGGTTCGTCGGCGCCCCGAGGCTGCGCGAGCTTCCCAAGGCGGTCGGTCTCGGCCTGATCCAGGTGGGTACGGCCCCGGTCAAAGCCATCGCATCCGGGGTGGGCACCGGGATTCAGCAGTTCGACAAGCGCAGAACCCGCCCGCCGACGGAGTGACGGCTCAGCGATGCCGGCTCGGAATGACCTCGACCGTCGCCAGGTTCTTTGCGCTGGGACTCCCTTTCGGGGTCACAACCCAGAAGTCGCTTAAGGAGTCACCGGTGAGAACCCGTTCGGCCAGCGGGCTGTTGGTGAGCTTGAGGTGCTCTTCGACCAGAGCCCGCACCCGACCCAACTCGGCCGCGTCCGGCCGCCGGACCTTCGGGGCTGTGTCCGCGAGGCGACCCTTGAAACGGTGCTCCGGGTCCCAGACGAATACCTCGCCGCCGGTCATCCCTGCCGCGAAGTTTCTCCCCACGTCGCCCAGGATGACAGCCGTCCCCCCTGTCATGTACTCGCACCCGTGGTCGGAGCAGCCCTCGACGACCACCTGCGCACCTGAGTTTCTCACCGCGAAACGCTGACCGACCTTTCCGGCAAGGAAAAGCTTGCCGCCGGTGGCTCCGTACAGGACTGCGTTGCCGGCAGCCTGGGGGATCGCCTCCAGCCGCGGTGGGGCTATCGAGATGAGCCCGCCGCCCATGCCCTTGCCCACATAGTCGTTGGCTGTTCCAGCGAGGCGCAGAGAAACCCCATTCGTGAGCCAGGCACCGAGGCTCTGGCCGGCCGTTCCCGACAGATATACCTCGATGGTGCCTTCCGGAAGGCCCTCGTCGCCATACTCGGCCGCAATCGCCCCGGCCAGGCGGCTGCCGATAGCCCGATCAACGTTCCGGATCGGGTAATGAAGCTCGACGTTCGACCCTTCGGCGATGGCGCCTCTCGCGTCTGCCACCAATCGCAGGGAGAGACTGGAGAGGGGTACCGCTCGATAACCCTCGTGTGCTTTGCGCCCCGTCGACTCGACCAGGATTCCGGCCAGGTCGGGGGCGAGGGGGTGCTTTTGGTCGATCGGGCGGAGCAGGTTGGCCCGGCCCACAATCTCCTCGATCGAGCGCGCACCCAGCACCGACAGATGGTATCTCACCTCCTCGGCGAGGTGTTGGAACAACACCACCACCTGATCGGCGGAGCCACCGAACTTCGCCCGGAGATCGAGATCCTGGGTGGCGATCCCGACCGGGCAGGTATTCAGATGGCACTGGCGGACCATCTTGCATCCCATGGCGAGCAACGGGAGGGTGCCGAAGCCGAAACGTTCCGCCCCGAGCAGGGCAGCAACCACCACGTCACGCCCGGTGCGCATACCTCCGTCGGTTTCCAGCACCACACTGGAGCGCTGGCCGTTGGCGACAAGGACCTGATGGGCCTCTGCAATTCCCAACTCCCAGGGCGAACCTGCATGTTTGATTGAAACCAGAGGCGAGGCACCTGTGCCTCCCTCCGACCCGGAGATGGTGATTACGTCGGCGTCGGCTTTGGCCACACCCACCGCGATCGTCCCCACCCCGGGCTCGCTGACCAACTTCACCGACACTCGGGCGGCTGGCTTGAACGCCTTCAGGTCGTAAATAAGCTGCGCCAGGTCTTCGATCGAATAGATGTCGTGGTGCGGCGGTGGCGAGATCAGGGTGACTCCGGGCTCGGTGTGGCGGAGACGGGCGATCTGTGGGGTGACTTTGTGCCCGGGGAGTTGGCCTCCCTCACCCGGCTTTGACCCTTGCGCCATCTTGATCTGAAGCTCTTCGGCCGAGTTGAGATATGCCGGCGTCACCCCGAAACGACCCGAGGCGACCTGCTTGATCGCCGAGTTTCTCTTGGTCCCGAAACGGGAGGGATCTTCGCCGCCCTCTCCCGAGTTGGAGCGGGCGCCAATCATGTTCATCGCGATAGCCAACGACTCGTGAGCCTCTTCGGAGAGTGCCCCCAATGACATGGCGGCGGTGGTGAAGCGGCGCATGATGTGCTCGGTGGACTCCACCTCATCGATGGGGACCGGCTCGCGCTGGACAAAGGTCAACAGGTCGCGGACCACTGCCGGAGGTCGCGAGTTGATCGTCTCCAGGTACCGCGACCAGGCGTCAGGATCGCCGGAGCGGACCGACTTCTGCAGGTCGAGGACCACCTTGGGACCGGTGATGTGGGGGTCTTCCCCGCGCCGGTGCTTGTAGAAACCGCCCGACGCAGGCTCGCCCTCGACATACAGCTCATGGCGGGCAAGGGCATGCGCGGCGAGATCTCCGAAGCCAGACCCGCGGAGACGTCGGGGAGCATTCCGGAAGGCTCTCCGGCAGACCTTCTCGGAAAGGCCAATCACCTCGAACAGCTCCGAGCCGCGGTAGGCGGAGAGTGTGCAGATCCCCATCTTGGACATGATCTTGAGAATCCCTGCCTCGAGTGCTGCCCGGTAGTTCTCCTGGGCGGTCACCGGGTCGACCTCGACCTGGCCCCGGGCGGCAAGAGCGATCACCTGGTCTATAGCCAGGAAAGGGTTGACCGCCGAAGCGCCGAACCCGATCAGGCAGGCGACGTCATGGGCGTCTCTCGGCTCACCGGAGACGACAACGAGGGAGACGTCACCACGGACGCCTTCGTCAATCAGGTGATGGTGGACAGCGCCAACTGCCAGCAACACCGGAATTGGTGCCTGGCCGGCGCCGGTCTCCCGATCGGAAAGGACAAGGATCGTCGCCCCGAGCTTGACTGCCTGGGCCGCTTCGGCACAAACCTCATCCAATCGTTTCTCCATCCCCGCCACTCCGTCAGCGGCATTCCATGTGAGCGGGATCCAGTGGGAGAAGAAGCGTGGGTCACCAGAACGCACGATCGACTCGAGTTCGGCGTCGGACAGGATGGGGCTGGAAAGCTCGATCAGGTGCGCCTGGGAAGGCTGATCTTCGAGGAGCGGCCCGCGGCGGCCGAGCTGAATCCGAAGCGACATGACCAGATGTTCCCGGATCGGGTCCATCGGCGGGTTGGTCACCTGGGCGAACATCTGATGGAAGTAGCGGGTCAACCGACGTGGTCGCTCGGCGAGAACGGCAAGGCCGGTGTCGTCTCCCATCGAGCCCACAGGGTCGGTGCCATCTGCCATCGGCGCGAGGATGAGACGGACCTCCTCGGCGGTGTACCCGAAGACCCGAGAGAGCGCGTCGGCGTCGAACCTGTCATCGGCCTCGGGCGAGAAAGGGGCTTCGATGTGCAACGTCTCTGTGTTGACCCACTCGTCGTATGGGTGCAGCGATGCAAGTTCGGCTGTTACTTCGGCGGAATGGCGGACCTCACCGGTTTCTCCATCAAACAGAAGGAATTCACCCGGGCCCAACTGGCCGGTCTCGATTGCCCGAGCCTCCTCCTCGGGGCACACGCCGGCCTCGGAAGCTACCAACACGACTTCAGGCGTCACCGACCACCGGGCCGGGCGGAGTCCGTTTCGATCCATGCCCGCGAGTAGTGAAACCCCGTCAGTCACCGAAATGGCAACCGGCCCGTCCCACGGTTCGGTGAGGAACGCGTGATAGGCATAGAAGGCGGCGAGCTCGGGTGGGAGGTCATTCACATTCTCCCAGGCCGAGGGGATCAGAAGCTCCTTGACGTGGGCCAGCGATCGCCCGCTTTGCATCAGCAACTCGTAGGCGTTGTCGAGGCTTCCCGAGTCGGATATACCGGGTTGGAGGAAGGGAAGCAGGTCGCCAAACCGCTCCCCCCAGGTGGCGGGAGTCGCTCCCCTTTCCCGGGCCTTCATCCACGATCGGTTCGATTGGATGGTGTTGATCTCACCGTTGTGGGCCAGCACCCGGAAAGGCTGAGCGTTCTCCCAACTGGGGAAGGTGTTCGTCGAGTATCGCTGGTGGAAGATGGCGAATGCAGTCTCAAAATCGGGGTCGCGCAGGTCCCAGTAGAAATCCGACACGCGGCTGGCGGTGAACAGTCCCTTGTAGACAACGGTGAGACTGGACGCGGACGGAATGGAAAGGCCTGGTTTGGCGATACGCTCGATTCGCTTCCTCGCCAGGTACAGGTTTCGCTCCATGGCGGCGTCTTCATTGTCGCCGGTGACGATGGCCTGTTCGATCAGAGGGAGAACATCTCGGGCGTGCTCGCCGAGAACATTCGGATCGATTGGGACCGAACGCCAGAACATGACCGTGAGCCCTTCGGCCTCGAGCGCGTCGCTGATTATCGCCCGCGACTCGCCGGCCTCCATCGGAGGAAGGAAGCACATAACCACGCCGAGGCGATCGCGGTCGATCTCCAGGCCGTGGCCGGCAAGCTCTCGTTGGATCAGCCGATACGGGATCTGGGTGAGGAGGCCGGCGCCGTCACCGGTTCCGTCGGCAGCGCGCGCCCCGCGGTGGTCGAGCCTTTCCAGGGACTCGACGGCGAGCCTGGTCAGCCGGTAGGTGGGAACCCGGTCCAGGGCGGCGATGAAACCGACGCCGCATGCGTCGTGCTCAAAACCTGGATCTATCAACGGTCGGGTCACAAGCCCCCTCAGTGGGAGCGATCCATTGTAAACACCGAAGAAGCCGGGCCGAAAACGTCTCCCGGAAACCCTTCCGTGTCGATTTCGCACACCACGTCATGACACGGATCGACACAGAAGGGTTTGTCGTGCGGGTATCCCTCCTTCTGTGTCGATCTGAAACACCACGCCATCACACGGATCGACACAGAACGGTCTGTTGATGCCGGATCGGCCCGGTGAATGACTACCGTCCGGACACGTCATGCCAGCCACAGTTGTTTTGGGTGCCCAATGGGGCGACGAGGGCAAGGGCCGTGTCGTCGACTACTTCGCCGAATCCGCCGACTACGTAGTCAGGTACCAGGGTGGGAACAATGCCGGGCACACCATCGTCGTCGGAGACGAGAGGCTGGCACTCTCCCTGATCCCGTCGGGGATCCTCTACCCCGAGTGCACCCCGGTGATCGCGTCCGGAACGGTGATCGACCCCAAGGTGCTGCTCGCTGAGATGGAGATGGTCAGGGGGAAAGGTCTCGACCCTTCCCGGGTGCGCCTATCCGCCAATGCCCACCTGATCATGCCCTATCACCGCAAGCTGGACGCCGCCATCGAGCGTTACCTGGGCAAGAACCAGATCGGCACCACCAAGAAGGGAATCGGCCCCACCTACACCGACAAATACGCCCGATTCGGGATCAGAGTCCAGGACCTCTTCGACCCCAAGATCTTCAGGGAGAAAGTCGAAGCTGCCCTCGAGGAGAAAAACAAGATCCTGCCACGGATCTACAACACACTCCCGATGGACGCCGACGAGATCATCGACGAGTACACCGGGTACGCCAAGCTGCTCAAGCCGCACGTCGCCGACACCTCCCTCCTCCTCTGGAACGGGCTCAAAGCCGGCGAACAGGTTCTCTTCGAAGGGGCCCAGGGAACCTTGCTCGACATCGATCACGGGACCTACCCCTTCGTCACGTCGTCCAACCCCACGGCCGGCGGCGCCGCGGTCGGCTCGGGCATCGGGCCCAAGGCGCTCGACGAGATCATCGGGGTAGCGAAGGCCTACATCAGCCGGGTCGGTACCGGCCCCTTCCCTACCGAGCTAACCGACGAGATCGGTGACACCATGATCGAACTGGGGGGCGAATATGGGACCGTGACAGGGCGGCGCAGGCGTTGCGGCTGGCTCGACCTCGTGGCCTTGCGCTACTCACACCGGGTCAACACTTTCACCAGCCTCTTTCTCACCAAGCTGGACATTCTCTCCGCTTTCGACACCATCAAAGTGGCCAACGCCTACTCCTCCGGCGGCACCCGCTACGACGAGTTCCCCATGCAGCAGTCGGTCCTCTATCACTGCGAGCCCGAATACGAGGAGCTTCCCGGGTGGAACACGGACATCACCGGTGTCCGCGAGTTCTCCGAACTGCCCGGGCCGGCGCAGGACTACATCCGATACATCGAGGAGATCGCCGACGTACCGGTGGGTTGGGTCTCCGTCGGCCCTGAACGCAGCCAGCTGATCACGCTGAAATGAGAGTCCTCCTCATCGGGAGCGGGGGAAGGGAGCACGCCCTGGGCTGGAAGATCGCACAATCACCGAGGGTCAAGGAGCTCATCTCGCTCCCCGGCAACCCCGGGCTCGCTGAATTGGGCCCGACCGTTGAAGGGATCGGTGTGACCGATGTCGGGGCGATCGCAGCAATGGCGCGGATCCAGAAAGTTGACCGGGTCGTGGTGGGGCCGGAAGCACCCCTCGCCGCCGGTGTCACAGACGCCGTCTCCCGTCTCGGGATCCCCGTCTTCGGGCCCACCCGAGCCGCGTCACGTCTCGAATCTTCCAAACAGTTCGCCAAGGAGGTGATGGCCCGGGCAGGGGTCGCCACCGCAGCGTCGGGCTCCTTCGGTGATCCGGGTGACGCCCGCGCCTATCTGGATTCGATGGGCCCGCCATATGTGGTCAAGGCGGATGGTTTGGCGGCGGGTAAGGGAGTCCTGGTCACGGATTCTGTCGCCGAAGCTCGAGAGTGGGTTGACCGTTGCTTCGAGGGCGGCTTTGGCGAGGCCGGGACCTCGGTTCTGATCGAAGAGTTCCTCGATGGTCCCGAGATCAGTGTCTTCGCAGTTTGCACCGATGCCGGGGCGGTCCTCCTCGAACCGGCGCGTGACTACAAACGTCTTCTCGACGGCGACGAAGGCCCCAACACCGGAGGGATGGGGTCGTACTCACCCGTCCCCGATCTTCCCGACGATCTGTTGGCCCGAACGATGTCGGAAGTTGTCGAGCCGACTCTGGCGCAGATGGATGAAGACGGGAACCCGTTCACCGGGTTCCTTTACGCCGGATTGGTGCTGACCGCCGAGGGGATCAAGGTTCTCGAATTCAACGTGAGACTCGGTGACCCCGAGACCCAGGCGGTGCTCCCCCGGATGAGCAACGACCTCGTAGACGTGCTCGAAGGCGCGACACCGGAGTGGTCCGACATTGCGACGGTGAATGTGGTTCTGGCGGCGAAGGGGTATCCGACCGCACCGGAGAAGGGGGCAACCATCAAGGGACTGGCCAATGTTGCCGACGACGTACTCATCTTCCATGCCGGCACCGCCCGGGACGGGAAGAAGCTGGTGGTCGACGGCGGGCGGGTCCTCAGC
>DATKCM010000179.1:0-10434 GCA_035513195.1 Acidimicrobiia bacterium | reverse complement strand
CCCCGGGATTCGGCTTCTGCGGGTTCATCCCATTTCACCTTCGGGGCATCTGCCCAAAGCCTCTCCAACCCGTAGTACTCCCGCGCCGATGCCTGGAACAGGTGAACGATGATGTCGCCGTAGTCGAGGAGGATCCACTCCGCTTCGGCCTTCCCCTCGCTGCGGAGGGGCTTGAGTTGAAAATCTTCCCTGAGGCGCTCTTCGACGCCCTCGGCCAGGGCCTGGACATGGGGCCGGGAGGTCCCGGTGGCTATGACAAACACGTCGGACAAAACGAACAGATCTTCGACGTCGAGGAGGACAATGTCGACTCCCTTCTTGGAGAAGATGGCATCGGCGGCCCCTCTTCCCAGATCTTCACTTTGCTCTACGACAGTCACTCCTCTCGGATGATTTGTTCCACCATATCGCCTGATTCAGGTTTCGCATACAGATTATTGGCCGCGATGTAGTCGATGACACCTTCGGGCACCAAGAACCGGAACGGCCGCCCCTCCCCCGCCATCGCCCGGATCATCGTGCTGCTGATGTCAAGAGCGGCCATTTCCAGCCGTAGTGCACCGGGAAGTGCCTCCGTCACCGCCGATGCTGGTGTCCCCGGACGGGGCACCACGACCACCCGGGACCGATCGACAACCTCCTGCCACCGATGCCAGGTCCTGATACCCGCGGCTGCGTCGGCACCCAACACCAGAAACAACTCCTCGGATTCGGGGAATGAGAGAAGGGTGTCGATTGTATAGGTGGGGCCTTCCCGCTTTGTCTCCCTGAGATCGATTTCGAACCCCGGAACCCCCGAGATCGCGATCTCGACCATGGCGATCCGGTGCTCAACCGGCGAAAGATCACGATGCTCCTTTTGCCACGGGTCACCAGTAGGGACGAACAGAATCCGGTCCAGGCCGGCGAAGAGAGCGGTTTCGGCGGCGTGAAGATGGGCAAGGTGAATCGGATCGAAGGTACCGCCGAGAATTCCAGTTCGCCCGAATGCGAGGATAGGGCTGCGGAGGCGTCACGAGACGTAGAGCACGGGAAATGTCGCCGGACTTGCAGCCCAGCCACAAAGCAGGATCCACGTAAATTCCGTCGACCCGGGTCGACATGTGTACCCCGGCGATGCCGTGGGCGAGCCCGGAAAAGCCGATGGTTTCCCCCCTCACGACCCGTTCTCCCGCGGCGACGTGGATCTCGCTGAGGTAGGAAACCGAGACCTTGAGGCCGTTCAACGGTTCGATCGTCACCGATCTCGTACCTGCCACCGATCCGGCGAAAGTCACCAAGCCGGATGCTGGAGCGCTCACCGGATCGCCCACATCGGCCTGAAAGTCGATCCCCCAATGACCGCCATACTGCCCGACCGGCGCATACGGTGCGATCACGGGCCCGCCAACGGGAGGGCTGAGACAGACTGCAATTGCGAACAGGAAACCGAACAGGATCCACCCCCACTACACAACACCGAAGATACGGCCCGATTGATTCAATTTCCATAGGGTCTAGCTAAGTTGAGAGCAGAAAGGATTCTGAATGACGACTACTCGAATCGGGCTCATGGGGTTCGGCCGCATCGGACGGAACGTCTTTCGCCTCGTCCACGATCGCGACGATCTCGACGTCGTTGCTATCAGCGACATTGCCGATGCCAATGGCCTCACCTACCTGCTCAAGTACGACTCGATTTACGGTCGGTTTCCCCAGAAGGTCGAGCACTCCGACGGAACACTCAGCTATGGATCGAAGTCGGCCGTCTTCCTCAACGCGCGAGAGCCAGGAGACGCCGACTGGGGTGAACTGGGGGTTGACGTTGTCCTCGAAACCACCAGCATGTACCGCACGAGGGAGCTGCTCCAGGCTCATCTCGATGCGGGGGCGAGAAAAGTGGTGCTCACGTCGAGCCCGGAGACCCCGGGCGAGGTACCTCTCCTCCTCCGCGGAATCAACGACGCGATCCTCACCCCGGACACCGACATGATCGCCCTGGGCTCGAACACCTCGAATGCCGTTGCTCCAATCCTCAAGACCCTCAACGACCACTTTGGTATCGATCGCGCCTTCATGACGATCGTCAAGGCAATGTCGAACTCGGGCCGCCTCGCCGATGTGCCCACAGACTCGTTCCGAACGAGCCGGGCCGCCGGGGAAAACATCATCCCCGCTGAGACCAATTCGGCAGAGATCCTCGCCGAGGTCCTCCCAGAGCTTGCGGGCAAATTGACCGCCACCGCCCTCAACGTCCCGGTAACGGATGGGTCGACCGTGGATATGGTCACCCAGGTCGCTGGAGACACATCCATCGAAGAGGTGAACAAGGTGGTCAGGGAGGCAATCGAGAGCAACTACTCAGGCGTCATCGCCTATAGCGAAGACCCCATCGTCTCCTCGGACGTGCGGGACGAGCCACATTCCGGGGTCTACGACAGCCTGGCGACCATGGTCACCGGTGGCAACCTCGTCAAGACGATCACATGGTTCAACAACGGCTGGGGCTACTCCAACCGGGTGGTCGAGGTTGCCGCGACCATCGCAGCATTCGAAGAAGGAGACGAGTAGATGACCCGCGTTGCCATAAACGGATTCGGCCGGATTGGTCGTGCCGTATTCCGCATTATCGCCGGCCGGCCGGAATCGGGGGTTGAGGTCGTTGCCATCAACGACCTTTCCGATGACGAGATCCTCGCCTATCTGCTCGAATACGACTCGGTTATGGGTCGATTCGACCAGGAAGTAAGCGTCTCCAACGGGGTCATGACCGTTGGCGGGCACGATGTCCAGATGCTGATGGAGCGTGACCCGGCCAAGCTTCCCTGGGACGAGCTCAAGGTTGACGTCGTCATCGAGGCCACAGGCGTCTTCCGGGACCGGGAGTCGTTGAACAAACACATCTCCGCCGGTGCCAAGCGGGTGATCCTGACCGTTCCTTCCAAGGACAAGATCGACGAGACGGTAGTGCTCGGTGTCAACGACCAGGATCTCGATGTCGGGGACATCCTGGTCTCGAACGCGTCCTGCACCACCAACTGCCTCGCCCCGCTGGCGAAGGTCCTTGACGACAGTTTCGGCATCAAGAAAGGCGTGATGACAACCGTCCATGCCTACACCAATGATCAGCGGCTGGCCGACGTGCCTCATGAGGACTTGAGGCGGAGCCGGGCAGCGACCGAGAACATCATCCTCACCACCACCGGGGCGGCCAAGGCCGTCGGAGAGGTACTCCCCCAGCTCGATGGGAAGCTCGACGGGATGGCGATGAGGGTCCCGGTCCCCGACGGCTCCACCGTGGACCTGGTTGTCGAACTGAACGAAAACGTGACGGTGGAACAAGTCAACGAGGCCGTGCGAATGGCTGCCGAGGGGCCTCTCGTCGGCATCCTCGAGTACAACGTCGATCCGATCGTGTCCACCGACATCATCGGCAACCCTCACTCCTCGATCTTCGACGCAGCTGCCACCCAGGTGCTGGGCGGGAACCTGGTCAAAGTGATGTCCTGGTACGACAACGAATGGGGTTACAGCAATCGCGTCGTGGACCTAATCGAGCGCCTGGGCGAGGTGATGGCTGCCGCCGAGTGAACGACTTTCTTTTCCTTCCAGCGATCACATGTGATCGCTGATTCATTAGGAATGGATCTTGGACCAGATCTTCTCAGGTGTGAGCGGGATCTGGATGTCATCCGTTTGCAACGCGTCACAAATTGCGTTGAGGACCGCTGGTGTTGAGCCGATCGCCCCCGCCTCTCCGATCCCCTTCGCCCCAAGTGGATTGGTGGGCGTCGGAGTCACCGTGCTTTCCAATTCGAACATCGGCAGGGTCACCGCCGACGGTATCAGGTAGTCGATGAACGAAGAGCTCACGAGGTTGCCGTCCTCGTCGTAGCGGGCTTCTTCCCACAAGGCCTGTCCCACGCCCTGGGCCAGTCCTCCATGGCGCTGACCCTCGGCAAGCATCGGGTTGATGATGATCCCGGCATCGTCAACAGCCCACATCCTTTGCAATGAGGGAGCACCCGTGTCGCGGTCGATCTCGACCAGGGCGAGATGGACGCCATAGGGAAAGTTGAGTCCCCCTGACTTGAGGTGAATCTCATCGTCCAACCCCGGGGTCATTCCGTCCGGGACGTTGCCCACCATGGCGGCGTTGACCACGTCGGTCCAGCCGACTGAGACGTCGGTCCCGACCACGGTTGCGCGGGACGAGCCAAGCTCGATATCGCTCGCTGACGCCTCAAGGAGATGAGCGGCGATCTGCTTTGCCTTGTCGGCGACCTTCTCAGCTGCGGCGAATGAAGCCGAGCCGCCCTGTGCCAGGGACCGGGATCCAGAGGTGCCCCAACCGTAGGGGGATGTAGCACTGTCCCCCTGTTCGATCTTTACCTCGCTGATCGGTATCCCGAGGCGGTCGGCAACCAGCTGGGCGAACGAGGTTCGATGGCCCTGGCCCTGGTCGAGAGTCTCCACATAAGCCGATACCGAGCCGTCGGCATGGACCTGAATCCGGGCCGCTCCCCAATCCTCGAAGCCGCAGACCTCGACGTAGGAGCCAATGCCGAGGCCCACGAGCCGTCCTTCTGCGCGCGCTTCGGCCTGCGAAGCCCGCAACGCCGGGTAGTCGACGAAGTCGAGGAGCTTGTCGAGGGTCTCCTCGTAACTGCCGGTGTCGTATGTGTATCCCGCACGGGCCCGATACGGAAATTGGCCGGGCTGGATGAAGTTGCGCCTGCGCACCTCAGCAGGGTCCACTCCGGTGGCTTTCGCGACCGCGTCGATGACACGCTCCACGGTGAGGGTCGCCTCGGGACGGCCGGCACCACGGTAGATTCCACGCGGAGCCCGGTTCGTCCACACTCCCTTCTGGGTCCAGCCGTAAACCCCGATGTCATAGTTTCCCGTCCCCATCCGTGCCGTGACAGTCAGAAACGACAGGTACCTGTGGCGACAACCGATATCGATGAGGCTGTCCACCCAGAGCCCCTGGATCTTGCCATCGCGGTCCGCGGCAACCTCCCATTTGTGACGCTGGGCGCGTCCGTGGCCGATAGTGAGCATGTGCTCGCGCCGGGTCTCGATCCACTTCACAGGCCTTCGCGTCATACGGGCCGCGATCACAGTGAGGTACTCCTCCTCGGCGAGGTCGAACTTGCACCCGAACCCGCCACCGACAAAAGGAGTGATGACCCTCACCGCCGATTGAGGCAGATCGAAAGAAAGGGCGAATTCCTGCTGCATCAACTGCGGCGCCTGGCTGGATAGGTAAACGGTGAGGCCATCTTCTTTCCATTCGGCGAGAATCGCCCGCGGTTCCATGGGGGCGGGCACAACCCTAGGATGCTCGACGACCCCCGACAGCTTCACAGGACCGGGCAACGCTTCGAACTCGGCGCGATCGCCCCGTCCCCGATCATAAGCGACGTTGGATTCGAATCCGTCGTGGATAGACGGCGCGTGGATGGCCTGTTCCACATCTCCGACGACATCGAGGGTCTCATAGTCGACAAACACAAGGTCGGCAGCATCGCGGGCTGCGGCAGCGGTGTCGGCCACAACCGCGACAATCGGATCACCAGGCATCAACGCCTTTCCCTGCACCAGGGGGAAACGGCGCGGGATGTTTCGCTCCGTATCGGGAACCGGCGGCATCCGGACATCGGAGACGTCGTCGGGAGTGATAATGGCTCGCAGACCGTCCACACCACGGGCAGACTCCACGTCGATTGAGGTGATACGGGCGTGGGGAAACGGGCTGCGCACCAACGCGAGATACAGGGTGCCGGACGGAGATATGTCATCGACAAAACGGGCCGTGCCACGGATGAGAGAGGGGTCTTCGCGCCGCTGGACAGCCGCGCCAAGAAAGGAGGGGATTGTTGGTTCTGTCGTCACCGGCGTGAGCCTAACTGAGACGACCGGGTCGGCTCACTCCAGAAGAGAAAGGACTGTCGTCCTGAAATCGTTTGGTTGGAACGGCTTGGTCACGAAGGCATCGGCCCCGCCTTCGTTTGCCCGTCTCCGGGATTCCTCCTCCGCGTGTGCGGTCAGAACCACAACCGGGAGTGAGGCGGTGCTCTCATCCCGTCGGATCTCGTCAAGAACCTCCCAGCCGTCCATACCGGGCAGCCCGATATCAAGGACAACCAGGTCGGGCGATTCGGAGCCAACTGCAGCCAGACCGGACTTGCCGTCCTCGCGGGTGATGATTTCAAGGTCGGCAGCGCGCAAGCAGACTTCGATTAACCGACGTATCACCGCCGAATCTTCAACTACGAGTATCCGCGATCCCATTGATTCTCACCTAACTGCGACCCCTTCGTGGGGCGACTATGCGAATTATCGGCGTAGCCAGGGAAAGGTTTAGATGTTTAAAAGTTATGTCAGATTGCCTTGACTCCGGAAAAGGTCAGCCTCTCTACAAATGCCTCGAGTTGGGCCAGCGTTCGCACCTCATGGACCGAATCACAATGTCGCGCATATGCCGACATCGTGGAGTCTCCGGTGTCCCAGTATGACGTTGGTTCCGGGTTAAGCCATATAACGGTGCGGGCCCGTCGAGCGATCTCTCCCACCGCCTCGTCCCTGGTAGGGCGGTAGTTGTTCCTGGCATCACCGGTGATGATGATCGTCGTCCGCGACGATATCTGACTTCCGTATTGGACCAGGAACTTCTCGAAGGTGTTTCCATAGTCGGAGTGGCCATCCATCCAGATCACCTCCGCCTCAGTGGTCACCCGGTGCAACGCCGACCCGAAGTCGATCCCCGGGCCGAAGAAATCGGTCACCTCGTCCACGGTGTCGACAAAGGCGAAGGACCTCAGCCGTGAGAACTGCGAGGACATTGCGTGGGTGAACTGAAGCGTGAAACGGGAAAAGGTCGCCATGGAGCCTGAGATGTCACAGATCAGCCATACCTCGGGACGGTGAGGCCGGGGATGTTTGAACTGAGGATCTGCGGGCACTCCTCCCGTAGCCAGCGATCGCCGCACGGTTTTTCTGAAGTCAAGCCTCCCCGAGCGCCTTTTTCTCCGCCGCGCCAGTCTTGCCGCAAGTTTGCGGGTGAGAGGACCGATGGCTGCCTCCATCTCGGCGAGCTCTGCGGTGGTGGCATGCATCAGGTCGACATCCTCGATCATCGGCTTTCGCAAAGTCCGGGCGACTGCCTGGCGACCCCTGTCCGCCACCAATCTCCGTCTTATTTCCTCCTCCAGCTGGCGCCGGAGTCTCTCCAGCCGCTCCGCCACATCCTCCCTGAGCAGTCGGCGGTCAAACTCGGAGATCTCTTCATTGTCGGCCAATGCCTCAAAGAGCATCTCTTCGAGCCGGGCCATGTCGAGACGGCGAAGGGTCCGGTACAAGTAATAGGTCCCTCCGACGGGGCGGCCCGGCTCCATGCCCGCAAGGCGATCCACCGCCCGCTGGGCGGCTGCGCGAAGCCCGTCGGCATCGGATGTCTCAAGGGCCTCGAGCAGGGATCGGAGGAGGTCGTCGAGATCGAAGTCCTCAGGCTCGGACCCAGCGGCCGGCTGTGTCCCCTCTTCAGCGCCCTGATCGGCTGTCTCTCGTAGCGGTGCGGGAACCCTGGAGAAGTAGACGTCAAAGGCGGTATCAAAGGCTCGTTCGTGGCGAAGATTCTTGATCAGCGTCGCCCGCAACGTCTCCCGGAGGGCGACTCGATTACTCAGGTCTATCGACTCGACCGCCCGCATCGCATCAATTGCCTCGACCATCGAGACGGGAACGCCCACCTCCCGCAGCTCGTCGACAAACCCGGTGAGAGTGCCGATCATCTCAGCCGGTGGGAGTTGTCAGCTCTTTGGCCGCGGTCTCGATGTCGGACTTGTACTTGAGCAGGACGTGGAGGGTGTCGGCCAAAACCGTCTCATCAACCTCGTCGACGGCGAGCACCAGCAAGGTCCTTGCCCAATCGATCGTCTCTGACACCGATGGTGCCTTCTTCAAGTCCAGATTCCGCACCGAGCGGGCAACCTTTGCGATCTGCGTGGCGAGGTGCTCGCTGAGACCGGGGACACGTGCTTCGAGTATCTCTTTCTCCCGGAAGGGGTCCGGATAGTCGATGTGGAGGAAGAGACACCTCCGCTTCAGTGCCTCGCTCAATTCCCTGGTGTTGTTTGACGTGAGCAAGACCATCGGCATCGACGAAGCAGCAATAGTGCCCAACTCCGGGATCGACACCTGGAAATCTGACAGAATCTCCAGAAGGAGTGCCTCGGTCTCGACCTCCACCCGGTCGACCTCGTCTATGAGGAGAACCGACGGCTTCTCTGACCTGATCGCCTGCAGAAGCGGGCGTTCGAGGAGGAAATCCTCCGAGAATATGTCCTGTTCGATCTCGTCCCAGTTGTGATCGGCGTCAACCTGGATCCTGAGTAATTGCTTCTTGTAGTTCCATTCGTAAAGGGCTTTTGCCTCGTCAAGACCCTCATAACACTGAAGCCGGATCAGATCACGGCCTGTGACCTGCGAAAGCGCCTTCGCCAACTCGGTCTTGCCGACACCTGCAGGCCCTTCGACGAGAATCGGCTTACCCAGGTGGTCAGCGAGGAAAACGACCTGGGAGATACGGTCGTCGGGCAGATAGCCCACCGAACGCAGGGCCAGTGCAACGGATTGGGGTGAGTCGAACTCCATGAAACTCCTGTATCGACCCCGCATTGTACGGGGCAGGGCCGTATCAAAGAATTCGAACGCTTCTCACAAACACACCCGGGCGGGATTAGCCTGCCTGATCGTGCGTTCTTCGTCACATAACCAATGCGGATAATCGTTGTCGGTGCAGGAGCCGTCGGCTCCTACCTGGCGGAACGGCTGTCACAGGACGGTCAGGATGTCACAGTCATCGAGGACAATTCGGCGATCGCGGCAGATCTACAGGACTCGATAGACGCACTGGTGATTCGAGGCAACGGAGCGAGCTCGACGACTCTCGAAGAAGCCGGGGTCAAGAAGGCCGACCTCCTCATCGCAGTCACGAGTTCAGATGGCGCCAATGTGCTCGCATGCCACGCTGCGAAGAAACTGGGAGCGGGAATGACCATCGCCCGGATCGAGGATCCTGAGATCCGCGAGGGATCTGCGCACCTCGGGGTCGATGTCGTAATCGATCCGTCAGCCACGGCAGCCGAGGAAATCGTCGATATCGTCGGACTGGGTGGCGCCTCAGAGCTAATCCAATTCGCAGACGGAAAACTGGTGATGGTCGGCGGAACGGTGGCACCAAACACCCTCATGACGGGCGTCCCCCTCCGGACTCTCCGAGAGAGGAATGCCGAGTGGGGTTGGGTCCTGGCGGCTCTGGTCCGACATGGACGCACCATCGTCGCTCATGGAGACACCACGGTCGAGGCCGGCGACCACGCCCTCATCATGACCACTCAAGAAAATGTCGAGCGCGCCGCAAAGATGATCGGCCTCAGCCGGCGCCACCTGGAGCGAGCGGTCATTTTCGGAGCAACGCGATTGGCCGAGCTGACAGCAGATGCCATGCGAGAAGCCGGACTGAGCGTCGTCATCGTCGACGAAGACCGCGACCGCTGCCTCGAATTGGCCGACAAACACCCCGACTCACTGGTGATGTGTGGCGATCCCACCGACCCCGACCTGGCCGCCAGCCTCGATTTCGGCCCTAAAGACGTCGCTCTCGGGCTCACTGGTTGGGATGAGGTGAACCTCCTGTCCTGTCTCGTCGCCAAGGCGAACGGCGCCGGGATGGTCATCGCCAGGTTTCATCGAATCGACTACGTCGGTCTTCTCTCCGGCATCGGAATCGACGCCGCAGCTTCGAGTCGACTCATGGCGGCAAATGCAATACTTCGGTTCGTCCGGTTCGGCGAGGTCGAGAGGGTGGTCACGTTCTCCGACACCGACGCCGAGGCCATCGAAATGGAGGTTGCAGAGGGTGCCGAAGCTGTCAACCGGACTCTGCTCGATCTGCAACTCCCGGTCGGTGTGGTGATCGGGGGCATTTCTAGAAGCGGGACCACCTTCGTCCCCGACGGTTCCACCGTAATCAGGCCAGGTGACCACATCATCATTTTTGCTCTCCCCCGCGACATCCACGACGCGATAGCCCTTTTTTCGGCGTGACCACCAACTTCCGGCCTCGCGGCCAGGCACCTGTGGCCAAATTGATCAGGACGGTCGCCTTTGTCATCGGCTCTGTCCTTCTCTTCGTTGCAGTAGCCATGGGGTCGGCCTCATTCGTGTCGGTTATTTACGGCGAGTACGAAACCGCGATCGGCATCACCCTCGCCGGCGTTGTGACAGCTGGCGTCGGAGGGATGACGAGGCGATTCGTAACCAGGCCGAAGTCGATAACGGTAAAGGAAGGCTTCGCGACCGTCGGGCTCTCCTGGTTCATCTTCTCCCTTTTCGGTGCCCTGCCCTATCTCATCACCGGCTCAATCCCGGACATAACCAATGCCATTT
>DATKCM010000178.1:0-36485 GCA_035513195.1 Acidimicrobiia bacterium | reverse complement strand
ACTAGGAGTTGAGTTTGGCGTGAACCAGGTCGACGGCCTGGCCCACAGTCATGATCGACTCGGCCTCTTCGTCGGGTATTTTCACTCCGAACTCGTCCTCCAACGCCATGAGTAGCTCGACTACTCCGAGACTGTCAACATCGAGGTCTTCCTCGAAGTGGGCGTCATCGTTGATCTTGGCCCCGTCGAGACCCAACTCGGAGACAAGCACACCGCTCAATTTCTCCGATACTTCACTTCTGTCCATTTGTTCTCCTATCCGTAAGTTGGCATAGAACTTAGAGGGTTATCCCGCCGTCTACTGCCAAAACCTGGCCCGTTATGTAGCTGCTTGAATCCGATGCGAGAAATCCAACAGCGGCCGCGACCTCCTCGGGTTGGCCGAATCGACCAAGCGAGATTGATGCTGACGCTGCTTTTTTGACATTGTCGCTCAGAGAGTCGGTCATTCCTGTCTCGATGTACCCGGGCGCCACCACATTCGACGTGATGCCGCGGGAACCCACTTCTTTGGCGATCGATTTCGAGAAGGCGATCATCCCCGCTTTCGACGCAGCATAATTCGCCTGACCTGCGTTACCTGTGATCCCCGCAACGGAAGCAATCGAGATGATCCTCCCCCAACGGGCTTTGAGCATCCCGCGGAGCGAGGATTTGGTGCACAGGAACGCAGACCGGAGATTGGTCTGGATAACAGAGTCGAAGTCTTCCTGACTCATCCGAAGGAGGAGGTTGTCCTTGGTGATGCCGGCATTGTTGACCAGGACGTCGACGGTGCCCAACTCGGCCAAGATCAAGTCGAATACTTGTCCCACCTGCTCCGGGTCGGAGACATCTCCTTTCGCTGCGATGGCGCGACCACCCGCGGATTCGATTGATTTCACCACTTCAGAGGCGGCGGATGAGTTAGCCGAATAGTTGACGACAACTGTATGGCCGTCGGCTGCAAGACGGAGTGCGATAGCCCGTCCGATTCCCCTGGAGCCGCCCGTAACCAGGGCGACACGTCCTTCGCCCACGGTCAAGCCAGCTTCTCCGGGAGGCCGAAGAAGTCGAAGTTGGACTGCAGGATCTCGAGTGTTGTCAAGTCCGTCGGCGGCAGTTCTGCGTCGCTCTCCCCCAGCGGCTCGACCCGGTCGCCCCAACGGACGATGGCCGAGCCCCAGGTGAGCCCCCCGCCGAACGCGGTGAACGCAACCACTGATCCGGGCTTGATCTGGCCCTGTTCCAGGGCCTCGGCCAAAGCAACGGGGATCGTGGCAGCGGAGGTATTGCCATAAGAGTGGATATTGACAAAAACCTTGCCACTCTCGACTCCGAGGCGGCGGGCGGTCGCATCGATAATCCTGACATTCGCCTGGTGTGGAATCAGCAAGTCGACGTCCTCGAGGCCAAGCCCCGACTTCTCCAGCGCCTGTCGTGAGCTTTCGGCCATCTTCGTGACCGCTCTCCGGAAGACCTCCTGACCATCCATGCTTATGGCGCACTGGTCGGGTGTGCGCGAGGTCCAGTCTCCCTGAGTTCCGTCAGCAGGGACCTCGAGATACTTTCCCGCCGATCCATCGATGCCCAGCTCCGAGCCCAGGACGCCAACATCGTCGGAGGACGGCTCGAGGACAACCGCCCCGGCCCCGTCCCCGAAGAGGACGCACGTGGTGCGGTCTGTGAAATTCATGAGGTGATGGAGCTTCTCGGTCCCAATCAGGAGCACGGTCTTGTTGGTTCCGCCCCGAATCATGTTTGCGCCGGTCACCAGCCCGTATACGAAGCCCGAGCAGGCGGCATTCAGGTCCATCGCCGCCGCGTTCACTGCCCCCATCTTTTCTTGCACCCTTGAGGCAGTCGAGGGAATTATCGAGTCGCCCGAGCACGTGGCCACAAGCAGCAGATCGACATCTTCGACAGACTTGCCCGCGGCGGCCAAAGCGCGCAACCCGGCAACCGCGGCGAGGTCCGACGCCTCGACATGTGAGATACGACGCTCCTTGATCCCGGTGCGGGATGTGATCCACTCATCGGAAGTGTCAACGATCTGTTCCAGATCGTGGTTGGTCAGGACATTCGGGGGCATGCATTTGCCCCAGCCTGTTATCTCAGCATTCATCATTCACCTCGGCTCGGAGTCTATTGGATAATGCCGTTGCCCAGATTGGCGGCCAGGCGCGCCAATCGCAAGGCCGAGGTTTCGCCACTCCTCGGGCCGGAATGGCGGGGTCGAGAACGCAGCGAGTGGTGATGCCTGGTCGTCAAGATGGGTGACATGCATTGTTCAATGGGCTCCTAGTCCCCCATCGTACTCAGAGACTCCGCCACTGAAGCAACGTCTTCGAGTGAGGACACGGTATACACGTCAGCCCCAGGAATTGTCCGTTTGGCCAACCCGGCGGTGACATCACCAGGACCGATGTGAACGTAACTGTCAATACCCGACGCCGACATCGCCGCGAGTGACTGCTCGAACCGGACCGGTGCCGTCACCTGGTGAACCAGGTCTTCAGCCATTGACTCGAGTTCGTGTACGGCGGCGGATACGTTGGAAACGACGTCGAAGTCTGGCGGGGCAAACGCGATCTGATCGATCACGCTTGAAAGCTGCCCGGCTGCGGGTTCCATGAATGTCGAATGAAATGCGCCCGCGACCTGCAGCCGAATCACCCTCCGCACCCCGAGGTTCCCGCCATTTACCTCCAGCCACTCCAGATCGTCTCTGCCGCCCGCTAACACCACCTGGCCCGGTGCGTTGAGGTTGGCGATCTGCAGCTTGCCTCCGAGCGCTAACCGCGCTGCGACCACAGAACGGGCCAGATCCTCGTCGGCTCCGATCAGAGCGGCCATGCCAGACGGCTCGAGCTCTGCCGCTGCGGCCATGTGCATGCCACGTTCCGCTACGAGCCGCAAGCCGTCCTCGAAGCTCAAGGCCCCCGAGGCGGCCAGGGCCGTGTACTCGCCCAACGAGTGCCCTGCGGCTGCGGCAGGCAGACGGGGCGCCATTTCCTTGAACGACAGCCACAGGGCGTATGAGACAGCAAATAGTGCCGGCTGAGCATGTTGGGTTCGGGTCAGCTCTTCGATCGGACCGTCGAGGCACATCGACCGCAGAGACCAGCCCAGGAGCGGATCAGCCCTGTCAACCAGAAGTCCGTGGTGCTCGTCGAACAGGTCAGCTCCCATTCCGACGGTCTGACTCCCCTGGCCGGGGAACAAAATGGCGTAAGTCACTGTCCCTTTCGACCCGCTCTCAGCTGGATCGGTTACGAAAGGGCGCCAAGGAGCCGCTCGACGTCACCCCGATCGACGTCGCGGTGGGTGACCAGCCTCCAGCCGCCGACCAGAGGCCGGTTTACCCTGACACCTGCCGCGTCCAACCTTGCCTTGATCTCCGTCCATGGCATGCCAAGGGCATCGGTATCGACGCGGATCATGTTGGTCTCGACGTCGTCGACGTTCAGCGACCCCGGAAATCGTTCGGCCAGGCCTGAGCCGAGAGCCGCCGCGAGGTGATGGTCATCGATCAGCCTGTCTCTCTCAGCCAGGGCCACTCTCGCCGCGGCGGCAATGACTCCCGCCTGGCGCATTCCGCCGCCGAGCCGCTTCCTCAGATATCTGATCTCGTCGATCGCGTCACGAGGCCCGCACACGATCGAGCCGACGGGCGCGCCCAAGCCTTTGGAGAAGCAGAATTGGATGGTGTCGGCGTGGCTGGACCATTCATCCGCCTGAATGCCGGTAGCGGCCACCGCGTTGAAGATCCGCGCCCCGTCGATATGCACCTTGAGGCCCCGCCCTCCAGCGGTAGCCGACGTCTTCTCAAATATCTCATACGGGATGACACGGCCGCCGGACAGGTTGTGGGTGTTTTCCCACACCATCAGGCCGATACGGGGGAAGAAGCCAGCGGCGTCCATCGCCCGATCGACGTCCTCGGGCATGATCTGGCCGTTGGGGTTGGCCACTGTCCTGAAACCAACTCCGGACAGGGCCTGAGGCGCCCCACCCTCGATGCTCCTGACATGGCTCGCCTCGTGTGCCAGCACCTCCTCCCCGGGGTTGGTGTGGAACATGATCGCAAGCTGGTTGCCCATGGTCCCGGTGGGGACATATATCGCTGCTTCCTTTCCGGTGACGGCAGCCGACTCCTCCTCGAGCAGGTTGACCGTCGGATCGTCGTGATAAACGTCGTCTCCCAGAGGGGCGGACGTCATTGCCGCAAGCATGGCAGGCGTTGGCCTGGTCACGGTGTCGGAGCGAAAGTCGGCGATGCCGTCGCTGAATGCCATACCTAAAGGGTAGTGAGGGACTAGAGCCGACCCAACGCCTTACCGATCCTCTCGGCCGCCTCTGCGATCCGGTCCGAGTCCTCGACCAGCGCAAACCGGACATGGCCCTCCCCCGCCGAGCCGAAGCCCAGACCGGGGCTTACCGCGACCCCGGCCTTCTCCAGTACATGAATCGAGAAGTCGGCCGAATCCATATCCCTGTAGGTCTCGGGGATCTTCGCCCACACGAACATTGTGGCCCTTGGGGACGGTATCTCCCATCCGACCTCGCCCAGGCCCCCGACCAAGACGTCACGGCGCTGACGATATACCTCGTTCACCTCGGTGACGAAGTCGTCGCCCTGGTTGAGAGCGGCTGCCGCGGCCAGCTGGATCGGCTGGAATGTCCCGTAATCGAGGTAGCTCTTCAGTTTCGCCAGAGCTGCCACGATCTCAGGGTTACCCGACACGAACCCCACTCTCCAGCCGGCCATCGAATGGCCTTTGGTCAGCGAGTAGAGCTCGACTCCAACCTCACGTGCTCCTTCCACTTCGAGAAACGAAGACGGCTGGTAGCCGTCAAACGAAATGTCCGCATAGGCAAAGTCGTGGACCACAACCACTTCGTGCTCCTGAGCGAACGCGACGAGACGCTCGAAGAAGCCGAGATCAACCGTTTTCGTCGTCGGGTTGTGGGGGAAACTGACGATGATCACCCGCGGCCGCGGCCACGAGTTACGGAACATCCGATCGACGACTTCGAAATAGTCCTCCTCGGATCCGATCGGAGCTAGGCGCACCTCGGCACCTGCAATAACGGGCGCGTATATGTGGATCGGGTACGACGGGTCGGGGACAATTGCGGCGTCGCCAGCCTGCAGCAATGTCCACATCAGATGGCACAGCCCTTCCTTCGCTCCGATAGTCGCAATAACTTCGGTTTCGGGATCCAACGAGATGCCGAAACGTCGAAGGTAACGATCCGTCAGGGCGGCCCGGAGGTGGTCAATGCCACGGGATGATGAATATCTGTGGTTCCCGGGGTGCAAGGCCTCCTCGCGGAGCGTTTCAACTGCGACATCGGGAGACGGGATATCGGGGTTGCCGAAACCGAGATCGATGACATCGACACCCGAGGCTCGGACCTCGCTCTTGCGTCGGTTTACCTCGGCAAAGGCATACGGTGGGAGTGATCCGATCCGTCTGAAGTCCATAGATGGATCAATCTAGTGGCCACCGCCAAGTCGGTCACCCGCTGAGGCGATCGAACATCCCCCGGATCTTGCCCGGCACCACTCCCCTTGCCAATGCGAGAACGTCTTCTATGAGTTGCAGTAGGTCCACCGGGCCGTCCCAATGCTCTTCGACAACCTCCTGTCCGGAACGGGAGATGAGTCCATCGATCGCCAACAGGAGAAAGAGGATGTCGTCGGCCCAACCGATGACTGGGATCACTTCGGGGATCAGGTCGATCGGACTCGCCACGTAGGCTGCAGCGGCGCCAAGAGCGATCTTCGACCGACGCGGGACTCTGGGGTCGGTCAGGAGGCGGCCCACCAGCTTGACGAGATTGGGAACGATGAGGATGGTGTCCTGGATGAGCCTGGTTCCTTGCAGCGACTTACCGGGTTCGACCACCTCGTCAGGTCTGACTCTCTCTTGATTGCCTTCGGTCATTCCACTTCTATCCGTTCGGCAGCGGTCGAGGATTGCTCCTCTTCATCATTGTTGTCCATCTTTCCTAACTCGTCTATCACGGCCTCGACCGCCTTTACCCCTTCGATGGCAGCCTGAATCATATGGATCAGCGCCCGCTTTCCGGCGCGGCTCAGCGCATTGATCACCTGCTCGCGGTCCTTCACGACGGTTCATCCGGGTCGGAAAACGACACCGAGAGCCGGCCCCCGTCGAGCTTGGCCCTGGTCACCTCGCGTCGGTGGAGTGCGTCGGGAAGCAGAAACGACCTGCGGTAGGGGCCGAGCTGGACATATAACTCGTGTCCCTTGCGGTACACATCCAGGTCGGCTTTCTCCGCGAACGGGACCTCTAGCTCCATTGTCACACCTCCCTCATCGTCAACGATCCGGAATGGGCTGGTTGCGTGGAAGTCGGCGATCGGGTCGGAATCGCCGTACAGCTCCATGGCTAGCCGGCGGAGCCTGTCGACTCCGATCATCTCGTCGTCGAAGAGCCTGACCCTGAGCCGGGGAACGTCGGCAAACGCTTCGTCTATGACATCGAGGTGCCCCTTCTGGATGGCGCGCCAACGATCGAAGTAGGGGTCGGTCACGTCGTCAGGGAGAACCCGGTTCACCACCACGCCGTCGACGCCATAACCGAAGAGACCGAGATAGCTGTACGTCCGCCTCGCCTCGTCAATGACCATCTTCTCCGGGTTGACGACCAGGCGTGCCGATGTGACCTCCGGCGACCCCATGAGTTCTTTGACCCCCTCGATCGAGTCAAACACCGATTGGGCGGCCCCGAAGACCTCGTCACGGGGCAAAGGCAGGTCGGTGATGCGGGAAAGGATGGGTCGGGCCGCTTTCATCAGCCTTCGCTCGGTGGGCATAACCCGGTCGAAGTACCAGGAAAGAACCTCGGGAAGGGAGAGAAGGCGCAGCGTCTCGGCCGTGGGCGCGCAATCTACCACCACGACGTCGTAAGCCCCTGACCTCGCGTGCTGGTTGACTTCGACCAAGGCGAAGAGTTCGTCCATTCCTGGAAAGATCAAGAACTCCTCGGATTCGATGCCCCCGGCGCCACCCCAATCGAGGACATCCATCAACTGACGCCGGATCGATCCCCAGTACTTGTCCAACTGCCGCTGAGCGTCGATCTGCTGACCGTCGAGGTTGGATCCGATCTCGGTCGGATCGCTGCCCAATGGCATAGTCAACGCGTCCGAGAGCGAGTGGGCGGGATCGGTCGATGTCACGAGTGTCCGGTAGCCGGCATCGGCGGAAGCGAGAGCCGTAGCGGCGGCCACAGTCGTCTTCCCCACTCCCCCCTTTCCCGTTACGAGGAGGATCCTCATTCGGCCAGAGTCTCGGAAGCCCTCTTGCGCAGGCCTTTGAGGGCCGTGGTGACGATCTGGCGTTCGGCCTGACTTCGGATGAACCCCGGAATCTTGAAGTTTGGCTCAACGGTGAGCGCATAAACCACTTCGGTGCCACGGTCGGTCTCGTTGAATGTGTACGAGCCCTCGAGCATCTTCACGTCGCTGCTCTCTTCGGCAGACCAACTGAGCGAATTCGGTCGGTTGTGGGTATAGCGGAGCACGTACTCGATTTCCTTGATGAATGCGTCGACCACGAATCGGGCACGGATCACGTTTCCGTCGGCGTCGGTCTCGAGGACCTCAACATCTCTCACACCCGTGGCCCACGTCGGGTAGCCGGCGATGTCGGCAACCGTGTCGTAGAGCAGGTCCGCCGGTGCGTCGATTTCCAGTGTTTGATATGTGCCTTCGGTCATGTCTCCAAACGAAGGTTAGCCGCGCGCAGGTCTGTTACATCCAGGCGGAAAGCACGTCCCGTAGCCCGAAAGTATCCGACATTCACACATTGAGTCCGCCCGATCCTCCACCGCGACGCCTGGGGCTGATGTACGTCGCCGAATAGATGCATGCGCGGCTGGCTCTTTTGTATGTAATCGAGAATTGGCCGTGAGCTCCGTTCCCGGCGTCCGGTTATGACATCGGTTTCGAGCGGGCCCAGGGCAGGAGCCACATGGGTACAGAGGACATCTACCTCCCCTAGGGAGTCGAGCGTGGCTGTCATCTCGACATCGGAGACCTCACCGGCAGCCTTGAGTGGTGTGGTCACGCCCCCTCCAGCGAACCCGAAGGTCACGCCCTCGATTTCGACCGTCTTCCCGTGGACGTAGTCGAAGCCTGCCGGGAGCGCGTCGATCAGACTGTCGGGCCGGTCGACGTTCCCATGGATCACGTAACCCCGAAAGTCCTTCAGCGCGGTTGACAGCATCTCATACTGCGCGTTCACTGCATCCTCGATGCCCTTGCGGGCAGCGTCAGGGTCACCGGATCGGGTCTGCCATATGGTGCGCATCCGCTCAAAGTCTCCCTCACCCCGGGCCCTGGCGGCGTCACGTGCGAACTCGAGGCCCAGCGCCTTCGCCACGGCGCCTTCTCCGGTCCGGTAGTCGGTGAGGTTGGCCAGATCGCCCAGAATGAGAAGGGTCTCGCTACGGGCGGCGACAGACGTCAGGGCATCAAAAGCTCCATGTATATCAGATACAACGAGCATCAACTCTACGCACTGTTTCCGGTCGCATACCTCACCCAGAATGCCCCCACCGAGCCGGCAACCATTGCGATGGCAAGGGCAACAGGCCAGCTGATATCCAGCGGTGAGAATTCGGCCGACATCCCTCCGATTCCGAACCCCAGGACTGCACCGACGAGGAGACGCCCCCCCTCTCCGATTCGGGCACCGGGATCACGGTCTTCCCGGTTGAGGTTCTCGGCAAGGGTCCCGCCCATGACGATCACGACGAGGGCAGCGAATCCGAGCGCAAGCATCACGGAGTAGACGACGACCATCCCATTGAGGATAACGGGGGCGAACGCGCTTCCTGTCGATGTCAGGAAGCTCTGCGGTCGGTTGGCACCAGGCGCAGCTTGGGGACGAGGCCGGTGTCGGCGAGGTTGTCGAGCGCGATCACTTCCTCCTCGCTCAATTCGACCGGGCCGATCTGGAGCAGAACGGAGACGACGCAGTCGTCACACGCAGAAGTGTCCTTCATCGCACACATGTCACAGTCGATCAGCATCAGTTCTCCTTTCCCCCGCCAAGGTACGGGACGGGTGTGACAAAATTCGGTCCAACGAGAAAGGGAGCCCGAACGGGCCCCTTTCTTCTCGCTGATGGCGATTACTTAGCCGTCGATGAACCCGTTGTCGGTCAGCCATTCGGTAGCGAGAGCGGCAGGATCTTCCTGGTCGATATCCGCCCGCTTGTTCAGGTCGGTGAGATCTTCGGTATTCAGCGCAGCTGATATCCGATTGAGCAGATCACTGAGATCGTCGCCGTAGGCGTCCAGGACCTCGGTCCGGATTGCCGGAACCAGGTTCTCCGCAGGGTTCAAACCCTTATCGTCCTCCAGCGAAACCCAGCCTTTATCAGCGATGATCCCCTGAGTCGTGAACAGGAGAGCGACATCGATCTCTCCGCCTTCGAGGGCTGCGATTGTTATCGGCCCCGCAGCGTCAAGTGGGGTGAACTCGGCGAACTCGAGACCGTAGACGTCCATGAGACCGAGCAGGCAGAACTCCCGCTCCGGGCACTCTGGCGGTCCGCCAAACACCAACTCTCCGGCCACCGGCTGAAGATCTGAGACCTGGCTCAGCCCGTATTCGGCTGCTGTCTCCGCAGTCACGACGTAGGCGTTCTTATCCTGAGCGGGGCTGTAGTCGAGCAAAGTGACGTCTGTCTCCTCGAACGCTGCCTTTGCATCATTCCACGTCGACTCCGAGTCGGACGTGGGCGTTGCACCCAGGAAACTGGCCAAAGTGCCGACATACTCGGGGACCAGGTCGATTTCACCCGACTCCAATGCTGGCTTGACAACCTCCCGGTTACCCAGGTTGAGCTTACGCTCGACCTCGAAACCTTCGGCCTCCAATGCCTGGGCATATATCTCGGCCACGATGACAGACTCGTTGAATGCGAAAGAACCAACTGCAATCGGCTCACCATCGCGCGCACCGTCACCCGATCCACATGCTGCTGCCACGAGTGACAGCGCCAGGATCGCCCCAACAGTGCGTTTGCGGACTAATTTCCGCATGGGTTTCTCCTTTACATAGCTAATTTGGCACCCGAAACCGCCAATCAAAACCTGACTGGCAGGGAGCGCCGCTAAGCCCAACCTTATGCCTGTTCAGGAGATTCCCGAATTATCTGACAACCTTGAGACCCTTCGGAGTGATAGCTCTCTGGATCTTGGAGAACCCGACTTCGGCAACAACTGCAAGGAAACCAACTGCCAGCGCGCCGAAGAGAATCTCGCCATTGTCCCTAACCGCGAAGCCATCGATTATGTATCGACCCAGTCCACCCCAGGCCACCAGGGCTCCGAGCGTGGCCGTGGCTATCACCTGGACAAAGGCAATACGCACCCCTTCCATCACCAGAGGCATTGCCATGGGGAGCTCGATGTCCATAAGGACTTCACGCTCGGTGAGGCCCATCCCCCGAGCGGCCTCGACCGTGGCCGGCTGGACCGCCTGAATGCCGGCGATGGTATTGGTGAAGATGGGTGGAGCAGCAAGTGCGATCAGAGCGGCAAGGATCGACCATGGCGTGCCAACTCCGGCGCCCATCTCGACGAGGACGAGGAAGGCAACCGCAAGTATCCCGAATGAAGGCAGCGCCCTGCCAATATTGACGATGGCGGTAGCCGCCTGAGATCCACGCCGGATGTGGCCGAGGTAGAGGGCCAGAGGGAACACCGCTAGGAGGGCGATGAGGGTGGCGACGACAGATACCCACATGTGGTCGAAAAGGCGAACCCAGAATGAGCCCGTACCTGTCCATGTGGCCGGATCTGTCACATAATCCACGAACTGCTCCCAGATTCTCATCAGCGGTTCGCCCTCGCCCACGGGCTAAGGACTCTCTGCAGCCCGACGAACAACAGATCAAGAACCGTCGCTAGAACCACAGACAAGACCACGCCGATGATCAGCTGGGTCCAAAAGAAGGTGTTCAATCCGCGGAGGATGAAGAATCCGTAGCCACCCTGACCGATCACAGCGGTAACGGTTACCAAACCCACCGTGGTCACGGTCGCAATCCGCATCCCGGCGACAATGACAGGAAGGGCAAGTGGGACCTCCATCCTCCAGAACCTTGCCCTCGGCGTGTATCCCATCCCGTCGGCCGCCTCTTTGACCGCGGCGGGGACGCCGTCGATGCCGGCGACGATGTTCCTGATCAAGATGAGAAGGGTGTAAGAGGTGAGTGCAATGATGGCAGTCGTGGCGCTCAGCCCGGTGAAGGGGACCAGCAGAGCGAATAGGGCCAGCGAAGGGATCGTATAAAGGAGCCCGGTGAATCCCGTGATCGGCGGGTAGGTCCATCGCCAGCGCAACGCGACGACGGTCAACGCTATCGAGATAACCAATCCGATGCCCACCGAGACCCCGGTCAGGGTGAGATGTTCCCAGGTGCGGTCAACGATCTGGCCGAAATTTCGCTCGACCCATGCCCAGTCAATCAGTTGGTCGGATTGCCCGAACACAGGGTTCACTCTGTGATCTCCTCTGCGATCGATTCGAGGTCGAGCATCCCCTTGTACTCGCCGTTCTCCACGACCACGGCGATACGAGCATGACCGGTCACCACGGCATCCAGCGCCTCTCGGAGTGAAGAGTCTGGCGAGAGGGACACTGCGAACTGTCTGGGCTCGACTGCATCCAGGCCTGAAGAGAGGAGGTCGCGGCGATCGACCCAACCGAGAAGCTTCCTCCCGTCGAGGACTCCGACCCAATCGACACCGTGTTCGGCCATTGTCCGCTCGGCGTCGTCCCGGGAGCCTGTCCGGTCGATCATCGGCCCCCGGACCATCTCGGCGGAGCTGATCGGCAAAAGGGCAAGGCGCTTCAGCCCCCGCTCACCACCCAGGAAATCCTCGACGAACCGATTCGCCGGCTCGCTGAGGATCGCCTCAGGCGTATCGTATTGTTCCAGGATGCCCCCGTTGTTGAGCATGGCTATCCGTGTACCGAGGAAAACGGCCTCGTCGATGTCATGAGTGACAAACACCACTGTCTTGCCCAGTTTCCGCTGCAGGTCGAGGAATTCCCTCTGCAAGTGACCTCGCACGATCGGATCGACTGCGCCGAACGGCTCGTCCATCAGCAGAACGGGCGGATCGGCGGCGAGGGCCCGGGCGACACCCACCCTCTGCTGCTGTCCTCCCGACAACTCTGCGGGGTACCTGTCCAGCATCTCCGGTTCGAGGCCCACCACATCGATCAGCTCCGCTATGCGATCCCGCGTGCGGGCGTGATCCCATCCGAGCAAGCCGGGCACCGTTCCAATGTTCTGGGCGATGGTCCGATGCGGGAATAGACCGATCTGTTGGATGACGTAACCGATCGACCTCCGCAGCTGGTGTGCCGGCACCGAGAGGGCATCGACGCCGTCGACGAAAATCGACCCTCCGGTGGGCTCGATGATGCGATTGATCATCTTCAGCGTGGTGGTCTTGCCGCAGCCCGAAGGCCCGACCAGTGTCACGAACTCGCCCCGTCTGACGTCGAGAGTGAGCCGATCAACTGCCGGCAAAACAGCTCCCGGGTAGTGCTTGGACACTCCCTCAAGCCTGATCATTACTTCGTGTTGCTTGACCACGCACCTCGCTTCGGGTCAATCAACAATAGGAGACCAACGGACGGCGCAGCCTTATTCGAGGCTCGCGATGTACTCCAGAACCTCGTTGATGTACTGCTCGCCCAGGACGTCGTAGGAACCGACATGCTCGGCGCCTTCGACCTGTGTCAGCCGGACCTGCCCGGGGTTGGTCGTGGCAAAGTCGATGCTGCTCTGGATCGGGACCGTGAGATCGGCCGTGCCGTGGTGCACCAAAACTGGAACCATCAGGCTGGTCTCGGACGCCGCGATGTAATCGAGGCTACGCCAGCTGACACCTATCCGGAGCGAAGTGACGAACTTGGCTACGGCGCTGAGGCTTGCCGGGACGTTGAAGGGCAGAATTGGCAGCTCACGCTGGGCCGCATTGAAGTCGACCGTCTCGCCGAAGTTGATATTGGGGGAATCGAAATGGGCGCCGATCACCCGGTCCCGCACCTCGCGGAACGCGAATCCCAATGTGTGGGCCGCGCCGGTGGAGTAGGAATTGAGGAAAACCTTTTCAGCCCCGTTCTCCAATGCGTAGTCCACCGCATCGCTGAGGTCCCGGTGCTCTGTCACGCCGTACTGGTAATAGCCGGAAGGATCCTCAGGCTGACCGTCGTCGTTGCGGTAGGTGATCGCCAGCTGCGGATAACCAGCGTCCTGTAACGGCCCGAAGAGTGGTTGCGCCTCTGCAGGGGTGGTTCTCCGGCCGTGGACGTGGATGACCCATGTGTCCCCCTCCGCCGGGAAGAACCAGGCGTCCATCGGTCCGAGCTCGGTTTCATATTCGACCAGCTCGAGTTCGAAATCTCCACCGGTGACGGTGATCGGGTCGGAATCGATGACAAATGCGTCATCGATCAACTCGCTGGAGAAGTACCAACCCCCCACCGCATGGAACACGAGGACAAGCGCGATGGCCGACCAGAAGAGGCTTTTGAAGAATGATTTGGGATTCACCCGCCTGATTCTGCCCGATTTCAGGCCGCGGGCAAGGACAAACCACCGACCAAGTGGTCTTCGTGGTCGGTGACCGGGATCGGGTCGCGGCCGAATGTCTCCTCGAGAGGGCGCGCCTCTTCGATGGTTGCATCGACTTTCGCAGAGACGGGTTCCGCCATGACGCTGGCCACGGTTCGGTCTCCGACGCCGTTGAGATCTTCTCGTCTCACCACGCCCACCAGGATCCCGCGTTCAGCCACGGCCAGTACATTCTCGGTGTGGAGCCGGAGCGTGTCAGCGGCCTGCAGCAGCGGCGCCACGTAGACCGGTTCGCCCATGAACCTGTAGACCCGGTCGGGCGCTGAGCGAACCATTACCGCTCCCGCTCTAGCAGCTGACTTGATCCGGGCGCCAGAGCCGAAACGTGATCGCCGGAGCCAGGATCCTCCGGGAGCTCCTACAACCATCAGCGACCCTTCTTCAGCAGTTTCGGCCAGCTCGTTCATGTCCTGGGCTTGGACCACTCGGCGGCCAGCGCCAGGGAAGCGCTCGCCGAACTGGGCGACAACCCGCATCGCTTCACCCAGCCCATCGGGGTCCTGGTGGGCCGACACGATCTCCAAAGGCACATCGAGCACACGTGCGATATGTGCCGCCGCACGAGCGGCCAACTCCGAGTGCGGACCACCGGCAACCGTGGCCGATACCCTGGTGATCTTCTCCCGCTCGAAATCGACGGGAACTGCAACATTGGCCAGATCGAACGATCCGGGCATCTTCTTGGCAACCACGATGTCGGCCCGGTTCTCGATACACCCGCGGGACAGGTCGCCCTGGACGCGATTCGGCTCGCCGGTGGAGAGAATTTCGGCGAGTTCGAAACAGCCCTTTCCCCGGGTCCATACGACATTCTGTTCCAGTCGGGATGTCGAATTCATCTCGCCTCTCGATTCTGCCAGAACTAGCCGGCTCCGTGTCTCCACCCGCACCTCCGATCATCGTAGAGGAGTGTGACAGAATGTTCCTCATGGAATTCCACGAGGCGCTGGCGCGCCGGCGCATGGTCCGGAACTACGAAACTGACCCCATCGACCACGAGGTTCTGGCCAGAGTGGGGTCAGCGGCTTTGAGGGGACCCTCGGCAGGGCACTCGCAGGGCATTGCAGTTGTGGTGATCACTGACGCCCATCGTCGGGAAGTGATCGGTGAAATGGCCGGCGAATCCGAATACGTGGCGGCGGGATTCGATCCCTGGATCTCAAAGGCACCGGCGCACATCGTCGTGGCGGTTTCGGAAAAGCTCTATCACGACCGGTATGCGGAGGCGGACAAGCTGGGCGACTCCGGAGAGGAAATCGACTGGCCGGTCCCATACTGGTGGGTCGATGCGGGGGCGGCGATGATGGCAGTGTTGCTTGCCGCAGTCGACGAAGGTCTCGCAGCCGGATTCCTCGGTATGCACTCCATCTCCGAGCTGAATCAGCTGCTCGAGCTTCCAGCGCATTTTGAGCCGATTGGCGTGATAACCGTGGGAATCCCCGCCCCGGACAGACGATCAGGGAGCCTTGATCGGGGTCGGCGACCCCTTCCGGAGACCCTGCACTTCGAAACCTACATAGCCCCCTGACGTCGCTGTCTACGGGCTTCGTAGAGAATGAGGGCGGCCGCCACCGACGTGTTGAGCGAATCGGCCGCCCCGACCATAGGTATCGAGACCGCTTGATCGGCACGCCCCTTTGCCGACTCAGATAGCCCGCTGGCCTCTGCACCCACCCATACTGCGCAACCGCTGCTCAGATCAGCCTTCCAGTAAGGCAGGCTCGCCTCGGGGGTGGCTGCGACGGAACGAAGGCCGCGGTCGGCCATCCAGGTGACCACGCTCTGCAGGTCGGATATGGCGACCGGGACTGTGAACAGGCAACCGGTCGAGGCCCTCACTGCGTTCGGGTTGAACGGGTCAGGCGCCGGCTCGACCAGGATGACACCGTCCACCCCGGCTCCGTCGGAGACCCGTAACAGCGCCCCGAGATTCCCCGGTTTCTCCAACCCCTCGCTCACCAGCAGGAGCGGGTTGTCGGATTCGGGGATTCGATCGAGGGTGGTGTCGAGATATGGGAACAGCGCGATCAGACCGGTGGAGACGCTCCGATACGACGCTTTGTTCATCGCTTCGGGGCTCATGGTGCGATGAGGAAGACCGAATAGGTCAGGATTGTCGTCGGGGCAGGCATAGAGCTCGGCGGGGATATGGCCGCCGTCGATGGCACGCCTCATGATGCGCGGTTCCTCGACGACGAACAATCTCTCTGAGTCCCGATGCCGCCGATCGTGCAGCCGGACCAACCGTTTTACATGGTCGTTTGTCGTCGATGAGACGTCGTAACCGGCCAAGTATCGCCTACCCGGGGTCTGAGCCCGAGGGCAGCATCCGTTCCAGGATCTCGAGGGCGAATTCCATATCCGGCGCCCTGACCAGGACCTTCACTCCCGAGTACGCCTCGAGTTGGGGTACAGCCCCGGACGCGGAGTCGGCCTGAATCATTGCTTCGACCCCGCTGGCCGCCAGTTTCGCTTTCACGAGATTGGCCTCTGCTGAGGAGGAGTACATCCCGATTTGGACTAGTTCCATGGCACGGACTCTAATTGCTTGCCTCATCGAACATATGTTCGATAGGCTACTGCCAGCGTGGCACTACCCATACAACCCAGCTTCGACGATCTCTCGACTCCACTCTTCGATGTGACTTTCTGTGTGCTCGACCTCGAGACCACGGGTGGCTCGGCGGCAAACTGTGAGATCACAGAGATCGGCGCGGTCAAGTACCGCCACGGCGAGAAACTCGGGTCGTTCCAAACCCTTGTCGATCCAGGTGCTCCAATACCGGCGTCGATAACGATCCTCACCGGCATCACTCATGCAATGGTCTACGACGCTCCTCGAATAGAGACAGTCCTGCCCTCGTTTCTGGAATTCATCGGCGACTCGGTGATCGTTGGCCACAATGTCCGCTTTGACATGTCCTTTCTGAACGCGGCCGCCGACCGGTTGGGATACCGGCGCCTGGACAACGATCGGGTCGACACGGCTGCCCTGGCGCGTCGCCTGGTTAGTGGTGAGGTACAAAACCTCAGACTGCAAAGCCTCGCCGCTTTCTTCAGAAGCCCCGTTGCCCCCAATCACCGGGCGCTCGAGGATGCCAAGGCGACCGCCCACGTGCTCCATGGATTGCTGGAGAGGTCCGGCTCGATCGGTGTCACCAACCTCGATGACCTCCTCGCTCTGCCCAGGGCCAAAGGCGCCCGCTTCTACAACAAGATCCGCCTGTCCGAGCACCTTCCCCGGGAGCCCGGGGTGTACCTGTTCCGCGATCGGAATGACAACGTTGTATACGTGGGCAAGGCGACCAACCTAAGACAAAGGGTGCGCCAGTATTTCTACGGCGACACCCGCAAGACGATCGGGAACATGATGCGAGAAATGGCATCAATCGACCATCAGGTATGCCCGACACTCATCGAGGCCGAAGTGACCGAACTGCGGCTCATCCACACGCACCGGCCCCGCTACAACAAGAGAAGCAGACCGCCCAAGACGTCTCATTTCGTCCGGGTCACCAACGAGACATATCCCCGCCTGTCAGTGGTGAGGACTGTGAAGGAGGGAGCCATAGCCCATATCGGCCCATTCCGCAGCAAGAAATCCGCCGACCTGGTCATGCATGCGATCTGGGACGCGATTCCGGTGAGACGCTGCCGCAGCCGCCCTGCCGCCGGGACCGGAAAATGTGCCCCCGCCCAGTTGGGCGTTGCTCTCTGCCCGTGCGATGGAGAGCTGGAGCCTCGGATCTATGGGCGGGTGATCGAAGAGTTGGTCGACGGCATCAACGCCGATCCGGCGATCCTGCTCGAGCCGCTCAGGTCCAGGATGGAACGCTATTCATCCGAGCAACGCTTCGAAGAAGCTGGATGGCTACGCGATAGGCACAACGCTCTCGCCCGTGCCCTACAGAAAAGACAGCAGTGGGCATGCCTGGAGAGGGCAGGGGTGTTCGAGGCAGTGTCACAGACCGGCGAGCATGTTGTGGTCGACCACGGGATCCTGGTCGCTACCTGGCGGGACGGGAGACGCCCCCTTTTCGGGGCACACCACCCGGGCGCCGGCGAGCTGAGGGAGGTTGCTTCTTCGGTGGAGGTGGCGGAGGAAGCGGCGCTCATCTGGAATTGGTTATCCGGCTCGGAGATCCGGCTCGTTGCTGCTGAAGGGACGTTCGCCCTCCCCAACGCCCCGGCGGTGCCTCTTCGGGTGGGCAAAGTCGACCGATAAGTTGTTATTCAGAAGTTTGCATGTTTATGCAGCAGGGTTAGAGTGCCCTGATGCACAGAGTCGCAATAGTTGGCGCATCCGGATATGCAGGAGCCGAGCTCCTCAGGATCTGTGCCGGACATGGGGAATTCGAGGTGGTTGCCGCCACCGGCGACTCCTCCGCAGGCACCAAGATCTCCGACCGCTACCCAAGCCTCGCCGCGGTTGTCGGCGATCAAACCTTCGAGACGTACTCACCCGGCATCGCTTCCGGAACCGACCTGACCTTCCTCGCGCTCCCCCACGGGAAGTCACAGCAGCTGGTGCCGGCTCTGCGCACCGAAACCAAGAAGATCGTTGACCTCTCCGCCGATTTCAGGTTCAACTCCCCATACCCTTACGAGAGATGGTACGGAAAGAAGCACGAGAGCCCAGAGTTGCTTGGTGAATTCGTGTTCGGTTTGCCCGAGTTGTTCCGGGAGAGCCTGCCCGGGGCAGATCTGGTCGCAGTCGCCGGGTGTTACGTGACCACAGCCTCGTTGGCCCTGGCACCCCTCGTTGCCGAGGGGATGATCGAGCCGAAGGGCATCATCGTCGATGCAGTCAGCGGCGTCTCCGGAGCGGGCAGGACCGCGGCACCCGAAATGTCTTTCTCTTCCGTGGACGGGAACTTTGCCGCGTACGGTCTGCTCAACCACCGGCACACTCCGGAGATGGAGATGGCGATCGGGCTCCATGCCGGCACCGATGTACAGCTGATCTTCACTCCCCATCTGGCGCCGATGAGCCGCGGCATCCTTGCCACCTGTTACGCACAACCGGTCGACACCGTCACTACCGCCGACGCCATCGACTGCCTCGCCTCCTTTTACGACGCCGAAGACTTTGTCACTGTCAGCGATCGGCTGCCGGGGACGAAGGCGACCCTCGGGTCGAACAGCGTCCACCTGACCGCCAGGGTCGACCCGCGGACCGGTTGGCTGATTGCGATCGGTGCCCTTGACAATCTGGTTAAGGGGGCCGCCGGGCAAGCGATTCAGTGCGCAAACATAAGCCTTGGTTTGCCGGAGGCGACCGGGCTCTCCACGGCCGGGATCCACCCGTGACCCTTGCGACATCTCCCCTCGCTCCGACCGGCTTCCCGCAGCTGCCGCCCATAGCGGGCGTGAAACTGGCGACGGCTGCCGCCGGTATCAGGAGAAACCACCGGGCCGATCTCCTCGTTGCCGAAATGGCACCCGGCACGTCGGTGGCGGGCACGCTAACCCGGTCACTTTGCCCCGCAGCCCCCGTCGAGTGGTGCCGGCGGGTCCTCGATCAGGGCGATCGCAGTGCGCGGGCCCTGGTGTGCAACTCGGGCAACGCCAACGCGTTTACCGGCAAAGCGGGTGAGATCTCCACAGAGCTCACTGCTCTCGCCGTCGCCTCGGGGTTAGGAGTCTCCGCGGAGAGTGTTCTGGTGGCTTCCACCGGGCTGATCGGAGAGCCCATGCCCGACGAGAAGGTGGCTGCCGCCCTCCCTCCTCTGCTCGAAAGCCTCCAACCATCCGATAAGCAGGGTTGGCAGGACGCAGCCGAGGCGATCAGGACCACCGACACCTTCGCCAAAGGTTCGTTCGCGTCGGTGAACGGAACCGATGCGACAATCGTCGGAATCGCCAAGGGCAGCGGCATGATTGCCCCGGACATGGCCACGATGCTCGGTTTCCTCTTCACCGACCTTGCCGTTGCCCCGGAGATCCTTCAGAGCTCGCTCAGTTCGGCGGTGAACAGGAGCTTCAACCGGATCACGGTCGACTCGGACACCTCTACAAACGACTCGGTGCTTCTCTTCGCCACTGGTGCCGGGTCCGCCGATCCCATCAGCAGCACTTCCGACCCCCGGCTCCCCGCCTTTCAGGCCGCTCTGGAAAACGTCACCCTCGACCTTGCCCAGCAGATAATCCGCGACGGCGAAGGCGCAACCAAATTGGTGGCGGTGAAAGTCACCGGCGCGGTCAGCGAGGATTCGGCAGCGGCAATCGCAAAGTCAATCGCCGACTCACCGCTCGTCAAGACGGCGCTTGCCGCCGGTGATGCCAACTGGGGCCGGGTGGTGATGGCCGTGGGTAAAGCCGGCCAGCCGGCGAACCGCGACAGGCTGGCGATCTGGATCGGCCCCGAGCAGGTTGCCGAGTCGGGCAGCGTCCTCGACGGCTACCGGGAGTCCGTCGCCACCGAGCACCTCGCGCAGGACGAAGTCGAGATCACCGTCGACGTGGGTGTTGGAGAGCACCAGGCGACGGTCTGGACGTGCGATCTCACTCATGGGTACATCGAAATCAATGCCGGGTACCGGACATGATCGAGACCAGAACCTACGCCCCCGCACAACGAGCGGAAGCTCTGGTCGAAGCGCTGCCGTACATCAAGCGATTCCGGGACTCGGTGATCGTGGTGAAGTACGGCGGAAGTGCAATGACCGACCCCGGCCTGGCGACCACCTTCGCCGAGGACATCGTCTTGCTGCGTTCTGTCGGCCTCAAGCCGGTTGTCGTTCATGGCGGCGGCCCCCAGATCGGGATCCATCTCGAGAAACTGGGCAAAGAGACCAAATTCCAGGACGGACTTCGTGTCACCGACGCCGAAACCCTCGACGTGGTCAGGATGATCCTGGTCGGGAAAATCGGCCGGGACATCGTCGGAGCGATCAACGTTCACGGTGCATTCGCAGTGGGGTTATCCGGCGAGGATGGCGGACTGATCACGGCCGCCCCACAGGACGAATCCCTGGGCCTGGTCGGAAAGATCGTGTCCATACAGCCGGGAATCATTGAGCGCCTCCTCGCCGAGAACATGATCCCCGTCATCTCCACGATCGGTTCCGACCTCGATGGACAGGCATACAACATCAACGCCGACACCGTTGCCGGCGCTCTGGCAGCGGCGCTCCGCGCTGAGAAGGTCATATACCTGACCGATGTTCCAGGGCTGCTCGAAGATCCCGGCGACCTCGACTCGTTGATACCCAGCGCTTCGGTGAGCCAGGTCGAAAGAATGCTGGACACTTCTGCGATCAGCAGCGGGATGATCCCCAAGGTCCGCGCCTGCATCGAAGCGGTGCGGGGAGGTGCTTCTTCTGCACATATGCTCGACGGGACGATCCCCCACGTCTTGCTCCTCGAGCTGCTCACCGATGCCGGGATCGGCACGATGGTTGGGAGCGATCCGCAATGACGATGGCTCAGGCAGCAGCGTGGGGCACGACCGGTGGGCACAGCCCGCTGATGAACAACTACGGCTCGCCGCCCCGGCTGTTCGTGAAGGGCATCGGGCCGTACATCTGGGATCGGGAGGGAAAACAGTATCTCGATTTCCTCGGAGGGCTCGCTGTTGTCGCCCTCGGCCACGCCCATCCGGAGATAACCAAAGCCGTGAGCGAGCAGGCTTCGATCCTGGTGCACACCTCCAATCTGTTTGCGAACGAGCACCAGGCCCCGGTTGCCCAGACCATCACCAACCTGGTCGATTGCGGCCCGGGACAGGTCCTCTTCCAGAACTCTGGCGCCGAAGCCAACGAGGCAGCGATCAAACTCGCCAGGAAATACCAGGGGCCGGGCCGGTATGTGGTGGTCTCAGCGCTCGGATCGTTTCACGGAAGAACACTCGCCACCCTTGCCGCCACCGGCCAGCCCAAAAAGCACACACCTTTCGCGCCGATGCCAGAAGGTTTCCGCCATGTCCCTTTCAATGACATCGGGGCCATGGAACTCGCGATGGCACCTGACGTCGCCGCGATCCTTCTCGAATCGGTCCAGGGTGAGGGCGGAGTGAACCCGGCTGCCGCCGGGTATCTCGAGGCGGTGCGGTCGCTCTGCGACCAAAACGGGGTGCTGCTCATCATCGACGAGATCCAGACCGGGATGGGGCGGACCGGGGAGTGGTTCGGATTCCAGCACGCAGGGATCAAACCTGACATCGTGACGATGGCCAAGGCCCTCGGCAACGGATTTCCCGTCGGGGCGGTCTGGGCCACCGACCCCGTCGCCGCCGCTTTCGGCCCGGGCGACCACGGTTCCACGTTCGCCGGCCAGCCAGTCGCACTGGCAGCAGCCCGGGCGGCCCTGAAGGCCTACATCGAAATCGACGCTCCGTCACTGGTCCGCGAGATGGGCGCCTACCTGACAAAGCGAGCCGAAGCCTGCACCGGGGTCGACCACGTGCGGGGACGGGGTCTACTCCTCGCCCTGGAGCTGAGTCCTGCGTCGTTGGCCGGCCGTACCGCAAAAGACATCGCCACCGCATGTCTCGAGCGGGGCCTGATTGTCAATGGAGTCACCGACACTGCCCTGAGACTGGCTCCCCCATACATCGTCAGCAAACAACAGATCGACGAGGCGATCGACATCATCTCCGCTGCAGTCGCCTCCGTACCCGAGGAGGGATGATGCGTCACTTCCTGGACATCGATGAACTCACTACCGAAGAGCTCGAGTACATCCTCGATCTCTCGACACAACCCGAGACTCAGTCGCTCCTCGACGGGAAAGGCGTGGCGCTCCTGTTCGAGAAGCCGTCGGCTCGCACCCGTAATGCAATGGAGATGGCTGTGGTCCAACTGGGCGGGCACCCCGTTTATATCCGTCCCGACGAGCTCGGGTTGGATATGAGGGAAACCGTCGAAGATGTCACCAGGACGTTCGCCTGTTACCACGAGATCCTCGGAGCTCGGGTCCACGCCCACTCCACCGTGGAACGGATGGCAGCCCTCGACGTGATCCCGGTGGTGAATCTGCTTAGCGACAAGTCGCATCCGATGCAGGCCCTGGGGGACTTGCTCACCATGCGTGGGGAGCTGTCGGTACTCGAAGACAGAACCATCACCTTCATCGGCGATGCCAACAATGTGGCACTCTCACTGGCAAAAGTGGCGGGTCTCGCCGCGATGAAGTTTCGCCTCGCCGGCCCCCCCGGATATACATTCTCCGGCGAGCAAATCGAGGAGATTTCCCGGATGGGTGGCGAAGTCGAGATCTTCAGATCGCCGTTCGAAGCCGTTGCCGACGCCGATGTCGTCTACACCGACACCTGGGCCTCGATGGGAAGAGAGAACGAAGCAGAAACAAGGCGCGAGGCGTTTCAGGAATTCCGCGTCGATGCCAACATGATGTCGGCGGCGGGAGAAAAAGCCATCTTCCTCCACTGTCTCCCTGCCAAGAGAGGCAACGAGGTGACAGACGAGGTGCTCGACGGACCGCAGAGCAGGGTCTGGTTGCAGGCGGAGAATCGAATGCACACCGCACGCGGCCTGCTCGCCTGGATTATCGAGGAAAACAAGGAATGAACAAGAACCAGCGCCAGCACAAAATCACCGACCTGCTCAGAGAGCAGCCGATAACGAACCAGGGACAGCTCGTTGACCTTCTCGAACAGGAGGGCATGATCGCTACCCAGGCAACCGTTTCGCGCGATCTCGACGAACTGGGGGCGGTCAAGGTCCGGGTGGCAGGCGGCGATGCGGTGTACGCAATTCCCGAGCACCCGGCCGACCGGGTGGTCCCCGAAGACCTGCTCAAGCGGGTACTGGCGAATTGGGTGGTTGACATCCAGTCGTCGGCGAACATCGTCGTGCTCCGCACTCCCCCGGGCTCAGCACATGTCGTAGCTTCGGCAATCGACCGGGCGGGGATACCCGACGTGCTCGGCACCGTCGCAGGTGACGACACGATGTTCGTTGTCACCTACGAAGGGACCGAAGGCAAAGACCTCGCAGCAAGATTCAGGGAGATTGCAGGCTTATGAACACAACGAGACAAGACATCAAGAAGGTGGTGCTCGCCTATTCAGGCGGCCTCGACACCTCGATCATCCTCAGGTGGCTGCAGGAGACCTATGAGGCTGAGGTCATCTGCTTCACCGCTGACATCGGCCAGAAGCACGAGACAGGCCCGGCGCGGGCCAAAGCCTTGAGCCTGGGTGTTCCCGAAAGCGACATTCACATCGAGAACCTCCAGGAGGAGTTCGTCAGGGAATACGTGTTTCCGATGTTCCGGGCGAATACCGTCTATGAGGGTGAGTATCTCCTGGGCACCTCGATCGCCCGACCGCTGATCGGCAAACGCATCGTCGAGCTCGCCCGGGAGAACAGCGCCGACGCCATCGCCCACGGAGCCACCGGCAAAGGCAACGACCAGATCAGGTTCGAGCTGAGCGCATATTCCTTCGCCCCCGACATCGAGGTGATCGCCCCCTGGCGGATCTGGGAGCTCGACTCCAGGGAATCGCTGATGAAGTACGCCAGCGACCGGGGCATCCCCATCGAGAAAACGCGCGGCAAGGAGTCACCCTTCTCCACCGACGCAAACCTGCTCCACATCTCCTACGAAGGTGGCCCGCTCGAGGACCCCTGGGCCGAGGCCCCGGCAGACATGTGGCAATGGACAGTCGACCCGGCACATGCCCCGAACCGGCCCACCTTCCTGAACCTCGAGTTCCAGGGTGGCGACATCGTCGCCATCGACGGCCAGCAGCTTTCGCCGGCCGACGTCCTGACCACATTGAACGAGATCGGTGCCGCCAACGGGGTGGGGCGTATCGACATCGTGGAGAACCGTTATGTCGGTATGAAGAGCAGGGGGTGTTATGAGACCCCTGGCGGGACGATCATGCTCAAAGCCCACCGCGCCATCGAATCGATCACCCTCGACCGGGAAGTTGCACATCTCAAGGACAGCCTGATGCCCAAGTACGCCGAGTTGATCTACAACGGCTACTGGTGGAGCCCGGAGCGTAAAATGCTGCAGCTGGCGATCGATCACAGCCAGGAGCACGTCAACGGGGAGGTGAAGGTCAAGATGTACAAGGGCAATGTCGACATCGTGGGCCGGAGGTCGAGCGATTCGCTGTTCGACGCCCGTACCGCGAGTTTCGGTGAGGACGAAGGTGTCTACGACCAGGCCGACGCCGACGGCTTCATCAAGCTGAATGCCCTCAGGCTCCGGAATCTGGCGCGCAAGCGTCCCTGAGCCATGACGCTGTGGCAGGGCCGGTTCGACGCCGGACCATCCGACGATCTCCGTGCGCTCAACGACAGCCTGGCATTCGACATCCGAATGTTCCGAGAAGACATCGCCGGATCCCGCGCCCATGCCCGGATGCTGGCGAAGGTCGGCTTACTCACCGGTGACGAGACCGACGAGATCCTCGCCGCCCTGGACACCGTTGAGTCGGAGATCGCCAGCGGTGCGTTCGAGTTCGCGACCAATGACGAGGACATCCACACGGCGGTGGAGCGGGGTGTCACCGCGATCACTCCGGCAGGGGCCAAGCTCCACACCGGGAGGAGCCGCAACGACCAGGTGGCAACCGACCTCCGTCTCTGGACCAAGCAGGCAATCGACACCACCCTGACCCTGGTTCACCAGTTGGAGAAGACGCTCCTGGCACGAGCGGCGGAGGCAGGTGAGTCAATCCTCCCCGGCTATACCCACCTCCAGCAGGCGCAACCGGTGACCCTTGCCCACCATCTCCTCGCTCACGGCTGGGCCCTGGTGCGTGATTTCGACCGCCTCCTGGATGCGAGAAAACGCCTCGATGTCTCCCCGCTCGGTGCCGGGGCGCTGGCCGGGTCGACACTTCCCATCGACCCCGAGCTGACAGCCGCCGAGCTTGGTTTCGGGGCGGTGTTCGAGAACAGCCTCGACGCTGTCAGCGACCGCGACTTCGTCGCTGAGACGTTGTTCGCCCTCAGCCTGCTCGGGGTCCATCTCAGCCAGATCGGCGAGGAGATGATCATCTGGTCGGCGGCCGAGTTCGGCTTCGTGCGGATGAGCGAGTCACACTCGACCGGGTCTTCGATGATGCCACAGAAGGCCAACCCCGACATTGCCGAATTGGCCCGGGGCAAGGCCGGCCGCCTCATCGGTAATCTCACCGGCCTGCTCGTCACGCTCAAAGGCCTCCCGCTCGCCTACAACAAGGACCTCCAGGAGGACAAAGAGCCTCTCTTCGATTCGTTCGACACGACCCACCTCATCCTCTCCGCGGTCGACGGGATGATCGCCACCCTCAGCTTTGACACCGGGCGCATGGCCGACGCGGCCGGCTCGCCGTACCTGGTCGCCACCGACCTCGCCGAATGGCTGGTCACCAGGGGAACTCCTTTCCGCGAAGCCCATGAGATCATCGGTTCGCTGGTCAACCAGTCCCTCAACGGTGAGCGGACACTTGCCGAACTTGTCGCCGAGTCACCCCACCTGGGCCCGGAGGCAGCTGAGTTACTCAAGTCAGCCGTCACACGGGCGGGATCCCCCGGCGGGGGCACGCCGGCGGCGGTCGACCGCCAGATGGGCCGATTCGAGGAGCTGATCGCCACCCAGGAAAGGCTCCGGACGCCCCACAGCTAGCGTGGAGATCTATGCAGCCATCGGAATGCTCGCGGCCGCAATCCTGGTGACTCGCCTCCCGGAGCACGTCGCCTTTCGGTCCGGCGTTGCACTCGCCCTGGCCGCCGGGGTACGACTGGCGACGGAGCCGTTCCGTCTCTCGTTGACCGGAGGTCCGGTCGGTTGGTATGCAGCCGGAGTCGGGTTGGGCGTGGCAGTGACGGTCGTCTCGGCGGTCTCCAACCGGCGTCTGACTTGAGTGTCGTGCCCGGGACGGGGAGACTCCTGACGTGAGCGACGTCGTGCAATTGGAATCGGTAGGCGTGGCCCTTGGCGGCCAGCCCGTCCTCACCGACATCACCCTCTCTTTGGCGCCAGGTGAAACGACGGCCATTGTCGGGCCGAACGGCAGCGGGAAGACCACCCTCCTCAGACTGTTGGCGACTCTGCTCCGCCCCGGCAGGGGCCACGGCTTGGTTCTCGGATCCGATCTGGGAGAAACGGTCGATAGGTCCGTGCGGAATTCGATCGGCCTGATCACACATACACCCGCTCTCATCGAAGAGCTGACGATTCGCGAGAACCTGGTCCATTTCTGTCGAATCTCGAACCGCCTCGAAACATCTCTCGACCGGGCGCTTTCCGTGGTGGGCCTGGAGAATGCTGCGGATCGAAGTGTCTCCCGCTCGAGCTTCGGGATGAAACGGCGGGCAGAGATTGCCTGGCTGCTGGTCGCCAAACCCAAACTGCTCCTCCTCGACGAGGCCCGATCGGGTCTCGACGTCGAAGCGCGCACCCTCGTCGATTCCCTCACCCAGCTCACCATCGAGCGAAACGGAGGCGTCGTCACGGTGTCCCACGAAGCCGACGGCCTCGGCTCAGGATTCGCCGCGATTCACCGCCTGGTCAATGGCAGGTTGGAGCAGGTTCGATGACACTCTGGCGTCAGTCGAAAGAGGTAATGCGGATTGACCTGTTGGTCGAACAGCGGATCGGGGATGCCTTTCGCATCGTCCTCCCGTTCGCCGTCGTGGCAATGATGATCTTCTCCCTCGCCATACCGGCGAGTTTCACCGACGCCGGAGAGGTGGGCACTGCCGTGTTCTGGGCGGTTGCGGTGCTTTACGGAATGCAGGTAGCTCTGCGAACTTCGGTGAGTGAAACAGAGCAGCGGCGCGACATATCGATGCTGCTCGGCCTCGACCCTGCCGCCCGCTTCATCGGGAGGTCGATGGCTGCCGCCCTGCTCCTCGTCGGGTTTATGGCTGTTTTGCTCGTTGTGATGGTGCTTCTATTTGATCCAGATCTTCCCTCGGGATGGTTCGGCCCCACTGCGCTTGCGGTTCTCTTTGCCGCAGCCGGCCTGGCGATGCTCGCCACCCTCGCCGGCGAGGTTGCCAGCGGGTTGCGTAATCAATCCGCCCTCGCCTCTCTGATTATCGCTCCACTGGTCATCCCGATCGTCGTGGGGGCGTCGCAAGCGGTGGAATCTATCGCCAGGAACGACAGTATCCTTATCTGGATTTTGCTTCTGATCACAACAGATCTGGCCCTGCTGGTGGCGGGTGTCGGGCTCTCCAGACCGCTAGAGGAAGCATCGCGATGAAACGTATACAGATCACGCTCCTGATCGCGGCACTCGCTCTCGCTGTAGGGGGCTACCTCGCCTTTACCGCGCCGTTGGACGCCCTGCAGGGCGAATACACAAGGATGCTCTACATCCATGCGGCGACGCTGTGGCTGGCCTTTCTCGCCTTCGGGGTGACGGCATTGGGCTCGATCATGTACCTGATCGGCAAGAAGTCGCGCTGGGACCGAGCTGCCGAGGCCTCTGCCGAGATCGGGATCCTCTTTGCAGTCGTCGGTGTGGTCGCCGGGATGGTCTGGGGTCAGGCTGTCTGGGGCCAGGCATGGGACTGGGGTGACGCCAGGCTTGCCACCACGGCCGTGATGATCTTCGTCTACATCGGCTATCTCGCACTGCGAAAGGCAATCGCCGACCCAGAGGTCAGAGCCCGTCGGTCGGCAATTCTCGGAACGATCGCAGTTATCCAGGTTCCCCTGGTCTACTTCTCGGTCAACCTCTTCCGTACCTTGCACCAGACCCAGTCGATCCGCCCCGACGGTTCGACGATGAGCTCGGAAATGCTGGTGGCACTGCTGGTAAACGTTGCGGCTTTTACGGTGTTATATGTGGGTCTGTTCATGGGACGCACCTACATCGCCCGCCTCGAAGCCGCGAAGGCTGCCGCCGCCACCCCGGCCGGCGATGCGGTGTCGCCCCCGCGCCTGACGGAGATCGAAGATGTCTGACACCCTCGTCGTCGTGGTGACCTATGTAGTTGTCTATGGCTCCACCCTGGGCTATGCCGCCTACCTCCACATCCGCCGCAAGCGGACGGAACCGTAGATGGAGCATCGAACTCTGGTTCTTTTCGGAATCGGAGGGATCATCGCTTTGATCGTCGCCATGTCACTGGTCGGGCTCGGCGACAATCTCACCTACTACCTCTACCCCACCGAGGCGGTCGATCAACGATCCGACTTCCCTGATGGCGAACGCTTCAGGCTCGCCGGTGCGGTGGTGGAAGGCAGTCTCTCAGAGGAGGGTGATGACCTCTTGTTCGATGTCACCGACGGCGGGGAGACGATCCCGGTGAGGCTCACCGATACTCCTCCCCCCCTTTTCGATGACACGGTCCCGGTACTGCTCGACGGAGCCTGGGACGGGAACACCTACATCGCGACGAATGCTCTCATCCGCCACGACGAGAACTACGTGGTGCCGGAAGAGGGAACCCGGGTCGAGGGCAGCTAGTGGTCCTCTCCCTTCTCGGGACTGCGGGGATCCTCGCCGGATTGGCCGGTGCCGCCCTCCTTGCTTATCGCGCGGCTCGCGCCGCTCTATCTGAATCAGGGCTCGCCGATCTCAAATCCCCGGCAAAGCTGCTGTTGGGTGGCGCCGTGGTGGCCATGGTCGCCCTCGAGTTGGCCCTGGTGACCAACGACTTCGCGATTTCCTACGTTGCCAACCACCACGCATCGACAACCCCCTTCCCTTTCAATGTCGCCAGCGCGTGGGGTGCCCTGGAAGGCTCGATCGTGCTCTGGGGTCTGGTGCTCGCCGGTTTCATCTGGTTTGTGCTCATGCGGTACCTGAAAGCACCCGACCACCTCGGCGCCGGCGCCCTGGCGGTGCTGGGGGTCATCGCGGTCTTCTTCTTCGGGATGATGATCACCATCTCCAACCCGTTCGAAGTGTGCGTCCAGGCGGCGGAACGGGCATGTGCGGCCTCCAGCCCGTGGCCCTTCGCCGCGATCAGCGCACCCGTCGATGGGGCGGGCCCCAACCCGCTGTTGCAGAACCACATACTCATGGCTGTACATCCCCCGATGCTCTATCTCGGCTACGTTGGGATGTCGGTTCCTTTCGCGTACGCGATCAGTGCTCTCGCTTTGAGGGTCCCGGGTCCGACATGGCTGCGACGGTCACATCGGGCCACTCTCGTTGCCTGGAGCTTTCTAACCGTCGGCATCGTCCTCGGCGGCTGGTGGGCATACGAGGTTCTGTCCTGGGGTGGGTATTGGGCCTGGGATCCCGTCGAGAATGCCTCTTTCATGCCCTGGCTGGTGGCCACCGCGTTCCTGCACTCCGCCGTCGTCCAACAGCGGCGCAACATGCTCCAGGCATGGAATTTCGTGCTGATCATCTCTGTGTTCTCGCTGACAATTCTGGGGACTTTCCTAACCCGGTCGGGGACGATCAACTCGGTCCACTCCTTCACCCAGAGCGCCATCGGCCCGACGCTGCTCGGTTTCCTCGCCCTCATCCTCGTCGCATCGTTCACCCTGTTCGCCACCAGGTCCCACCTGGTCAGTTCGGCTCCCCGCATCGACAGCTTCGTGAGCCGGGAAGGGAGCTTCCTGGCCAACAACCTTCTGCTCACTCTCTACGCGTTCGTCGTGCTGATCGGAACCACATACCCGCTCCTCGTGGAGGCCTTCACCGGCACCCAGGTAGGTGTCGGAGGGCCGTTCTACAACCGTCTTGCTGTACCGCTCACCTTTGCATTGCTCCTCGTGATGGGATTCGGCCCGGTCACACCCTGGGGCAATCCTTCCCCCGGAATCATCTGGCAGCGCACCCGCACGCCTTCTCTGACGGCGATGGCTGCAGGCCTCCTTGTTGCACTTTTCGTGACCCGTATCGGCTGGGTGGTCCTGGCGGTGGTCCTGGCGACATTTGTGACAGGTTCGATCCTGGGACTTCTTATGGAGCAAGGAAGGCGCCGGGCCAAAGGGGGCAGCCTGAACCGCACCCGCGCCATCCGCGAGGTACTGGCCGGTGACACGCCGTTCTGGGCAGGGCAACTGAGCCATATCGGGTTGGTCATGGTCGCAGTAGGCATCGCATTTGTTGCCAACCTCACCCTCCACGAAACTGTCGTCCTCGAGCCCGGGGAATCAACGGAGTTCGCCGGCTACGAGTTGATCTACGAGGGCCCGTTCCAGTTCGAGGAGCCGCAAAGGACTGTCCGCGGGGCGCGTATCACGGTGTTGCGGGACAACGCCTTCGTAGCGACCATGGAGCCCACCAACAACTTCTACAGATCGCAGGCGTCGGGAATCATCACGCCCGGTGTCCTCAGCCGCCCCGGCGGCGACCTCTATATCACCCTCCGCAACCTCGACTCCCGATCCGCCTCTCTCACGCTCGACACGTCACCTCTGATCTGGCTGCTCTGGGTCGGCGGTCTCCTCGCCGCAGGCGGCGGGTTCTGGGCGGTCGTTGCCAGGGCCGCGGAGCGGGTCAGCGATCGCCAACACACCACAGCCGATGTCTGAGCGCGTCAAGAACGCCCTATTCGCGGCAATCACATTGGCCATGGCAGTCGCGCTCATCGTCCTGGTTGCCACCAACGAGACCCCCGATGACCGGGTGGAGCGGATCGGTGCCCTGATCAAATGCCCGGTGTGCCAGGGTGAGTCCATCGGTGACTCCCCGGCGCCGATGGCCACCGACATGATGACCCTCGTCGAGGAGCGTGTCGCCGCGGGGGCCACGGACGAGGAGATCATCTCAGAGTTGCTGGGATCGTTCACTGGTGCTCTGCTGCTCGACCCTCCCGCGTCCGGCACCACTCTCGCCCTCTGGCTGGCACCGCTGGGCGCACTCGCACTGGGTATAACGGTCGTGGTGTGGTGGAAGTCCCACCCGGGCCGCCCTCAGAGCGGAGACGGTCCGGTGTGGAACCGGACCGGATCGCTCGTCGGAGGACTGATCCTCATCGGCGGATTTGTAGCGATTGTGGTGGTGGCGGGGACCATGCTCCAGGATCGGGCATCTCCGAACGCGGGCGCGGCAGATGTCAGTGTCGAGGACCTGGATGACGTCAGCAACGAAACGATGGAAGCGGTTGTTGTCGCCAACCGCGACATACCGCAGATCAACGGGATGCGGTTGGCGCTCGCCGAGCGCTACTTCCAGGCAGGCGACTACCGGTCAGCCTTCCCCCACTACCTCGAGGTGGCGCAGAGCGGAGCGGCCACCGATGCCGAGGAGACAACTGCATTGATCCGACTCGCATGGATGGCATTCGACGGCAATGGCGAGGTCGAAACCGCTATCGCCCTGTTCGATCAGGCCCTCGAGATCAGCCCCGACTCGGAGGCAGCCCAATACCTGAAGGGCCAGGTGCTGTGGTGCGGGGCAGGTGAGTCCGAAGAGGCCTCTGACCTGTTTCGATCAGTCCTCGACAATGAGGCCCTCGACCCCTCCACCCGCCGTGAGGTCGAGGCAGACCTCGAACTAGTCACATCCGGGGAAGGGTGCGCGTGAGCGGCGGCGCTCTGAAATGGACAGGACTCGGGATCGCAGCCGCGTCCGTGATCTTCGCGGTTGTCCTGGCCAGCCGATTCGGGTCGGACCCGGGTCTGGTCGAGTCACCATTGTTGGGAGAGCCGGCACCCACCCTCGAACTGCCGCTGCTCGACGACTCGACAATATTCGACACCTCCGACCTCACCGGTTCGGTCACCGTGGTCAACTTCTTCGCCTCGTGGTGCCCGGAGTGCCGGGCCGAGCATGCCGACCTGGTGGCAACAGCCGAGGCGTTCAAGGCTCGGGGCGTGCGATTCGTCCAAATCTCATATCAGGAGAGCCGGGAGGCTTCCATCGCCTATCTCGACGAGGCGGGCCGGTCAGAATCAACCCTCTATCTCGCCGATCCGGGGAGCCGCGCGGCAATCGCCTACGGGGTCTTCGGGATCCCCGAAACCTTCTTCCTCGACGCCTCGGGTACGGTCGTCGGCAAGATCATCGGGGAAGCGGACGCCTTTATCCTCGGAGCCACCCTCGACACTATTCTCGCCGGCGATGTGCCCGGCCAGAAGATAACCGGAGACACCCAGCAACAGCCTGACGAGTAGCTGTCTACTCCGTATCCTCCTGGTCCGGGCGGAGCACCTCGAGGGCAACCTCGTCGAAGCTGACCGTGTTGATCGAAGCGGGGCCGGTGTCGAGGAGAAACACATCGAAGAAGCCCACGAGATACTGATTGATGATCGGAATCATCCGCCCCGCGGAGATGGGACCGCGCAAACCCATCTCGTCGGCGAGGGGTGAGAGTAGCGGGTAGATCAAAAAGTCATTGTGCCCCGAACCATCGATGCCGATCCAATAAGTCGTCGACTCGCTCCGTTCCGCGATTCCGCGAAGGATCGCGTCGTTGGGCTTTTCATCCCATTCCGCCGACCGCAGGAACATTGCCGGCTTGGTTGAGGTGAGTGCCAGGGTCTGGTCCGGGAGATGCTCCACCCACGGATCCATCCCCAGCACGGCATCGCACCTTTCGTCGGTGAGGCACACGCTCACTGCCGCTCCACCACCCATCGAGTGCCCATAGAGCCCGACCCGGGTCAGGTCGATACTGTCGGTAATTGACCCAAAGGGCCCGTCCGCGCCCTCATCGACAGCGTTGAGAACGGCAGTCAGATCATTCGAATAGCTCTCCAACATCACTTCTGCCGACTTCTGATGCACATCGGCGGTTACGTCGGCCTCATCGGCCAGAGCGCCGGGGTCGCGGCGGACAAGTTCGCCGTCGTCGAAGACCGTGGCGACTGCCCGGTACGTGTGGTCGGCGGCGATCACAACGTATCCGTTGGAGACGAGAGTCTCGATCTGGTTCAGGGCAATCGATCGGTAGCCCAGCCAACCATGACTGTAGACGACAAGGGGATACGTCCCTGGGGCCACCGTCAATCCCTCGTATGTATGAGACTCGGTGTAGCCGAGGTGGTTGAGGAACCACGAAGGCAGACCGAGGGAAAGTGCCAGCTCGGGGCCGATCTCCGACCACTGCGGATGGATCTGCCCCCGCTCGGTTTCGCTATCGGGAAGTGCCGGGTAGTAGACCTGAACCACGAGTTCACGTGGCCGTCCCGGCCTCGGCCCGTATATCTCTTCGTTATCAGGATCGGAGAACTGGATAGTCATGGTCCCGATCGTCTCCGGACCCGACGGGGAAGGGAGCAAAGGAACAGGGAACAACCAGGCCGGCGATGATATCAGCAGCAACCCCGCCATCCCGAAGACACCGCGCGCAATCCGATTGGACCACTTGAGATTGCGGTCGAGGAAGACGATGTCGCCGATAATCAGGCCCAGCGCGGCGGCGTACATCGGAATCAGCTGCCATCGAAAACCCTCGATCTGAAGCTGACCGATCAGAGCGGCGAATAGGAGCCCTGAGGCAATGCCCCGTCGCGGCCGAACACCAAAGACCGCCGGCCAGGCGACAGCAAAGACACCACCAAAGAGGAGAAGGAGCTCGAACTGTCTCAAGCCGGGGACAGCGCAGGTGCAGCGGCGCCGATCACAAGCAACTCACATTGATTGTTACCACGAGTCCGGGATTGGTGTCCCCTGATGAAAGGTCATCAACCATCGGCCAGCCCGCTCGACCCAGACCGAGCACCGCAACGCCTCGCCTCCCGTCGAGCTGACCGTGCGGTAGGTGCAGAGCATCACCGTTGGATGAAGCTCGCGTACGTCCCAATCCTTGACCACCACCTGCTGGGAGCGGCCCCGGGCCATCTCGCGGGCCATGGTCACAAGGTCGTAGTGCCGGCCCCGGGTGCCAATCTCGGTGAACTCGTCGGCAAGTAACTCGAGAACGCGCGAGGTGTCCCGCCTGAAATCGGGATCGAGGAGTTGCATCTCCAGATCACGAAGTAGCTCATCGGTTGAGACCTCTATTGGCATGACAGGTCGATCGTAGAGCGATCTGCCCTATTCCGTCAGGCTGATCAGGTTTTCAAGTGCGGAGCGGATCTCGGATTCGTCTTTGACTCCGGGCCATGCCTCGACGACTGTGCCGTCGGCAGCGATTAGAACGGTGACCGGCTGATAGGGGATGCCATACAGAGCGAAAATCTCTTCGTCCTCATCGAGACCCCACATGATCTCACCGGACAGGAAGAGCTCTTCGGCCCTGGCTTCGGTCAGTTCGAAGGTCGACTTCCATGCTGGAGCGACGAAGTCGACCCGGTCGGCGTATCCTGCGGCAAGTTGGTCGACGACGGGCAACTCCCGTCGACAGGTGGGTCACCACTCCGCCCAGAAAACAAGAAAGACGGGCCTTGCCCCCTCGGACAATGTGTAGCTTCCGCCCTCGCCCAACTCCAGGGTGAAATCTGGTGCAAGCTCCCGTCCTGACGTGTTGGTGGTGTCAGCTGCCGTTGTCGAGGTGGTCCCGGCTGTCGACGTTGATGTCGCAGCACCCGACTCTGTGGTTGTCGTCGTATCCACTGTCGACCCGGTGGTATCCGAACCGCCGGCACAACCGGTCGCAACAAGTGCAAAGGCGCACAAAACAACCAGGCTCTTCACGGTGGAAAGGGTAGGCGATCGGGTGTTTACCCGGAATAAATGAGATGGGATGCGGAGACATTACACTCAGGTTCCCGTGCCAGATACACAGCTCTACTTCGCCTACACATCACTCCTCGACCCCGAACGGATGAGCGCGGTTGCTCCGGGCGCCAGGTTCCTGTTCACAGCCCATTACCCGGAGACACGGCTTGCCTTTGTCGCCAACGGGTCGGGGCCGGTGCCCACCCTGATCGAGGCTCCAGGCTCGACGGTATGGGGAGGAGTGTTCGAAATCCCCGGCAGCGAGGTCGCTCACCTCACCCTCGTCGAGGCCGAAGAAGGACGCGCTCCTGGTTGGGAGTTTAAGGCAATCGACCGCGCCGGCAACAAACATGATTGCCTCACCTTCGTCAGCGACGTCGCACCCACCGAAACCAACGTGCCCACCGATGCATATCTCGATGCCATGATCCGCGGGGCGCGCCATTGGGAGTTGCCCGCCGGGTGGGTTGTAGGGCTCGAGGACCTCGCCGAGGACCCGCTTTTCAGGTAAGACGTCCACGAGAAACGACCCGGTTCGCACCGGGTCGTTTCCAATTCGACCAGGTGAGTTAGGCCTCCTCTCCCACCGGGAAGAGCCGATAGAGCCCGAAGGCGACCAGGGCGCCAACCAACGGGAACACGATGTAGACCCAGAGGTCATCGAATCTGCCCGACACGAGGGCCGGCCCAAAGGAGCGGGCCGGGTTCACCGATGTGCCCGAAAACGGGATTCCGGCCAGGTGAACGCTCACCAAGGACAGCGCAATAGCCGTCGAGGCCGCAGTCCCTCCGGACCGGACCGCAGCCATTACCACCCAGACGAAGATTGCGGTGAGCGCAATCTCCACCAGAATTCCTGTACTCAAGTCGTCGAAGGTTGTCCTCGTTACCGCCACAATGTCCGTGCTCGACGCTCCGGCCACCAGCAGAGACGCCATCGTTCCACCGGCGAACTGAGAGACCCAGTAGCCGATCGAGTCGCTGAGCGATATCCGACCGTCGAGGAGCATTCCCAGCGTGACTGCTGGGTTGAAATGCGCCCCGGACACATGACCCAGAACCCAGATACCGGCCAACAGCGACAGGCCGAACGCGAATGCGATCGCGACGATCTCCGCCGGCCCGTTGGCACCTCCCACGGCGAGAATCCCCATCGAGCCGCCAAACACGAGAATCAGGGTCCCCATGAACTCGGCAAGGTATTTGTTTATGACCACAGTCACTTCCTCCTTTGAAGCCAACTCTTCGACCCGTCACCGACGCGAAAGGTTTCCGAACAGGCTCAGGCTATTCCTGATCGACCACGAATGGAGGGATTTC
>DATKCM010000177.1:0-29048 GCA_035513195.1 Acidimicrobiia bacterium | reverse complement strand
CAAGCGGAGGGAGAGATGACTTGGTCGGCATCGATTGTGAATCGAGGCCTCTAACCTGCGGCGTCGTGACCGAGGCCAGCCAGAGAATCGACGCGGTCGTCTTCGACGTGGGTGGGGTCCTCCTCGATTGGAATCCCGAGTACCTGTACCGACGGTTGATCGCCGACGAGGGGGAGCGGCGCAGGTTTCTGACCGAAGTCTGCTCCCCGGAGTGGAACTCCGCTCAGGATGCCGGCAGGAGCTGGGCCGATGCGACATCCGAGCTCTCGGCAAGATTCCCGGAGCACACGGCATTGATAAAGGCCTACGACGAACGGTGGGAGGAGATGGTCGCCGGTCCGATCGATGATTCGGTTGTGGTTCTCAAGGATCTGCGTGGCACCGGGGTTCCCACGTATGCGTTGACCAACTTCTCGGCCGAGAAGTGGGCCGTGGCCAAGAATCGCTGGGACTTCCTCGACGGCTTCGACGGCGAAGTCGTCTCCGGAGTCGTGGGGGTCACGAAGCCGCATCCGAAGATCTACCAGATCCTTCTCGACCGATACCGGCTTGAACCTCCCCGGACTCTATACACCGACGACCTGGCCAAGAACGTCGAAGCCGCCCGCTATCTCGGTATCGCCGCAGAGCTGTTTGTCGACGCCTCGACGCTGCGACGTCAGCTTATCGATCGCGGCGTTCTCGACTCATAGATCGTCCCCACTTTCATCGGGCCCGGCGTCGGCTTTCACAATTGGCTGCATCTCGGTGGTGGTGGGGAAGGAGCGGTGCCAGCCCGAGCTCTCGACAACCCGGCCGGTGAGGCGACGCCACGCATGAGGTTCACTCGCCGGGAGCTCGCGGAGAAGCTCCGGAACCACCTTCGCCCAACCGACGGCTCTGAGAGCAAAGATCATCACCGTCCCGGTAAGGGCAACAACCCCGACGGCGGCAAGGAGCACGACCGTCCTGGGCAGGTCCAGTCCGAAGAAATCGTGCAGCGCAGAGTTGGACATGGCCACGAGGAGCAGGCCGGCCATCGTTGCGATCAGGCCCTTTTTCCAGGGAACGAGGGGGCGGCTGACAATCCCCAACGCGAAGAGACCGATCGCGGCCAGGACGAGAGTCGCAGTAGTCCGAGACTCCTCAATCGACGAGCCTTCTAGGTCGGCCAACCAGTACGCGGCGAAGGTTGCGAGAGTCGCCGTCAGGCCGGTCGGGATCGCGAATTTGAGAACTCTCGTGACGAAGCCGGACCGACTCCGTCGCTTCGACGGGGCGAGGGCAAGGAAGAATGCCGGGATGCCGATGGTGAGGCCCCCAACCAGCGTGAGATGACGGGGGAGGAAGGGGAAGGGCAGGGTGGAGATCACGATTGCCAGTGACAGGCCGAGCGCATATACGGTGCTTGTGATGAAGAGGTTGGCCACCCGCTCGATATTGGAGGTGACCCGACGGCCCTCGCCGACGATCCCGGGAAGGCTGGAGAACCGACCGTCGATGAGGACGAGTTGAGCGACTGCCCGGGACGCAGGAGCCCCGCCGCCGATGGCGATCCCGATATCGGAGACCTTGAGGGCGAGCACGTCGTTCACCCCGTCACCAGTCATGGCCACAACATGGCCTCGCGACTGCATGGCTCGCACCATCGCCCTCTTCTGCTGAGGGGCCACCCTTCCAAACACCGTTCCCCGCTCCATGATCGCAGCCAGCCTTGCCAGATCTTTGGGCAGGTTGCGGCCGTCCACCACCTGGTCGGCCCCCTCGAGCCCGACCTTTCTGGCGATGGCTGCGACGGTTTCGGGATGATCTCCTGAGATGACCTTGACCTTGATCCCCTGGTCGGCGAAGTAGCGGAGGGTCTCAGCGGCGTCGACCCGGACCTGGTCGGAGAGAACCAGGACGGCGACGGGTTCGAGGTCCTCCGGGAGGCGGGTTTCCGTGAGGGCGATTGGGCTGGCGGCGACGAGGAGGACCCGGTTGCCACCGGAAGAGACCTGCAATGAGATTTCCATCGCTCTCTCGTGACTAGGGGCAACAGTTTCAGGGGCACCTATTACCCAGGTGCCATCACCGAAGAAGGTGACGCCGCTCCAACCGCGCGCCGCCGAGAACGGGACTTCGACCTGCACCCCCCAACTCGGATTTTCAGGAAAGGCTTCTGCGATCGCCGCGAGGGTGGCGTTGGGATGCGGTTCTGAGGCGGCGATGGCGGCAAGGGCGGGCTCGGGGTCGCGCTCGGAGAAGAGGATCACCTCTTCGACCGTCAGCCTCCCTTCAGTCAGAGTGCCGGTCTTGTCGAAACAGACCGTGTCCACCCTGGCCAGACCTTCGATTGCGGGAAGCTCCTGCACGAGGACGTTACGTTGACCGAGCCTGATCACCCCGGCGGCAAAGGCAACGGAGGCCAGCAGGACCAGGCCCTGTGGGATCATGGCGACCCCGGCGGCCACCGCTCCGCCCAGACCCTCGAGGAGAGTGCCGCCGCCACGGATCGAGCTCCAAACCAGGAGCGCTCCCATCGGCACCACCACCCAGCTGACAACACCGAGGATCCAGTTGATGCCGTCACGAAGCTCGGACCGGACCAATGTGAACTTCTTGGCGGCCCGGGCGAGCCGGGCCGCATATGAGTCGTCCCCGACCCGGGTGGCCCGGTACCGACCGGAGCCGGCGGCCACGAAGCTCCCGGATAGGCACAGGTCATCAGGCCGTTTGGACACCGGATCGGATTCTCCCGTGAGGAGGGACTCATCGATCTCCAGACTGTTGGAGCTGACCACCACGCCGTCGACTGCCAGCTGGTCACCCGAGCGGAGCTCGATCAGGTCGTCAATCACAATCCGGTCGACGGCCACCTCCCTCACCTGTCCGGCACGCACCGCCCTCACCCGTGGGGCGGCCACCAACTCCAACCTGTCGAGGGTGCGCTTGGCCCGCAACTCCTGGATGATCCCGATCCCCGAATTGACCACCAGAACTATCCCAAAGAGTGCGTCCCGCGGCTCGCGGAGAACGACCAGCACGACTATGAGCAGGGCCCCGAGGAGGAGGTTGAACCGGGTGACAACATTGGCCTTGACGATCTCGCCGGTGGTCCGAGTTGGGCTCTCTGTGAGACGGTTGACCAGCCCGGCCTCCATCCGCTTGCGGACCTCTGCGTAACTCAGCCCTTGTTCTGGCGACGCTGTCTCGAGGGTGGTCATCCGGAGTCAGCTTACGGTGGCTGTCGCGATGAGAGGTAGCGGTGTTGCCTTTTTAGAGAGCGAGATCTCTAGCGATGGTTCCCGCAGCGATCCCGGCGTCGGTCAGGTCGTGGCCGGCTGCGAGCCGGCCTGTCCGCCGCCGATCACCACGACATCGACATCTCAGTCACAACGTCAACCTACCGCCCGGGCTGGGGTCGTCGCACGGCTCACCGTAGGTGACATAGGATATGTTCCAGAGAGATCGAGGTGAAGGCTGACGAACCTGGACGTTTTCGTTTGCGACAAAAACGCGCAAGGTTCGTTCACGCTCTTCGACTCAGCAAGCCACCTAGGAGGCATGGACTCTCAATGGCATACGACGCAGTAGTCGTCGGCGCCGGACACAACGGCCTGGCCACCGCGATCATCCTTGCCAATGCTGGATGGAGGGTTCTCGTCCTCGAACGCAACGCAGTCGCCGGCGGCGCGGTTCAAACTGCCGAGGTCACCCTCCCCGGTTTTCAGCATGATCTCTTCGCAGCGAACTTGAATCTGTTCGCCGGGTCACACTTCTTCGCCGAGTACGGGGAAGATCTGATCGCTCACGGTCTGGAATTCGCTCCCACTGCCCACCCGTTCTCCTCCATTTTTCCGGACGGCAAATTTCTCGGTGTGTCCACTGACCTGGAGGAGACCGTAAACCGGATCGACGCCATATCGACCTCCGACGCGGCATCGTGGCGGGAACTAAACGCCTGGTTCGAGAGAATCGCTCCGCACCTGTTTCCCTTGCTCGGTACTCGCCTCCCATCGATTGCCGCTTTGAGAAAGCTGTGGAGAGGATCGATGGCCATCGGGAGATCATGGCCGCTCGACCTCGTGCGATTGGTGCTCCAGTCACCACGCGAATTTGTGGAAGAACACTTCGAAAACCGCGAGGTTCAGGCCCTGTGTGCCGTGTGGGGAATGCATCTCGACTACCCACCCGACATCTCTGGTGGAGCACTTTTTCCGTTCCTGGAGACCTTCGCCAGCGGCAGCAACGGCATGGTGCTCGGCAAGGGAGGCGCCCGGACGGTGATCGACGCACAAGTGGCGCTCCTCGAGTCGCTCGGCGGCGAACTCAGGCTTTCCACATCCGTCCGGGAAATAGTCGTCAAGGGCGGTCGGGCGGTCGGCGTTCTCCTGAACAACGGAAAAGAGATCAATGTCGACAGGGCGGTGATTGCCAACCTCACTCCCAAGATTCTCTTCGGAAGGTTGGTTTCGGACCAGTTTCTGAATGACCGGTTTCGTCAAAGGGTCAAGGACTACAGACACGCTCCCGGCACCTTGATGATCCATCTCGCGATGGAAGATCTGCCTTCCTGGAATCCGCCGGAAGCACGGGACTATGCCTACGTCCATATTGGGCCCTACATGGAGGACATGAGCCTCGCCTATCAGCATGCAGTTGCCGGACTGTTGCCCGAGCGTCCAACGCTCGTCGTTGGCCAACCCACGGCCGTTGACCCGTCCCGTGCTCCTGACGGAAAACACGTGGTGTGGGTCCAGGTGAGAATGGTTCCCGGCACCATCATCGGTGATGCGGGCGGCGCTATCGGATCTCGGGACTGGGCGAGCGCTAAGGAAGAGTATGCAGATCGAGTCATGCACATCATCGAGACCTATGCTCCCGGGACTACGGGAAAGGTGCTCGCCCGCCACGTTCTCGCCCCGACTGATCTCGAAGAGGCGAATCCGAACCTTATCGGAGGAGACTCCCTCGGCGGGAGTCACCATTTGATGCAACATTTCTTCCTCCGACCTTTCCCGGGATGGACCAGATACAAGACTCCCGTCAAGAACCTTTACATGTGCGGAGCAGGTACCTGGCCGGGTGCCGGCGTCGGCGCAGGCTCCGGATATCTCCTCGGCAAACAGCTCACCCAGCCGGGCATGATTTCAAGAGTCACCTCGACTCTTAAACGCTGACAGCATGCGGATATATGCTTCCGAGCTCATCCGGTTGAACGGCCACGAAAGTTCTCGCCCGCCCGTGAGACCCTGCGGCCGGTAGAGAAGCGCTAACGCCATGATCAAGCCCAACGCCACCAGGCGCGATCCATTGGGCAGGTTCACCTGTAACCATCCGACGCCAAGGCCGCGTTCGGCCTCCGCCAGCAGGGAGTTGAGCCCGGCGACGGAGAGGGCACCAACCACCGCCCCCCAAAGGCTCCCGATACCGCCTACAACAATCATCGCCAGGGTGATGAATGTCAGGTCGAGAAAGACTTGTTGGGTGGTGATGGTCCCAACCAGGTGAACCAGAAGCCCTCCTGCGAACCCGGCAAGCACTCCGCTCAATGTGAATGCCAGCAAGCGCTGACGATAGATGTCCACTCCACTGCTTTGGGCTGCGGCTGGATCTTCCCGACCGGCTCGAAGCATCCGGGCATGACGGGTTCTTTGATACGCGAACGCCACCGCCATCACCAGGAGCAGTCCCACCGTGGCTTGCATGAAGCCAGTGGTCTCTGGGATCTGAGTCAGAGTTTTGGCCCCGGGTCCGATTCGCTCCCAGTTTCGGAAAACGTTGTTGGTGATGATGATCACAGCGAACGTGGCGATACCCGCGGCCAGGCCCGAGGATCGCATGATCGGAATCCCCACTAGAAAGGCGAACAGTCCCCCCAATACCGCCGCGAGAATCAGCGACTCGATGTTTCCCAGGTGCAATTCGGACAGAAACGGAAACAGCTCCGGGAATGAGAGAGGTTTGACCTGCGGCGAGGACGTGGCGATTCCGGCACCAAAAGCGCCAATTGCAACGAAGCTGACATGGCCGAACGAAATAACCCCCGAATTTCCGATAAAAACGTGGAGCGCAACGGCAATCGCAGTTGAGACCAGGATCGAACGAAACTGAAGTTGCAGCGAGGTGGAGGTAAAGGTACCGACAATTGCTACCGCGATCACCAGCAGGGCGGGTCCAACGAATTCCCAGGAGTCTCGCCAACGACTCACAGCCGATCCACCGAAGAGCTGTGGCGGATGAAGAGACCATTCGGCCTCACCAACAGAACCACGATCACCAACCCGAAGAGAGCGGAGTTAAGAAAGACACGGCTCTCCGACGGCAGCATGTCACTGAGGACGACGGTGGCGAAACCGATCACGAACCCACCCGCTGTTGCCGGGACTAGTCGATCCATACCACCGACAACCACTCCCACGAGTGCTGGAATGACTATGAGAAAACCAAACGTCGGAGTCGCGAGCGGTCGCTGCACGGCGAGCATGACAGCCACTGCTGCAGCGAGAACGCCAGACACCACAAAGGCGAAGACGATCACCCCTGACGCCCCGACACCCAAGAGCCGGGCGGCCTGAAAGTCGGCAGCTGCGGCTCTCATCTTCAGGCCGAGGTCCGTCCGGTTGAGGACGAAGGCAGTCGCTACGAGAAGGCTCAGCCCGACGGCTATCGAAACGAGGGTGATCATGCGGATTCGAACCCCTCCGATCGAAAACGCACGATTGAGATTGGAAAGGAAATTCATCGACTCGCCTCTGGTACCGAATCGGATCGCGGCGATATTCTGAAGAAGAAAGCTGATGGCAAACGTGGCCACCAGCATCGTCGCGGTCGTTGTCGAACGCAGCGGTCGGAAAACGAACTCCATCAACAGCGAAAGCAGCACGGCCACAACCACAGCGAGAACGACTCGCACCCAGACAGGCAGGTCCTTGGTCAGTAGGAGCGTGTATGCGGAGGCAGTTATCACCTCGCCATAGGCAAAGTTGACCAGTCTCATCACTCCAAAGACCAGCCCGATCCCGAGCGCTGCGAGGGCGTACAAAGACCCGAGGGCGACTCCGTCCGCCACGGATTGGAGGAGCTGTGTCACGAGCCGAAGTAGGCCGCAGCCATTTGATCGGCATCGAGACGCTCGTCGCTCGATAAGGACAGGGCCACTTCGCCATTGCGCATGACCACGCTGCGATTGGCGAACTCGACTGCCAGTTGAGCACGTTGTTCGACGATCAGAATGGTGACGCCACTGCTGCGGATCTCTTCGAGGGCATCGAAAAGGCCGTCGACGACGGTGGGAGCAAGCCCCAGGGAAGGTTCGTCGAGTAACAACAGTTCTGGTTTGGAGATCAATGCCCTGGCAATCGCAAGTTGCTGCTGTTGGCCGCCCGAAAGTTGGCCCGCCGGGCGCTGTGCGAATTCGGCGACGACGGGGAACAATGAATGCACCCATTCAACATCACTATCGAGACCCTCGGGAGATCGTCGGCCAAGTTGCCCAAGCCGAAGATTCTCCTCGACCGTGAAGTCTCCAAAAATACGCCGACCCTCAGGTACCAGGGCGACGCCGCGGCGTGCAATGGACTCGATAGGCGACCCTCTAAGCGATGCGCCATCAAAGCGCACATCACCTCTGTGGATGGGAACTGCACCCATCACCGCAAGCAGGGTCGTCGTCTTCCCCGCCCCATTGGGGCCGACCAGCCCAAAGGTTTCACCGCGCTCTATCCGTAGGTCGAGGCCTCGCACCGCTTGAACCGAGCCATATCGGATCTCGAGCTGTTCGATCTCGAGGATTGGATCACCCATCGGCATCCCCCGCCGAACCGCTCCTCCCCAGGTACGCCGTTGCAACACCGATATTCGCGCGAACTTCCCCGGGGGTCCCGTTGGCGATGGTGCGCCCTTGATCGAGAACCTGGATGCGATCGCACACATCCATTATCAACGGAACATTGTGGTCGATTAAGAGCACCCCGACCGAGTGATCGTCGCGCACGCTCCGAAGTAGGGCCGCAAGCTCAGGTACCTCACCCTCATTGAGGCCCGCAGCGGGCTCATCCATGAGGAGAAACCTTGGGTCGGTTGCCAGGGCTCGGGCGACACCGAGTTTCCTCTCTTCGCCTTGAGGAAGGATCCCCGAGTCAGAATCGGCATATCGACCGAGCCCCAGAGCACCCAAGAGATCCCTGGCCCGCCTGCGAGCTTCCTTCGGCTTTGCCCCCGATGCCAGAGCGCTCACCTCTACGTTCTCCCGCACAGTCAAACGTGCAAATGAATGGGCCGCCTGGAATGTCCGGGCCAGACCGGCGCGGCCCAGTCGATGCGGTGGCCAATCGGTAACATCCTGATCCGCGAGTTCGACTATCCCGCTGGTTGGCGAGTCGAAACCTGTGATGATGTTGACCAGGGTCGTCTTTCCAGCCCCGTTGGGACCGATCAACCCTACAACTTCATGACGATGGAGTTCGAGACTCACTCCATTTAGAGCATGAACCCCTTCGAAGAAACGGCGGATGTCTGTGGCCCGCAACGAGCCGCGCGGGCCACCGACATCAGACTCGCCTCCGCCTGTCATCCAGAACTATCAACGAATGTCTGCCGGGGAGGTTGCCACCCGGGTCTCCAGGAACGCCGGCGTCGAATCGGTTACGACCATGATTCGATGTGGCCTGCCAAACACAGTGTGATTGTCAGCATCGAGGGACACTTCTCCCATGATCAGGGTCTTGTTGTCGAAGCCCTCGAGGAACGCAGCAAGGTCATCGGCGTTTGTGCCGCCGGTGGCTTCGATCCCCTCGGCAAGGGCCTGGATCATCTGGGCTCCACCCAGGAACCCACCGGTCGCCGGTGCGCCTCCACGCTCGGTCATCTCGGCGATGAACTCGTTGGCGTCGGGGTCGGGATCATCCCCGAAGACCGAAACGAAGGTGTTGTAGTAGAAGTTGTTCAGCGACTCACCCTCCTGATACCAGTAGGTTCCGTCACACGACCATGAGCATATGATCGGGGTGTCGTCACCGAGGCTCCTCAGGCCAAAGACGAAGGCGGGCAGGTCAGCGAAAGCCGTCGAGATGGCTATGACGTCTTTCTCCATACCGGCCACAGCAGTCACGACATTGCTGATGGTCCCGTCGAAGCCAACGAACTCCTCCGTCGCAACGACGTTTCCACCGTTTTCGGTGTAGCGGGTGTCAAAGGCGTCGACGACGTCCTGGAAGTAAACGATGAGATTGTCCTTGACAACTACGGCGTTTTCCCAGCCCTGATCAAGGGCAAACTCGGCCATCACCGCCCCCTCGTCCTGGGCCTGGTTTCCAAAGCTGAAGGCGGTTCGTCCGGGTTCCCCCAGTCCGAGGGGACCCATTCTGTCTGTACCGATACACGGAGCCACCGCAAGAATGTCAGCGGCCAGCGCCTCCTGAATGGCGGGCGCAGCAAAGTCGAAGTCGCAAGTGACAACCAGTATCTCGGCTCCTTGCTCTATGAGATCGATTGCGGTCGACTTGTTCAGGTCAGCGTCCACCGTCGCGTCGAGGGTTATCAGTTCCAGGGGGCGGCCCAGGACCCCACCGTCCGCGTTGATCCGGTCGACCATGATCTGAGATGCAAGGTTGGCAGGGTTGTTGAATGGCGCCATGTCCTGAGTCTGATCAATCGCAGCTCCGATGATGATGGGATCTCCCTCAGGCGGTGATTCAGCGTCTAAAGACGTGGTCGTTTCCGAGGCCACGGTGGTCGTGGTCTCTGACGTGTCTCCGCCACACGCTGCGGCGACGAGCGCCAGAACCGCGGTCAGGATCAAGAGTCGGGTGGGTCGCGAGATCATTTCTTCCTCCTCAGAGCGAGCCTGCGCTCGCGGGTCACGGACATTATCAGCCTAGTGAGCCTCACCTCGGCCCGTAGGCTCGACCGTGGTCCCTCGATCTTGAAGCAGCGTCAGCTGATGCCCTCTAGTCTGGAAAATACATCTCTGCCCGCGACCCAATGGAGGCTCAACATGTTGGCCATCACCACACCCCGGACGGGGAGGCTCTGAACAATGCTTCTCGCCCCTGTCGACTACTACAGACCCGAGACACTGGCTGAAGCATTGGATGCGCTGGATTCCACTGACGACGCCCGTCCGTTGGCCGGTGGTCAGAGCCTCATCAGTATTCTCAAACTCCGCGCTACAACCGTCGACCTTCTGGTCGATATCAGCAGGCTTGAGGACCTCAAAAGCATCGAAGTCGCCGATGACGGCTCTGTCGAGATCGGAGCGGGTGTGACCTATGACGAGATGGCGACATCGACCGAGTTTCAGCGAGTGCATCCGCGACTCAGCCAGGTGGCTGCCCACACCGTCGATGCCCAGGTAAGAAACCGCGGAACTTTTGGCGGCAACCTGTGCCATAACGATCCAATCAACAACTTCCCGCCGGTCGCGGTCGCGATTGACGCAGTGATGCATGTCAGCAGCAAGAAGGGCAACCGGGATATCCCGGCCGCCGACTTCTTCACCGGGTACTTCACCAATGCCCTCTCCGCAGGTGAGCTACTCACCAGCGTCACGCTCCCCGCGCTGAACGGCCGTCGACTTGGCTACCAGGAGATCGAGATCGGGGAAGCAGCAGCCCGCGCCGTGGCGCTGGTTGCGACATCCAACGGGAAGATCGAGAGTGCCAACGTCGCTCTCGGGTGCCTGCCCATCCCGGTGAGAAGACCGAACGTGGAACAGGCCCTCGCCGGCGCCCCGGCAAACGCCGAGGCTGTCGCCGGGGCCACATCAGGCGCCGGAGATGACATCGAGCCGGTGTCAGATGCGGATGCGAGTGCGGATTACAGACAGGCCATGGCATCGGTCGTCGCCAAACGAGCAGTGATGGAGGCAATCAATGGAGGTCAGCATGCCGAGTAGTCCGGGACCGATTCAGGACATCGAGTTCACCCTCAACGGTGAGACAGTAAGCCGCACCGCCTCATCCCGACAACTGCTGATTCACTTCTTGCGTGATGATCTCGGACTGAGGGGCCCAAAAATTGGTTGCGACACGGGTCACTGCGGAGCCTGCACGGTTAGCTACAACGGCAAGACGATCAAGAGTTGTATGGCTCTTGCCGTCCAGGCCGACGGCGCGGAGATCGAAACCGTGGAATCGTTGGCGGGTGAGACGGGTGACCTGGATGTACTCCAGGAGTCTTTCCGCGAGCACCACGCACTCCAATGCGGCTACTGCACCTCGGGGGTTCTGATGAGTTCGAAGTTCCTCCTGGAACGAAATCCAAAGCCAAGCGCAGTCGAAATCAGGGAAGGCCTCCACGGCAATCTCTGCCGGTGTACCGGATACATGAACATCGTCAAGGCGGTCTCGGCCGTTGCCCATGGCGACTCGGGATCAGACCTGGAGGCACGTATCGAAAAGGAGCAGCTAGGAGAGGTGGGCGCATGACGACCGAAACCACAGAAAAGGTCTCGACACCGACATGGACCGGGCAGAGCATGCCCCGCAAGGAGGACGCACGTCTCCTCAAGGCACAAGGTTCATTCGTCGACGACGAGGGCATGTACCGGCAGGGCTATGCACAATTTGTGCGCTCCCCGCACGCCCATGCCCGGATCATGAGCATCGACGTCTCCAAAGCAGAAGCCCTGCCGGGAGTGATTACGACACTGACCGGTGACGAGGTCAAGGCGATGACCGAGCCCCTCTTCCAGTTCGCCCCCAAGGCCGACGGAAGCCAGATGAACGAATACCTGCTCGGCGTGGACATCGTCCGTTATCAGGGCGAGGCGGTCGTGATCGTGATGGCCGAAACCAGGGAGATCGCCCGGGACGCAGCCGATCTCGTCGAGATCGAGTACGACCCGCTCCCGGTCAATGTTGACGGGGTGGCGGCGGCCGACCCCGACGCCTACGTGCTCCACGACTCGTTGGGTGACAACATCGGCTGGAAAGGAGAGTTCAACTGGGGAGATATCGATTGGGCCCTGGAGAATGCAGACCACGTCGTGAAAATCGACAAGCTCCACTTCCATCGCTACTCGTCGACGCCGATCGAATGCAACGCCATTCTGGTCAACTGGGATCCGGGAACGGACATGATCAGGGTCGTTTCCAACAACCAGTTCCCCATGTTCGGCGCTTTGGTCATAGGACCGTCGATGGGTGTCGGGATCGATCAGTTTGATTTCGTCTCCCAGGACATCGGTGGAGGCTTCGGGATCAAGATCAACTCCTACACGGCCATCGGGGTTCTCGCCCTGCTCTCCCGCAAAGCCGGCCGGCCGGTTAAGTGGACCGAGACCCGTACCGAGCATCACCAGTCTGGCGGCCACGGAAACGAACGTACCTTCATCGATATCGAGGTTCCGGTGATGGCGGACGGGACGATCCTCGGTTTCAAGATGAAGGCATTCGATGACGCAGGCGCCTACCTGCATTACGAGCCGCTTGGTGCAGTGATCTGGTCACAGGTGGTTCCGGGACCGTACAAACTCAAACACGTGAACGTCGATTACACAGAAACGCTAACGAATAAGTGTCCTGCTACCCCGAACCGGGGCTACTCGCGGATGCAGCACATCTGGTTCATCGAACGGTTGATCGACCTGGTCGCCCAGGAACTCGAGCTCGACCCTGTCGCAATCAGGAAGCTGAACTACGTTCAGCCTGAGGACTATCCGTACACGACCCCAAACGGCTGTGTTTACGACTCGGGGGATCTGCCGACGGCCCTCGACAAGGTCCTCGAATTGATCGACTACGAAGGGGCCAAGAAGCTAAAGCAAGACCGGGCCGGGAGTGGCAAACGAATCGGTATCGGCATCGGGACGACTTTGGACTCTGGCACAAACAACTTCGGCCAGTCCCGGATCCTGAATCCGGAGCTTCCTTTCTCAGGTAACGGCGAAGCCTGTACCGCCCTGCTGGACTTGTACGGCGAGGTGATGCTGAAGCTGGGGACCAACCCGCAAGGCCAGGGACATGAAACCACGGCCTCACAGGTTGCGGCAGACATCCTGGGGATGAGTCCGGAGAACATCCGGGTTTGGGCTGGTTTCGACAAGTCCCACAGCGCCTACATCGGGTTCTCGGGCACCTATGCGAGCCAGTTCGCTGTCACCGGAATCAACGCGGTTATCGGAGCGGTGGAGAAGCTAAAGGCCGAGATCGTCGAGGTTGCAGCATATGCGTTTGGCGTCGAACAGGATCAGGTCGAATTGGTGAACGGCGAGGCGCGGATTATCGGGAATCCCGAAGCTGCGATCCCGTTCATCGGCATCGCCAATATGGTCTTCACCAACAACGCCACCATCCCTCACGAGATGGCTGAGCGGATCTCGCTGACCTGCCGCCATGTCTATGTGCCGCCGTTCGAGGTGCCGGACGTCGAAAAGAAATACGGCAACCTGACCCTGACCTACGCAACGCAAACACATGCGGCGGTCATCGAAGTCGATGAGGAGTCGGGCAAAGTCGAAATCCTTGACTACGCGGTCGTCGACGATTGCGGGAAGCGGATCAACCCGATGCTGGTCGAAGGTCAGGTGCACGGGGCTACCGCCCACGGAATCGGGGCGGCCCTGAAGGAGACGTTCATTTACGACGAGGACGGACAGTTGCTGACCAGCAATTTCCTCTTCTATCACGCGGCGACAGCAAACGACGTGCCCCACATCAAGACCGACAACATCGAGTCGCCATCGCCATTCACCGGAACCGGGGCGAAGGGAATGGGAGAGGGTGGCGGTGCACCGGTTCACACCATCTGCTCTGCGATCCAGGATGCTCTTGGACCAAACGGGGCGATCGTGGACGATTCGCACAACCCACCCGAAAGAATCTGGCGGATGCTCAATTGGAAGGGCGCCTCCGCAGACCGCGGCATCGAAGTGGTCTCGAAGACGGGTTGAGCCCGGCCAATGCCCTCAGGTGACTTCGAAGGATCGCTGAGCGTGGAGCACTCCCCTGCTGACTGCTGGGGAGTGCTCACGGATGTCCACCGCGTGTCGAAATGGGTTTCGGTTGTCGGCGAAGTCACCGAAGTGGAACATCTGAAGGGTTATGCAGCGGTTCTCGAGGACCAATTCGGACCGTTCAAGCTGAAAGCCGACCTCGACATCCAGGTGACCGATCTGGACGAAGGGAATTCGATCTCGTTCAAGGCAAAAGGCAAAGACCGTCAGGTGGCCACCACGATAATCGTGGACGCCACCCTGTCTCTTCAGCCTTCCGACCGTGGAACCCAGATAATGGTCCGGGGGAGATGGAACGTGATCGGAACGGTTGCCACGATGGGCTCAGGAACCATTCGCAAGAAAGCCGACAGCATCATGGACGAGTTCTTCTCGGCGGCCAGAGAAGAACTGAGCTGAGCTTCTCCCTCCGACTTCGTTTCTCCGCGCGGACTAGTTTCCACAACAACTGAGAATACGGAGTCGAAATGAGCTTGAGCCTGCAGGGAAAGACGGCGATCGTCACGGGTGGGGCAACACTTATCGGTGAGAAGGTCGTGGAGGAACTTGAATCGGCAGGCGCCAAGGTGATGTCGGCTGACATCAACGCCGAAGATGGACAACGAGTCGCCGACGCCTGTGGCGACGGGGTTCTCTTCTCGCACACCGACGTAACCGACGATTCCCAGCTCGACGCCCTCGTCCAGGGCTGTCTTGACTCATTCGGAGGCATCGACATCCTCGTTAACGCGGCGGCAACCTACCTTGACAATGGGTTGGACACCAGCCGCGCCGACTGGCTGACGGCTCTGAACGTCAACCTGGTCTCCGGAGTCCTTCTCACATCGAAGGTCGCACCGCACATGGCTAATCGTGGTGGCGGATCGATCATCAACTTCGGGTCCATTGCTGCCAAGAGCGCCACCACCCTTTTTTTCGTCTACGGGGCGACCAAGGCAGCGATCGTCGGAGTGACTCGAAACGAGGCTGTGAAACTCGCTGATCAGGGAATAAGAGCGAACTCTGTCTCGCCGGGATGGACGTGGAGCAACCCGATTTCGGAAATGTCAGGTGGGGACCGCAAGTTCGTGGACGAGGTGGCGGGGAACTTCCATCTACCCCGCCGTATCGCGGACCCCGAGGAGGTGGCCAAGGTTGTCGTGTTCCTTGCATCTGACTGGGCGTCCTTCATCACCGGCGAAGACATCGCTGTCGACGGCGGCTACACCGCGATGGGCCCAGAGGCACTCGGTCAACTCGCCGCCCCGTTACTCGAAGCGATGCCCTCACAATGAGATCACCGGCCTGCTCGGGGCCTCGATAGGCACGAGTGGCGAGCATCGACCAGCGCCGATTCAGAGACGCCCTCGGTTGCTATCCGACCGGTGTTGCGATCATCACAGCACCTGATGGAGGAGGTGGCCACGTTGGAATCACCGCCAACAGCTTCGCCTCCCTTTCGCTGGACCCACCGCTGGTTCTCTGGAGTCTCGACAAAAAGGCGTACAGCCGGGAAGCTTTTCACACAGCAGGGTTCTTTGGGATCAATGTCCTTTCGGCCGAACAGGTCGAATTGTCCAGGCACTTCTCGAGGCGACATTTGGACAAGTTCGCCTCCATAGAGGTGGAGATGGGTGAGGGTGGCGTGGCCCTTATCGACAACTGCGTAGCCAGATTCGAATGCCGAACTCATCAGACCTACGAGGGCGGGGATCACATCATCTTCATCGGAGAGGTGATTGCATTCGATTACGACACGACACGACCACCGCTTGCTTTCACCGGTGGCAGCTATGCCCAGACCGCACCACACATCCATGATCCCGACTCTCAATCACAGGCCTCGACCGTCGATGGCTGAAGGCTTCGACTTTGTGATCGTGGGCAGCGGGATGAACTCGCTGGTCTGCGCTGCCCTCCTGGCACGCTCGGGCAAAAGTGTCGTTGTCCTCGAGCGGAACGACCGACTGGGCGGTTGTATTCGAACCGAAGAACTGTTCCCCGGGTTCACGCACGACATATTGTCGAGCTCCTATCCGCTCTTCGTTACCTCACCCGCGTACGAGGCGCTTGGGGATGAGCTACACGCAGCGGGGCTCGAGTTTGCCAACACCACCTCCCCAACGGCCGTACTGACCGACGACGGAGAAAGCCTCATACTGTCGACCGACCCCGACGAGACCCACCGCCGGTTTGAGACTGCAGGCAAAGGTGAGGGCGATGCCTTCGCAAAGGCGATCGGGGATTTCTTCGCATCCAACGCCGACCTGACATTCGGATTGCTGGGTAGCGAGCTTTTCAGCAAGCGGGTAATCCGGCTCCTCCTCGGCGAAGTGAGAAAGCGGAAGGTCCGGGGAACCTTCACCTTTTTCGGTGAGGCGCTCGAATCGTGTCGGACCTGGGCGGAACGGGATTTCGACAGCGAACTGGTCAGGGCAATGATCGCCCCGTGGGTGCTACATGCCGGACTCGGGCCCGACGATACCTACTCCGGTCTTATGGGGAAAGTGATCATGGGGGCGGTCGGGATGGCAGGGATGCCTGTGGTGGTAGGGGGTAGTCACCGGATCGTCGGTGCGTTCGAGAAAGTGATAGAGAGCTACGGGGGCACCCTCATCACCGGCGTCGATGTCTCCCGGGTGGAGACCGAAAACGGAAGGGCGACCGGAGTATCCAGCGCTGACGGAACGACCTACACGGCCAGAAAGGCCGTTATCTGCAATGTGACACCAACTCAGCTCTACGGGCGTCTTCTCGAAGAAGTTCCCGAGGAGGTGGCAGGGAAAGCTGCGGCCTATCGATACGGGAGGTCAGACATGCAGGTCCACTACGCGCTGAACGCTCCTCCAGCCTGGCCGTCACCGGATCTGAAACAGGTCGCATACATCCACATCACTCCGGGTTTGGATGGCGTCTCGAGAGCCGTCAACGAAGCGGAGCGAGGATTGCTCCCCGAGATGGGGACAATTGTGGTCGGCCAACCCGCGGCCCTCGACCCCTCGCGAGCACCAGAGGGACAATGGATCCTGTGGGTGCAACTTCAGGAGCTGCCCGCTGTGATCAAAGGCGACGCTGCTGGAGAGATTGCGATCCCCGATGACGGAGCCTGGACGGACGAGGTGAAGGAAGCATACGTGGACCGGGTCGAAAAACGTCTCAGCCGTCATATCCCTGGTTTCCAGTCGAGCATCGTCGGTCGGCGCGCCTACTCCCCCACCGAGCTGGAAGGGCTCAACGTGAACCTCGTGGGTGGAGACCCGTATTCGGGGGCGTGCACTATCGACCAATTTCTCACCTGGCGCCCTTTTCCGGGGTCGCGAAACCACGAAACGTCGGTAAAAGACCTCTTTCATATCGGAGCATCAACACACCCCGGTCCCGGGCTCGGAGGCAACTCGGGATACATGGTGGCGTCCAAGTTCATATAGAAAGACAGTTGGGGAGAAGATCACATGGCACGTATAGCAATTATTGGAGCAGGTCAAGCGGGAACCTTGGCGGCCGTCGGCCTCATGAACGGTGGACACGAAGTGTCCTTGTACAGCGATCGCACTGCGGACTCCATACTGAACGAGACTTCTCCTACCGGGACTGCATTCATCTTTGGTGACAGCGTGGCCTATGAACGCAAGCTCGGCGTGGAGACGTTTGAGGACGTGGCCCTGCTCGGCAACGGAATCCATCTCTACTTCAGTCCCAAGGTGGGCCAGGAGCTGATCCAGATTGCCGCCCCGCTCGACGAAGGTGCGGGATACGCCGTCGACGTGAGGCTCAAATCGAAGTCGCGGATGGACCAGCTCGAAGCGGGTGGAGCCAACGTCGTCATCCGCAGTGTCACCCCCGAAGATCTGGATCGAATTGCCGGGGAGAATGACCTGACCATGGTGGCGACGGGGAAGGGCTCTCTGGCGAGTCTCTTCGAACGCGACCCGGAGCGAAGCGTCTACGACAGGCCACAACGGTATCTAGCCATGGTGATCGTCAAAGGGATACCCACCGACGGCACCGGCTTTCCCAACCGCCTCCCCGGGCGGGTCCCGGTCGGTTTCAATTTCTACGGAGACATCGGCGAATTCTTCTGGGTGCCCTATTACCACAAGACCCAGGGGAAGTGCTGGAACCTGGTGATCGAGGCCAAGACTGACAGCCCTCTTGATACCTATCGAGACGTGGCTTCGGCGGAGCAAATGCTCGAAGCGGTGCGAGCGATAGTCAAAAAGTACGCATCCTGGGACTGGGAGACCATGAAGGATATGGAGTTGGTCGACAACGACCCGCACTGCTGGCTGCGCGGAGCAGTGCCTCCGACGGTTCGCAAGCCGGTGGCCCATACCGAATCGGGAAGGGCGGTCTGGGCCCTTGGTGATACCTCATTCACCTTTGATCCCATAGGTGGCCAGGGGGCGGGATGCGGCGCACGTCAGGCCGGGTACTACACCGACGCCATCATCGAACGCGGCCATAGGTTCGATGAGAAGTTCATGGAGGAGACCTTCGAAGGTTTCCACAACTGGCACGGGGGACCTGCCTACAACTTCAACAATCTGCTGCTGGAACCTTTGACCAGCATCGGCAAGATGGTCCTGATCTCGGCGTTCGGTGACCAGAAGGCATCCGACCGCTTCTTCGAGGGCTTCAACCGTCCCTGGGATCTCTACCCGATGTTCACCGACAAGGCAGCAGCGAGGCAATGGGTCTCAGAAGCCACCGGCGGGTCATGGCGAAAGGCGAACCTCAAGGGCATTGCGAAGATCGCCAGGGGCCAGTTGAAGCAGAAGAGATCGGGTCGACACTTCGTCTACGATGACGCGGTTTGAGCCCGCCCACTGTCCTCCCAGAGGCGAAGCCGAATGGGAGGAAGGTCCCTGCCCGCCCACTGTCCTCCCAGAGGCGAAGTCGAATGGGAGGAAGGTCCCGGCGCACGCCGAAGGCGGTCGGAGGTAGGAGGGAGCACTGACTCGTCGTGGGGCCAGACGCGTCCAGCGTTGTTGGTGGGAACGTTCCCCCCTCTACTCCGACCTGGCGGTCGGAGTACTCCCCCCGCAAGCGGGGGGAGAGCAGGCAAGCGGAGGGAGAGTTCCGCAAGCGGGGGGAGAGCAGGCAAGGGGAGGGAGAGTTCCGTTTCGGGGGAGAGCGTTGCCCGTCCGAATCAACGCTCGCTTCCGTCGAACGCGACTATTGGCACGCTTGAAAGCTGTTCACCGCCTGTGGGGGTAACCCGGAAGGTCTCCTGCATGTAGAGGCAATGTGAATCATCCGTTGCCACAACATGGGGATGGATCGAAATAATCATGTTCTCTTCGAGCACGGTTTCGACGCCCTCGCCGATCCGGGGGTGGGCCACCATGACCATGTCGATGGAATGGCCGGTCACATGCCCTGGTTTTACCTCCAAGCCATCGAACGCCCCGAAAGCAGACATATGGACGTCGTGGGCGGTGTTGCCGGCCTTCAACGAGGTTCTGGCCCGCTCGAAGCACTCCTGATAAGCCTCCATGATCACCTGCGTCGTCGGGCTCAGACCTGCTTGTGAAATGGGTCGGGCAAACTCGGCCCAGTACCCGGTCGGACCCGCCACTTCCACCGAATACAACAAAAGATCTGTTGGTTCGACGGGTCTGGTCGGGTTGGGGTGTTTGAACTCCGGGCCGGCGAAACCGTTCCTGCCCGACAACACCATGTTCTGGGTGGTGCGGGTGGTTCCGTTGCGGACGAACATCTCCTCGGCTGGGGCCAATATCGCTGCCTCCGTCTTGCCGGGTTCATACCCCTCGAGAACTTTCCAGAATCCCCTTTCGTTGAGGTCGAAGCTGTGTCTCACCAGGGTGAGTTCCTCGTCGCTCTTCACGGCACGTAGAAGGTCGAACTCGACGTCGAAATCGATGATTTCGACATCGCCCGCCGTCAACGCAGTGAAATCACGCACCGGCATGATGAAGTTGTATCCGAAGACGGCGATTCGTTTCCAGCCGCGCTGTTCGGCCAATTCCCGGATCCAAGCACCGGGAGTGTCGGCAAACACCTTCTCCTCGATCCACGACTCGCCGTGCTCCCCCACCCATCGGGCCTCGGCGGGAAAAATCGCGATTGGTTCGCCACGCAGCGGTACGAGTGCGTAGGCATATCGATGGACCATCCGGAAACCGGAAACCCACCGCACCCCACCCTCGAACCCGGTGTATTCGGAACCGGCGACCACCAGCGCGTCGATCCCCTTAGAGGCGAGAGTCTCCCTGATCTTGGCGTAACGTCGGGCGACCTCCTCGCCGCTCACCACGGGTGGTGCCGTCACAGGTTCCATGAATTCTCCAGTCCCTTCACCAGGCCGTAGGCCGCCCTATTCAAGGGTGTCGCAACACCCACTTCCTCGCCGAACCGAACAATGCCGCCGTTGAGTTGATCGATCTCGGTCGGGCGTTCAGCCAGAACGTCCTGCAGCATGCTCGGCTTGTGGTCGAGGGCCACCTCGATGCTCTCCTCGAGCAATCGGGCAGGATCTTTTTCCATCTCGATGCCCAATGCTGCCGCCACCGCCTTGCCCTCGTCGATGACCCCGTCCATGACCCAGCGAACATCGTCATTTAGAGCGGCCCGGCCGTGGGGAAGCCGTGTCAGCGAACATGACGCGTTGCTGGCGGCGTTGAAAATGAGTTTGGTCCACTGTGCTCCCCGGGCATCTTCGAGGGCCAGGGTCTCCATACCGCTATCGGTGAGGATGCGCGCCAGGGTTCGGACCTGATCCATGGTTGCCGGTTTTGGTTCAAATGGACCGATCCAGGTGGTTCCCGCCGTGTCCCACTGGACCACGCCCGGCGATACCAGCTTGCCGGCCGGGAACGTTGTTCCCCTGATCACGCTCGGCACGAACTCGGCGATGACTTCCTCGTTGCCGATGCCGTTCTGCACTGAACAAACGGCCGCACCTGACAGCACTCCCGCTGTGGCCTCGATGGCGGAGCGCGTGTGCATCCCCTTGGTCGCGACGATTGCATAATCCAATGCCGGGAGCTCGTCCGGCTCTGTCGTGGCGCGGGGGTGGCCGAGGACTTCGCCAACCCCGGTGAGCCTCAGGCCGTTTGCATTGATCGCGTCGACATGACTTCGTGAGACGTCGTACACCCAGGTCTCCACGGACTCGAGCTGCGCCAGATGCGCGGCGAAGAGGCTGCCAACAGCTCCGGAACCGATAACCCCAATCTTCAACAGACCCTCCTCAGTCGTCGAACGACCGATCGCGTGCTTTGACCAGACGGTAGAGGGCCTGTGAGAGTGGTGCTGGGACGCTGACTCGCTCCGCTTCACGGACGAGCGAACCCAGGATGAAATCGATCTCGGTTCGTCGGCCGGCGCGGACATCGGCGAGCATCGATGGAACGTGGGCGTATTCGTCGTCGTGAGTAGAACCTTGTTCAACCGCGCGGGAGTTCATCTCCCAGGGATCCTCGAAGAGCTCAACTCCCGAGGCAGCGGCGACTCGCTTCCCTTCTTCGATGAGATCGAACATGAGATGGCCGAGATCGGACTCACGATCGCGGCGGGCGAAAAGCCGAACATGGGCAAGGTCGGTCAGAGCCGCCACCGAATTGACCGATGCATTGAAGATGAGTTTGGACCACTGGGCGGGTCGCAGATCCTCGAGGACTTCGACTTTCAACCCACCCGAAACGAACAATTCGCCGACTTGCTGGACCATCTCAAACGTGGTCCCCGACGGGTGATGCGGACCCATCCACGTTGCCGTGTCCAACTCGTAGTGGACATGAGTGTCGGACTCTTTGGTGCCGCTCATGAAGGTGACACTGGAGATTATTGGCCACGGGCCGTGCTGGCCAACGATGTCCTCGGTGCCGAGACCGTTCTGGATGGTCAACACCGTTGCATCGGGAAAGCGGCCCTCGATGGCCAGTGCGGCGTCTTTCACCTGCATCGCCTTTGTGGCAATCACGATCAACTCTGGCTCTGGAAGATCGGCAACGTCCGTGGCAGCTACAACTTGCGTTGTGAAATCAGATTTCCCGGAAACTTGCAGCCCGTTGCGATTGAGGTCATCGGCATGACCGGGGCGCCGCGCCAGGACCGAAACCTCGGCGACCCGGCCCAGGTGGCCGGCGCATAGGCTCCCAATAGTTCCAGCACCGATGACACAAACCGAGGAGATACTCAAAGCCGGAATTCTTCGGGAGCAGAGCACAGTTTCTCGGCTCCAGTCCCGGTAATCAGGAAGTTGTCTTCAAGTCGGAGGCCTCCACCACCCTCCCAATAGATTCCGGGTTCCACAGCCAGCACCATCCCGGGTTCCATGATCTGATCACTCATTGGGTGGGCCCATGGAGGTTCATGCGCCCTACTCCCCACGCCGTGGCAGATGTAATGAGACGGCTGGCCCGCATAACCGCCCTCGGCGATCCGTGCCCTGATGAATCCGTCCAATTCGGCGAGGCTGGCTCCCGGCCCGACATGGTCGCGCACTGCCTCGTCGAACACATCCAGGAGCAGATCGACCAAAACGTTGTACTCGGATGTCAGAACCCCGGGACACGCGTTCTTTGTCAGATCGTTCCAGTACCCGTCCGTAACCGTCCAGATCTCCATGAGAGTAGGGGCATCGTCCTGAACCACCGTGTCCTTGGTCGCTGTGAACGTTTGGATGCTTTCGCCCGACCAAACCAGAGTGAAGGCGCGTGCCATTTCGACCGAACCCCGGTAGCCGATGCCGTGGCTGTGGACATACGCTTCATACATTGCGCCGACCTCGGCGTCCTTCATTCCGGCCCGGATGTGCTGGCGAACATGTTGGACAGCCTCGGCTGCGAGGTCATTGGTGATCCGCATCCGTTCGATCTCCTGGTCCGTCTTGATCATCCGGAGACGGGTGAGCATGGGAGTGCAGTCGACGACTTCATCGATGGCGGCTTCGAGGTCGTCGAAGTAACCCTTCCAATAGACGGTGGGTTCGCCGGTCATCCGTTCCGGGGCTTGAACAGCATTGGATGTCTCGACTCCCACGCGACGTGTCAGCCCGCGTTCTCTCAGGATCGCTATTGCCTGCTCGAGGGCCCTGAGATACGACGGGCGGGGGTCGTCGGGATCGAAACCCTTGAAGAATGCGATGTCGTCGGTCCAGGCGTTCCGACGAACATCCGACTCCTGGGGCTCGACGGCCACTACGACAGGCTTGCCCTCGCGAGGGAAAATCGCAATCTCCCAGGCCTTCATCGACCAGTAGTTGGTCAAGTAGTGAACGTTGTCCGGGGCCCGGACCACCAGGGCATCGATGTCGGCTTCGTCCATGGCAGCACGGGCGCGTTGCCAACGAATCTCATCGAGCTGCCACGCCATTGATTCTCCTCGGAAGCTTTTTTGCATCCTACCGGTGCAAGCCTCCGCTACGGACTGAGGCAAGTCAGTCGCGGTAAAGTCGGCCTTCCAGGAGGAACCAGAATGATCGACAAAGACCGGGTCTGGACCGGATCAATCAACGCCGAGGCTGGTACGGACATCGACTCCGTCGACAAAGTCGGTCTTTACGACTCCACTTTGAGAGACGGCGAGCAGACAGTCGGCGTCAATCTGGGACCCGAACAGAAACTTGAGATCGCCATCGCTCTCGATGGTCTCGGCGTCGACAGGATCGAGGCTGGTTTCCCACGGGTTTCCGACGACGACGTCAAGTCTTATGAGCTGATCATGGAAGCGGGCCTGGGCGCGGAGATTTGGGGGTTCTCCCGGGCTGTGCCTGCCGATATCGAACAACTCCTCGAACTCGGGGTGCGGGGTTCGGTCATTGAGTCGCCGGTGAGTGACGGCAAGCTCGAGGCCTACGGGATGACCCGTGACAGCGTCCTCGATCGGACCACTACGGCGGTCAGGTGGGCGGCCGAGAATGACGTGACGGTCTGCTATTTCGCTGTCGACAGCACAAGGGCCGACCTCGGATTTCTCGCCGAAATCTACAAGGCAGCGGTTGAGGCCGGAGCAGAAGAACTCGCCGTAGTGGACACGTTGGGCATCGCCTCACCGGAAACGGCGGAGTTTCTCACGACGAAAGTCCGATCGTGGGTTGGCGACGAGGTGCCCATTCACTGGCACGGGCACAATGACTTCGGGTTGGCGACGGCGGGTTCCATCGCGGCTGTGCGTGCTGGAGCGACGTGGGTGCAGGGAACCGTCAACGGCATGGGCGAGCGCGCTGGAAACGCCAACCTTCCCGAATTCGCTCTGGCATTGGAAGCCCTTTACGGAGTCTCGACCAACATGAGGTTCGAAAAGCTTCAGGAAGTGTCCGAGCTTGTCCGCCGGATCTCGGGCTATCAGCTCGAGCCCTACAAGCCGCTCACGGGCTACAACCTGTTCGTGAGGGAGAGTGGGGCGGTGGCAGCGCAGTTCCACGATCCCCAGGCTGTCGAGCCATATAGCTCAGAGCTGGTGAATGCCGAGCGCGGGATCGTGCTGGGCAAGAAGAGCGGTCTGGCCAGCATCGACATCAAGTCCCAGGAGTTGGGGCTCAGTATCCCCGAGGAGAAACGTGGAGAAGTCCTTGCGGCCGTGAAGAGTTTCAGTGTCTCTAAGGGTGGCCTGGTCAGTGACGAAGAGTTCATCACCCTCACCGAGTCGCTTGTGACTCAGAAGTGACGCTGCCGTTCCGTATCGGAGTGATGCAGCTCACCATGGAGCCCCTCGACGAGATCATCGAGCATGCTCGGGTGATGGACGACAACGGCTTCGACACCATGTGGCTGGCGGAGGCGTACCCCTGGTGGAGGAAACACTCCATGGAGGCACGATCGGCGACATCACTTTCGCCCATCCTGGCTCGAGAAACCGAACGGCTCGCCATCGGATGGGGGATCATCTCCCCCTACACGAGGCATCCGCTTCAGATCGCTATGGAGGCGAGGGTCACACAGGAAGCGGCCGGCGAGGGACGGTTCTACCTCGGTCTCGGCGCATCCAAGATCTTCATGAAGGCGATCGGAGTCGGGGAACGTTCAGCGGAGCGACCACTCACCAATGTGAGTGAAGCGATTGGAATCATAAAGGCCTATCTGGCCGGCGAGGCGGTAGACGTCGAAGGCAAGGAGTTCACGGCGAGAGCCCCCGAACTCCACGAGGACGCCGATTCGCCACGTTGGGATGTCCCGATCTACATGGCCGGCACCGGACCGCGGATGCAGTCAACGGCTGGCACGCTCGCCGACGGTTTGCTCACGCCGAGTATCACCACCCCTGACTTCGTCCGGTATGCACGAGAGAATCTCAACGCGGCAGCAGCAGCCGCGGGGCGTGACCCGGGGACGATCGACCTCGGCTGCACGATTGTCGCCAGCATCGACGATGACCACGACAGGGGTCGGGACGGCGCTCGTGAAATCGCAGGGATGTATCTCGCCAACAAGGTCCAGAACATCCAGGGTTCGGCCGATGTCCTGCTCAACAGCGCCGGACTCACTTTCGACGAGATCAGGCCGATCGCCGAAGCCATGGAATCCGGTGGCCGTCTCGCCGCCAAGGCGGAGGTCAGCGACGAGATCCTCGACAAATGCCGTCCCATCGCCGGGACCCCGGCGGAGTGCATCGACCGCATTGCGGAATATCGAGATGCGGGGTGCACCCATATCATGATCGAGCTCTGGGGTGAAGACCGGGTGGGCCAGCTAGAGCTGTTCGGCTCGGACGTCCTACCTCACTTCAAAACATGACCGGGTCGGGTCTGTGGTCAACCGTGCAAAAAGCCGTCAATGAGGAACGGCTGATCGGGACAGCCATGGACCTGGTCGCGATCCCGAGCTTTACCGGCTCCGAACAAGCGTGCGCCGAATACCTGGTTGAAGCGCTGGCCGATGCCGGGATGGAGTCGACGCTCCAGGAGATCGAAACCGACCGTGCCAATGCGGTGGGGATACTGCGCGGGGACGACAACGGCAGGACGTTGATGTTCAACGGCCACCTCGACACTTCATACTCCGGCAAGGAGAGTTGGCTGGATGCCCCTGGATTCAGACCAGAACCGATACTCCGGGACGGTGCACTTCTTGGGCTCGGGATCATGAACATGAAAGGAGCTGTGGCTTGTTACGTGGAGGCAATTCGCGCCCTACGTGACTCGGGGGTTGTATTGAAAGGCGACGTCATCGTTGCCGGCGTGGCCGGTGAGATCGAAAAAGCGGAATGGGGTGAATACGTGGGAGCAGAGTTCCGGGGATACGGGTTTGGGACCAAACACCTGATTGCACACGGAATCACTGCAGATGCGTGCATCCTCGGAGAACCCACCGAACAGAAGATAGCTCTGGGGCACTGCGGCACTCTCTGGGCGCGCATCTCCACCTCGGGGCCGTTCATGCATACCGCCTTTGTGTCCGGTCGTTTGGAGGAGAACTCGATACTCCGGATGCAATCCATCCTCGACATGTTGCGCGAATTCGTCCCCATCTGGGAAGAGCGCGCCTCATACCGAGAAAAACGCGGCGCCCTCAACATTGCCGCCGTCAACGGCGGATTTCCGTGGCGGGCGAGCCGGTCTCCACATCGCACCGATCTGTTCATCGATATGAGGGTCCCGCCGACCATGGATCTCGTCGAAGCGGAATCAGCCTTCTCGGATCTCGTATCATCGATGAATGATCGATTTCCCGAGTACGGGATCACATCGGAGGTTTACGTCTCGGTTCCCGGTTCGGAGATTGATGAGTCGGATCCCGTGATCGCAGCAATAGACACCGGGCACCATCAAGCATTCGGCGTCAACGCCGAGCGCGACCATGTGCTTTGGGGATCTGACGCCTCGACGCTCAGCCAACATGGAATACCGTCAGTGAATTACGGACCGATCTCTGGAGCCCTCCCCGGACCCGACGGGGAAAGTGTCCCGATACGTTCTCTGACCGGTATGGCAACTTCCTATGCTCTTGCAGCGGCCGAGTATTGCGGAGTGAGTTCAGCTTGAAACTTGTCACCTACCAGGACGCCGATGGCGTCAATTATCCCGGGGTCATCAAAGGCGATGAAGTTGTTCGCCTGGACTGGCCCGACATGCGAAGCCTGTTCGAGGGCGGCGATGACGCACTCGAGACGGCCCGGAAGGCCGACGGCGTTTCCACTCCCCTTGGCGACATGCGCCTCCGCGCCCCGATAATCCCCAAGAAATTCTTCCACACTGCAGGCAACTTCCGGGAGCACGAGGAAGAATCCAAGAACGTCAATTGGTCTCACGAGATAGCACCGTGGATTGTCTTTTTCCAGAATGTCGACGCCATCGTTGGACCCGATGACCCGATCATCTACCCCGAGCATCTCACTGAGGAACTCGACTACGAGCTGGAACTGGCCGTGGTACTCAAGAAAAGTGGCAAACACTTCGGCCCCGACGAAGCCGCCGACTACATCGGAGGTTATGTGATCTTCAATGACGTCACCGCCCGGGACATTCAACGGCGGGAAATGAGGTCGGGTGTCTTCTCCTTCTGCAAGGCCATCGACACTTTCTGCCCGGTGGGACCATGGATTGTCACCCCAGATGAGATCGGCGATCCCCATGATCTGGCGATGACCCTTCGTGTCAATGGTGAGGACCGCCAGGTCTCGCATTCGAAAAACATGTCGATCACTATCCCCGAAATCATCTCGCACTACTCGGCGCTGGGTTACAGCGCAGGGGATATCGTCTCCACAGGGACGGTGTCAGGTGTCGCCGCCTTCCAGGATGACCCTCAGGCGTGGTATCTCAAACCCGGGGATATCGTCGAATGCGAGATCGAGAAGATCGGCATTCTCAGGAACCCGGTAATCAGCTGGAAGGATGCCTACGGCGTCGAGGCGCCGGCGAAGGCCAGCTGGTAACTGCCGTTGGGTGTGGTGGTAAGCCGACGTCTAGCGGGCCAGTAGATCGGAGTGCCGCTCGAGACCGGCCACCACGGCTTCGACATCCTCCTCCGAGTTGTAACAGTGCCACGACAGCCTGATATTGCCGTCACGTGGTGAGGTCAGGATGCGATCGTCCTTGAGCGCTGCCACCATGGCCTGCTCATCGTTTGTGGCGACCGCAATCATCGGCCCCCGTCGAGAGGGATCGCGGGGGGTCACTATCTTCGCCCCGATCGTGTCGAGTCCGTCAATCAGCTGATCGGTGAGAGCCCTCACATGCTGTTCCGTCTCCGCAATCCCGATCTCGTCCATCAGATCCATCCCGGCAACGCCTGCGTAGATGCTCGGGATCGGCGGTGTGCCACTCTCGAATTTGCTCGCCGTGGACGATGGCGAATAGTCGTGAATGTCCATCTTGAAGATGTCCTCGTCGGCGAACCAACCCGTCTGGATGGGGGTGATCTGGGGCAACACCTCCGACCGACAGAAGAGAAACCCCAACCCTGCCGAGCCAAGGAGATACTTGAGCGTCCCGCCGGCAACGAAGTCAACTTCCAGGTCTCGGACGTCGATGGGAATGGCGCCAACTGCCTGAAAGGAGTCAAGGAGGACGAGGGCGCCGGCTTCGTGAGCGAGCTTGACCACTTCCTTGACATCGGTCGTGCTGCCATTGCGGAAACACACGTGGGTAATCGCCACCAGAGCAGTCTCGTCGTCGATTGCCTCCGCCAATCGATCGAGCGGAATGGTGACGTCAGGCGAAGCTGGCACATGCTCCACCTTGGTTCCGATCAGTTCCTGGGCGTGGACGATCTGGCCGATTGTCGGGAATTCAAAATCGCTGATCACGATCTTGTTTCGCCCGTCGGGATGTCGGAGTCCGCTCAACAGGGAGCTGACCCCTGCCGACACCGAAGTGGTGACTGCGATCTCGTCGCTGGAGGCGTTAAGCAGACGGGCGAAGCGGGAGCGTGCCGACCCGGCCAACTCGACCCATAAGTCCCAGGGGGCCCCTTTGTCATCCCAATCGGTGAGGTACTGCTCGTAGGCGGCACGAACCTCGTTGGAGAGGGCTCCCTGAGAGCAGCTATTGGTGTAAACCGCCCTCTGCAGCAGAGGAAATCGGTCGCGAATGGAATCGGGCAACTCTGCGGTCATCTGTTCTCCTGGGATTCGTCAACGTCCAAGATACGCCTTCTTCAGATCTTCATGCTCTGAGAGCTCAGAGGCTTCACCGAAGAGGACGATTCTTCCGGTGGCAAGCACATAACCGTGATCGGCGATCGAA
>DATKCM010000176.1:0-4200 GCA_035513195.1 Acidimicrobiia bacterium | reverse complement strand
CTCCCGAGGTGACCTCGCCGACAAGATCATGACCTTCATCACCGCCTACAACCGTCGAGCCGCACCCTTCGCATGGACCTACGACGGCCGACCACTCAAGATCGCGTAAGTCACAATGATTTACGCGCGAGACCACTAGTGGCCCGTTTCAGGCCGAGGCGCCTGAGTAGTTGGAGATACCCCACCGCCACACCGCCCTTGCCCCGACGAGGGCCAGGACCGTCACCCCGGCGCCAACTGCAAGCATCCACCAGTCGATCTTCGCGGTGATGGTCTCGGCGGGGACGGTCACTGCGAAGGCGAGAGCGATCAGGAAGGTGAGGGTGGCCCGGAGAAACCCCGGGTTCTCACGATCGTGAAGGAGAGTGTGCTCTCCACGGCCCGCACATCCCTGAAATCTCTCCGGAAGAGGCTCCGCACCGATTCTCTGACACCGGTTTCCCGGACCGGCACTTTGAAGCTCTTGGTGAGGCCGTCGACTTCGATGGGGTTCGCCACTCTCCGGAGTCTGGCACAAGCCTGGTAAAGAATCGGGCGGTTTATCCGGTCCGGAAACGGGCCGGTGAAGTTACCTCCGGATCCACCCCGGCAGCAGCCAGGGTCGGCGGCAACCCTGTCCCCAGCACCTGGCTTGCGAGGAGCTCGCCGTAGGCGGGAGCTGTCATGATGCCGGTGCCGCCCTGCCCAACCAGCCAATAGAAGGAGGGTGCTGTCGGGTCCTCTCCGATTACGAGGTCCCGATCGGGGGAGAAGGTGCGGAGACCTGTCCACTGTGAGTTCACGGTTCGGATCTCGAGGTCAGTGGCCTTGTTGATCCGATCGATGGCGAGGGCGACATCTTCCATCCTCGGTCTGGGATCGCCGGGCTCGGTGGGCTCTTCCTCCGATAGAGAGCACAGCAGCTGGGACCCGTCGGGTCGGAAGTAGTAGTCGTGCCCGACGCTGACGACCATGGGCAACGCCTCGTAGTCAGCCGACCCGGGAACCATGAAGGCAGTCCGTCGCATTGGCGTGAGCCCGACCGGCTCGACCCCGGCGAGAGCGGCCACCTGATCGCCCCAGGCGCCGGCTGCGTTGATCACAGCGCGGCACTTGAAGGTCTCTGCTGTTGTCGCAACTGTCCATCCGGTACCGGCCGGTGTCATGGCGACTACGGGAGAGCCGGTGTGGATCACCCCACCGTGTTTACGTAGAATCCTGACAAACGCCTGATGCAAGCCGGCGACGTCGATGTCGGCAGCCGTTGGCTCGTAGAGGCCGCCACCGAGGAGATCCGGGTTCATCACCGGTGCCAACCGCATGACCTCCTCAGGGGTTAGCGTTTGGGAACCCGCTGCCGACTGCCTGCCCTCTTCCGCAATCCGGTCAAGATCAGCCAGTTGCTCGGGGCGTGCCACCCACAGTGCGCCTCGGTCGCTCAGGAGCGGATTGTCGGTGGCGTGTGCAGGGGGGTCCTGGAAGAACCGGGTGCTGGCCCGGGCCAACGGCCTGGAACCGGGTCCGCCGTAATTGACGATGAAGAGAGCCGCCGACCTACCGGTGGTGTGATAGGAGAGGGTCACTTCCTTTTCGAGAAGGACAACCTCCCCGTGGGGCGCGAGATGCGCAGCGGCGGAGACACCGGCGATACCGCCGCCGATGACGACGAAGTCGGTCACAGGGTCACCATCACCCGGCCCAGTGCATTTCGCTCGGCCACCCATCGGATGGCGTCCGGCGCCCGCTCCAGGGGAAACGACCTGGAAACCACTGGACGGAGTGAACCATCCCGCACCCACTCCATGATGGTCCTGAAGTTGGCCGCTTCACCTGCCGGGTCCTCGTTGCGGTGGCGACCCCAGAAGACCCCCACCAGCGAGTTGCCTTTGACCAGCGGAAGATTCAACGGGATGGAAGGAATTTCCCCGGCGGCAAACCCGATCACCAGCAGTCGTCCGTTCCACTTCGTCGACCGCAATGCCAGCTCGGTTGCATCACCTCCGACCGGGTCGTACACGACGTCGACGCCCTCGCCGTCTGTGGCGGCGGCAATGCCATCGCGAAGCGGGATCATGTCGTAGCGAATGACGTGGTCTGCCCCGTTTTGGCGAGCAAGCCTCTCCTTTTCCTCGGAAGAGACCGCGGTCAGAACCGTCGCCCCGATCCGCTTTCCGATCTGGACGGCTGCAACCCCGACCCCACCGGAGGCGCCAAGGACCAGGAGGGTCTCACCCGGCTGCAGGTTTCCCCGATCCACAAGTGCGTGATACGAGGTTCCGTAGGCGACGGGGATGGCGGCTCCCTGTTCGAACGTCGTCTCATCGCTCAGGGGGAGTAGACCGTTCGCCGGGACGAGGGCGAGTTCGGCCATCGCGCCGAATCCGACAAAGCCGGCAACCCGCGTCCCTTCCTTTAAGCCTTCGACCCCTCCGGTGTCGATTACTTCACCCGCGAGCTCCGATCCGGGGGCAAACGGGAGATCGGGCTTCATCTGGTACTGGCCCGCAACCAGAAGGCTGTCGGCGAAGTTGACGGCGGCCGCCTTGACCCGGACCAGGGCCATGCCGTCAGTGGGTTCCGGGTCGGGCAGTTCTCCGACGCCGAGGGAGTCAATCCCCGTGTATTGGTTGCAGATCAGGGCACGCATGTTCTCAACATTACGGACATCAACTCTCCTTCTCTGACACAATCGGAGGGTGCCTGTTGAGCCGATGCCGTCGAAGTTCCAACTGCCCGATCCCAGGACGGTTGACGACGACATCATCGCGGTTGGTGGTGACCTCACTCCCGGCACCATCCTGCAGGCGTATCGGCGCGGAATGTTTCCGATGCACCTTCCCGACGGCCGGTTGGCATGGTGGTCACCGCGGGACAGAGCGATCCTTCCCCTCGACCAGCTCAAGATCTCACGTTCGCTCCGTCAGTCGGTTCGCCGGTTCACCTTGAGCGTCGATGAAGACTTCGAAGCCGTCATCGATTCGTGTGCCAACCCGGAGCGCCCCGACGGATGGATAAACCGCGAGATCCGAGATGCATACCTGAACCTCCACCAGCTCGGATGGGCCCACTCGATCGAAGTCTGGGAAAGCGAGGGTCGGCTTGCGGGCGGGCTATACGGGGTCGTGGTCGGCGGGTTGTTTGCAGGTGAATCGATGTTCTACGAGGTGAGTGACGCCTCGAAGGTGGCGCTTGTTCACCTGGTCGTCATGCTGTCAGATCGGCCTGGATGCCTCCTTGACGTTCAGTGGCTCACCCCTCACCTCGAGCGCATGGGTGCGGTGGTGATCGGTAGAGAGGAGTACTTGAAGAAACTACCAGCGGCACTGGCAGCCAGCTCGCCGTTCGATCCCGCGGGTTGAGAGAATGTGGGCAGCAACTCCGTTAGAGTCCGCGACAGTCACATGGAGTTGAGTTGCGGGCCGTATTAGCTGGTGTCGACATCGGGTCGATGGGTCGACGTGTCGCAGACCGCGCCCGTCTCATGGCAGAGGCATCGGGAAGCCCCCTCCACATTCTCCATGTCCTCGAGCCGGTCGCCGAGGCAATGATCGATCCCGGCCACGCCAGGCTGATGAGAGAGCATCAGAAAGTGGAAGCACGCAAGCTGGCCGAATGGGTCGAGGGTCGTTCAGCGGTTCCAGTCGAGCTCGAGGTTGTCAACGGATCTCCCTCATGGGCCATCGCGCAAAGGGCAAAGTCGGCTTCGTTGGTTGTGCTCGGGTCATCAGCAATCGATAATTTCTCGGTTGGGCCGGTGGCGTTGCGGGTGGCCAGAATGAGCCGGGTCGACACACTTATTGTCAGGCGTCAACCACGCGCCGCATATCGAAGAGTCATAGCCGCTGTTGACTTCAGCGAGCAGTCGCGGGTTGCCGTCAAGCACTCTTTGGAACAATTTCCGGACGCTGAAATCACCGTCCTCTACTCGTTGCCGGCCCGATTCGATCCGATACTTGCCGATGCGGGACTCTTCGATGAAGAGGTGACAGCATCACGGGAACACCGACTCGCCCGCGCCCGTGACAGGATGGTGGAGTTCGCTTCGGTGTGGGAGGGCTCGGTGAAAACGGAAGTGGTCGACGGGCCTCCCACCTCCACAATCGCAGAGACCCTGCGGCGGCGGGGGGCCGATCTCGTGGTGGTGGCCAGCCGCGGGGCGTCTTCCACCCGGATGGTCCTTCTGGGAACCGTCGCCGAGGGCTTGGTCTCGACAGCGCCCTG
>DATKCM010000175.1:0-17148 GCA_035513195.1 Acidimicrobiia bacterium | reverse complement strand
CTCTATCTGGCGTCGCGTTGGCTGGACAAGAGGTTGAAGAAGTGAGCGTCTCGGCACCGTCCAGGATCACCCCCGTCGGTCGGATCACGCCGTTCCGGGCGCACCGGATCTGGGAGCGGAACTATCTGGTCTACCGGCGGCTTTGGAAGATCATCTTCACCGGTTTTTTCGAACCGGTTTTCTACCTCTTCTCGATGGGCGTGGGTTTGGGGGCCCTGGTTGGCGACGTCTCCGGGCCTGGCGGAACCGTGATCAGTTACACCGCATTCGTCGCTCCGGCTCTGATGGCCGCCTCGGCTATGAATGGCGCGGTCATGGAGACGACCTTCAATATCTTCTTCAAGCTCAAGTTCGGGAACACCTACGAAGGCATCCTCACCACTCCAATGCGACCTTTCGACATTGCCGTTGGCGAGATCGGGTGGGCGTTGTTCCGAGGTGCCCTCTACTCGACGGCGTTCCTCATCGTGATGATCTTCATGGGACTCACCGGTTCGTGGATCGCCATCCTCACCATCCCGGCTTCGGTACTGGTCGGTTTTGGCTTCGGCGCAGTCGGACTAACCGCCTGCACTTTCATGAGGTCGTGGCAGGACTTTGATCTGGTCACACTGGTGACAATGCCCCTGTTCCTCTTTTCGGCAACGTTCTACCCGCTTGACGTATACCCGCCCATCCTCCAGCAGATCGCCAAGATCTCCCCGCTCTACCACGGGACCGAACTACTGCGGGGACTCAGCCTCGGCGTCCTCGACTGGAGCATGCTCGGCCACGTCGCCTTCCTCCTTGTTATGGGCATCGTCGGCGCCCTCATCGCGAATAGGCGCCTCGACGGCCTCCTCCGCAAATAGCCGCGATCTAGGCTTCGATTCCTAATGCTCGATCTGACCTTCCCGCTCCATGCCCCGCACGGGCCCGATCTCAACAGCAAAGGGTGGCTCCAGGAGGGGGCGTTGCGTTGCCTTCTCAACAACCTCGACCCCGATGTCGCCGAGGACCCCGAGAACCTGATCGTCTACGGGGGTCGGGGAAAGGCGGCGCGGAATCTCGAGTCGCTTCACTCAATAGTCGCCACCCTGCAGCGACTCGAAAACGACGAGACCCTTCTGGTTCAGTCGGGCAAGCCGGTGGGAGTGTTCCGCACCCACGAACTGGCCCCGCGGGTGCTGATCGCCAACAGCCTGCTCGTCCCGAAGTGGGCGACCCTCGATCACTTCTGGGAGCTCGAAGCCAAAGGTCTGATGATGTACGGTCAGATGACCGCCGGGTCGTGGATCTACATCGGGACACAGGGCATCCTCCAGGGCACCTATCAGACCTTCGCCGCCATCGCCGAGAAGAGATTCGGTGGCACTCTGGCCGGGACCCTCACCCTCACCGGTGGGCTCGGAGGAATGGGTGGTGCCCAGCCTCTCGCCATCACAATGAACGGCGGGGTCGCGCTATGTGTCGAGGTCGACCCGCACCGGATCGAGCGACGCCTGGAAACGGGTTATCTCGATGAGAGCTACGAAGACGTCGAATCTGCGGTCGATCGCGCCCTCGAGGCGAAAGCGAACCGGGAGGCGCTGTCGGTCGGCCTGCTGGGCAACGCCGCCGACATGTTCCCCCGACTACTAGAGATGGGCCTCGAAGCCGACATCGTCACCGATCAGACCTCCGCCCACGACCCTCTGTACGGGTACATACCGCAGGGGTACACCCTCCATGAGGCAGTCGACCTCCGCAGTGACGACCCCGACACCTACATCAAGGCGTCGCGGGAGTCGATGGCGACCCAATGCGAGGCCATGGTCGGATTCCAGGATGCAGGCTCGGAGGTGTTCGACTACGGGAACAACCTGCGCGGTGAGGCGCAGACCGCCGGATTCGCCAAGGCCTTCGCCTACCCGGGATTCGTCCCCGCCTACATCCGCGATCTCTTCTCCGAGGGATCAGGGCCTTTCCGATGGGTCGCCCTCAGTGGAGACCCCGCTGACATTGCCGTCACCGATCGGGCCCTGCTCGACCTGTTCCCGGACAAAGAGCCCCTGCACCGTTGGATCAAGATGGCGGGAGAGAAGGTGCACTACCAGGGATTGCCGGCGCGAATCTGCTGGCTCTCCTACGGGGAACGGCACCTCGCCGGCATCAGGTTCAACGAGCTGGTGGCCTCAGGGGAGGTGAGGGCGCCGATTGTGATCGGGCGGGACCACCTCGACTCGGGCTCGGTGGCTTCCCCTTACCGGGAGACCGAGGCGATGATGGACGGATCCGACGCCGTCGCCGACTGGCCAATCCTCAACGCAATGCTCAACGTCTCGTCCGGTGCCGCCTGGGTGGCGGTACACCACGGGGGCGGGGTTGGCATCGGTAATTCGATCCACGCCGGTGCCCAGGTAGTGGCCGACGGGACCGAACAGGGTGCGTTCCGGGTGGAGCGGGTGCTGACCAACGATCCCGGGACCGGCGTAATGCGCCACGCCGACGCCGGGTACGAGATCGCAAAGCGGGTCGCACGCGAACGAGGGGTCGACATCCCGATGCTGGACACCGACTGATGGCGATCAACGATCCGTACTGGCCTCGAGCCGACGCCTGGCTCGCCCGGGAAGCCGACAATCCCGACATCCGGGTCGTCGGCGTTCCGTCGTCGTCGGCATCACTCTCCCCGAGCCGGGCCGACCTCACCCCACTAGCCGTCCGGGACCGATTCAGCCGCTTCTCCACATTCCACGGGGAATGGGACATCGACTTCGGAGACGTGACGGTTTACGACGAGGGCAATTGGCCCGTGAGTGAACTGGATATGCACGAGATGCCCGGGGTTGTCGAGAAGCGGGCGCGAGACCTTGAACCTGCTGCACTCACCGTGTTCCTCGGTGGCGACAATGCGATAACTCGACCTCTCGTGAAGGCGCAGCACGACGAAATCGAAAGGGTCGGCGTGATCACGTTCGACGCCCACCACGACGTGCGGACCCTGGAGCTCGGCCCGGCAAACGGCACCCCGATCCGTGGGCTCATCGAGGAGGACGGGCTCCCGGGGGTCAACGTCACCCAGATCGGGATCCACTCCTTCGCCAACTCGGCAACCTATAGGCACTGGTGCGACGACCACGGCATCGCCGTAGTCACCGTCGAACAGTTGCGAGATGAGGGCATGCGCAACGTGGTCGCCACCACGCTGGAGCGTCTGTCCGGTCACTGCGAGGTGATCTACATCGATGTCGATGTCGACGTTCTCGATGCCGCCTACGCCCCCGGGTGTCCCGGCGCCCGGCCCGGCGGCCTCACCGTACGTGAGCTTGCCGAAGGGGTGCGGCACTGCGCCGCCCATCGCAGGGTGTCAGCAATGGACTTCGTCGAAGTCGATGCCGGAGCAGACCCCACCAGCCTCACGCTCGACGCCATGACCCACCTCATCCTCTCCGCCGCGGCAGGGCTCACCGAACGTGGCTGATCTCGCGTTCCTTAGGAATCAGCGATCACTATTGATCACCTCCGCGACCGGAATCACAGATGGTGCAACCGGATCGCTCCAGATGGGGTTCAAGAGAAGATGAACCAGACCCTGGCCAACATCGCCGTCATCCTCGCCACGATATCGACAGTCAGTTTCCTCCTCCCCCAGATCGCCAAGCTGGTGAGGACCGGTGACTCGGATGGGGTTTCCACCACCTGGCCCGCCCTCGGTTTTGTGATCAATGTTGGATGGTTCGTCTATCTGATCGCACAACAGCTCTGGGCATCGATCTTCGCACCTTTCGCTACTTTTCTGGCATACGGGGTGACCATGTGGGCCCTGCATCGCACCGGTCGCGACCTGTCGGTTGCCCACATCAGGGGCACTATCGCCGCCATGCTGCTGATAGCGATCGCAATCATTGGTGGCTGGGGCGTCCTCGGTGTCTTCCTTGGGATCTCGTACGGCGTGGTGCTCACACCATCGATCTGGACGGCTTACCGAACGGCGATCCCCTCCGGGATATCCCCGTTGACCTGGTGGATTGGCCTTATCGAGGCGATGTTGTGGGGCTACTACGGTTGGTTTCACTCCGATCAGGGAATCCTCACCTTCATGGTCGTGGGTGTCACCGGAAGCGGTTTGATGCTGGCCCGCTACTACACCACGAGGAAAAGTCTGGTTCGCGCCCTCCGATCCTGAGGCGACGAAAATGCCGTTCTATTCGCTCTAGTGATCACATGTGATCGCTGATTCATTAGGAACGCGTTAACCGCCGCTTACTACCTCTTCGGCTTCCCTGCCCAGGGCGTCGCCATCGCGAGTGTCCAGGAAGTTGTGGGGGAGGCGGACCGGGCGTGGGCCATGGGTGTGGCCGCGGACCATGTGGTTGGCCTCCTCGGGATAGGGCACGGTCGGGTCGAGCTGGGCCACCAGATGGACCACCTCGTCGACAGACGACACCTTCGAGAGGCCGTCGCGGATCCTGGGGCCGGCCGGGAAGCCTTTCAGGTACCACGGCGGGTGCTTACGGAACAGCCTGATTCCCATGTGCTCCCCGAAGTGGTCGACCAGCAGGCCGGCATGGCGGATCATGATGCTGGCCACCTCGCCAAGGTCCGGGGGATGTGACGCCTCCCGGCCGGCGAAGACATCAGCCAGGTCGCGGAAGAGCCACGGCCGCCCCAGGCATCCCCTACCCACGACCACGCCGTCGCAACCGGTCTCGTCGATCATCCGTCGCGCATCATTGGCCGTCCAGATGTCGCCGTTACCCAGCACCGGCAGTCCGGGAACCGACTCTTTCAAGGTTCGGATTGCCGACCAATCGGCGTCACCGGAATAGAGCTGGCGCGCGGTGCGGGCATGGAGCGCAATGGCGGCAGCACCCTCCTCCGCCGCTGCTGTCCCTGATTCGACGTAGGTCAGGTGGTCCTCGTCGATTCCTTTGCGGAACTTGACCGTGACCGGCACATCGCCGGCATTCGACACCGCGGCGCGGACGATGGAACGGAATAGGTCCTTCTTCCATGGCAACGCTGCTCCCCCGCCGTGGCGGGTGACCTTCCCCATCGGGCAACCGAAGTTCATGTCGATATGGTCCACGCCCTGTTCGGTGACCAGATGGTCCACCGCCTCTCCCAGGGCACCGGGATCGGTGCCATAAAGCTGGATTGAGCGTGGCGTCTCGTCATCGTCGAAGCGGGCCAGGGCCAGGGTCTTCTCGTTGCCTTCGACCAGCCCGCGGGCGCCGATCATCTCGGAGACGTACAACCCGGCGCCGAACTCGCGACAAAGACGCCGGAACGGCGCGTTCGTCACCCCCGCCATTGGTGCCAGAACCACCGGTGGGGTGACCGACAGATTTCCTATCTGAAGGTTCACCCCAACAGATTACGAAAGTCAGCGGCCTCCGCAGGTTTCGTCGGTTGACACCACCCGGCCTATACGGCCTCCGCCCCGATCTCTCCGGTTCGGATCCGCAGGGCCTTCGAGACCTCCGTCACCCAGATCTTGCCGTCTCCGATCTCACCGGTGCGGCCCGCCGAGGCGATCACATCCATGATTCGGTCGGCGTCGACGTCGTCACAGAGGACCTCGATCTTCACTTTCGGGATGAACTCCACTTCGTATTCGGCTCCCCGGTATGTCTCGGTGTGCCCTCCCTGCTGGCCGAAACCGTTGGCTTCGGTGACTGTCATTCCGGCCACCCCGGATTGCTTGAGCGTCTCTTTGACCGGTCCGAGCCGGGCCGGCTTTATTACCGCGGTTACAAGCTGCAACATCTTCGATTCCTTTCGCTCAGGACTACGCCGTCACGGAGCTGGGCTCCGGTACCGGGACCGGCGAACCGTTGGTTGAGTAACCCGGATCGATACCGTAGCCCGGTGAACCGTGCTCGTGGATATCGAGCCCTTCCAGCTCCTCTTCCCGACTGACCCGGAGGCCAATGGTCTTCTTGAGAGCCAGGAACAGCGCTCCTGCAGTGACGGTCACGAAAACGAAGTGGACGACAACGAAGATCAGCTGTGTCCAGAGTTGATCGAGACCTCCACCGTAGAACAGGCCGGCGTTCTCCCTACCCAGGAACGCATCGTCGTATCTGGCGAAGAGGGCAATCGACAACGTCCCGAAGGTGCCGGCTACCGCGTGGACCGAAATCGCGCCCACCGGGTCGTCGACCTTGACCCTGTCGAAGAACTTCACCGCGAACACCACGATGAAACCACCGACCGCGCCGATAACGGCAGCTGCCCATGTCTCCACAGCCGCGACCGGGGCGGTTATGGCCACCAAACCGGCGAGAAGTCCGTTGGCCGCGATAGAAACGTCGGGCTTGCCATCGAAGAACCAGTTCGTCGCCATCGCCACCACCGCACCCGCGCAAGCAGCGAGAAGGGTCTTCAGGGCGATCGGCATGACGAACTCGTCAGCCGCCAACTCGGAGCCGGGGTTGAATCCGAACCAGCCAATGAAGAGGATCATCGCTCCCAGGACCACAAACGGGATGGAGTGGCCCGGAATGGCGCGCGTTGTGCCGTCTTTGGCGTACTTGCCGATCCTGGGCCCGAGGATGATCGCTCCCATCATCGCCGCCCAGCCACCGGTGGCGTGGACGATCGTCGATCCCGCAAAGTCGGAGAAGGGGAATTCGAGCTGTGAGAGCCATCCGCCGCCCCAGGTCCAGCGCAATACGACCGGGTAGATGAGGGCAGTGAGAAAGAAGCTGTAGACGAAATAGGACTTGAACTTGGTCCGCTCGGCCATCGCGCCGGAGACGATGGTGGCCGCTGTCGCCGCGAAGGCTGCCTGGAAGAAGAAGATCGTCGAAGGCAGCAATCCGTCGGCCGATGTGTCTTCCACTCCCGCAATGCCCAGGTCGAAACCAAACCAACCGCCGAGCAGATTGTCCCCCCCGAAGGCGATGCCGAACCCGACTATCGCAAACGCCAGCACTCCGGCTGACATGTCCATCAGGTTCTTCATCATGATGTTGGAAACGTTCTTCCGCCGCGTCATCCCGGCTTCCACGAGAGCGAACCCGGCCTGCATGAAGAACACCAAGACACCTGCGATGAACACCCAAAGGTTGTCGAGCACGAACTGGGATGCCGGTGTCAGCTCTTCCTGGGCCATCGCAGGGCTCGCCAGCACCAGGACGAGCAATGAGGCCAGTATGCCTCCTGTGAGCAGTCTCCTTCTCACTTTTTCCTCCATCGGTCATAGATCGGATTAGTCATGAGGGACGAAAGTAGGTGTGCCCGGTTTCGCGGCCGTGGCCCGGGTGTTACGAATTGGTTCCGTCCTGTTACGGCGGTGTTTCGCTCTCGCCGTTCAACCAGACAACGGGGACATGAACCGGTTCCAGCTCGCCCGAGTGAGGTCGACGAAGCCATCCACGACTTCAACCGATGAATCCGCTGCGCCGACGGCTGCGGCGATGACGTCTGCCTCCGTTTCGACCAGCTCCCGCGGCCCCGACCCGGCGAAGAAGGACACCTTGATCTCGAAATGGTCGGCCTCCCCGCCGCGGTCCCAGATGCCAATCACCTCGCCGTCGAGGACGACTGTCGAGGTGAGATTCCCGCTCGCGTCGTAAACGTACGGATAGAGCCGCTCGTCGACCATCCTTCGTCTCGTCTTCTCTGTGACTAGAGCGGTGTCCCAGATCGGAAGAAGGCGAAGCCCGGAGGGTGGGTCGGCATGGTGGCGCCCGCCGATGTCGTAGAGGTCGCCCTCCGTCTCGGCCACGGAGTCGAGAGCGTGACGCGCCTTCGTCTGGTTGAGGCCACTCCACCAGGAGAAGTCCTCTAAGGTGGCAGGCCCGTGCCCGTGGAGATACCAGCGGGCAACCTCGGCCCGAGCCTCGTCGGGGCCGATACGTCGTACAGGGTGGTCCGGAAGCCACTGGTCCCAGATTGCGTATCCGTGCTGGTTGTCCCGCCAGCTCCGGACGCCCGAAGCCGCGACGATCATCCTGCTGTCGGTCAACGATGACAGTAGGAACCGCAGCGGCTCCGACTCCTCCCCTGAGACGCCGAGCCGGGACCGGATCTCCCTAGCCGGCAGGATCTCACCATCGAGGATGTCGAGGACCTGGCTCGTCCATTGCAGGCGCTTCTTCTGACCGACCGCCTTGTCGACCGCGCCTTCGTGCCACCCCCGCCTGTCGCTTGCGGATGCCACCGCATCGATCCGTTCGACAGGGATGAGGAAGCCCGATCCCCGGAGGGCCCCGATCCGCAACAGAGTTCGGTCCCGGTAGAGGGCCCGATCGAGATCGTCGGCAACGAACCCGGGGACCCTGGCGACACAGGACAGATAGCTGGTGGGGGCGGTGCTGTAGAGACCCGCAGCCTCCTCGACTGCATCCTCGACGCTCAGGTCCTGATCACGCTGCAGCAACTGACGGTGCCACTGCTCTCGATCGAGGTAGCCACCACCCACCGCTGCTACGTCCCGACCGACTCCGTGTCCTGGATGTTCTGCAGCCTCACCTGTCCGTGAGCGACCAGCTTGCCGTCGCCCTCCCGGGTGATCGCCACTTCCCAGATTTGCTGGCTGCGGCCCCGATGGATGGGTGTGGCCTCACCGAGCAACACACCGGAACGGGTTGCCCTCAGGAAATCAGTCGTATTGGACAGACCTACCGCCCCGGCCATTCCGTTGGCCATCGCCCAGAGCGCCGCACCCATCGATGCGAGCGTCTCGACCAATGTCGTATAGACCCCGCCATGGACCAACCCATATGGCTGCTGGTGTATCTCTTCTACGACAACCCTGCCCTGAGCATGGTCGGGGCTCGCATCTGTGAGCTCGATCCCACTGTGGCCGACAAAAGTGACGACACCGGCGAAAGGGTTATCCATCAGACACCACACCCGCTACCGATCTGAAACACGGGACCGAGATCATCGTTGACATACTCCCAAACTACCCATCCTGACCCCTCGTAGTAGACCTCGTGAATGACCATCTCCATCTTGCCGTCTCCGCTCAGGTCGGCGACCGCAGCAATCGAGTGGGACAGTATGAACGGGGTTGTGCCCTCCTGTACCTCGTCGACGATCGACTCGCCGAGGATCGCCGTCTGCACCTCCCCCTCGACCACAATTCGCATGAAGACCAGGGAGTAATCGCCTTTCTGTGCGAAAAGGCTACCCGAATCGGCGATGTCCTCAGCGACGACTAGCACTTCGTTCTCTCCGTTTCCATCCATGTCGAAACGAACCACCTGCTTGATCACCGGGGTTTCGACTTCGAGACCGCGGGCAGCGAGAAGAGGGCGCGCCAGGTCTGAGTACGTCCCGTTGTCGGTCTCTTCTTGGACAGAATGAGGTGTCAGTTCCCAAGGAGCGGAGATCGCGACGCCCTCAGGGTTCGGCCACGAACCAAGAGCATCCGGATCGCTCAGCTCGACGCCAGGGTTGAACAACGGCTCACACAGGACAGTTTCTGGTCCGGCGGTCACGATGTCATCCGATCCAAAGAGAACCACCTGATAGTCCTCGTCACCCAATACGGGTAGCGACGTCAGCTCGTCGACCTGGATCCAGTTGGCCCCATCCCACCAGCCCAGGGCACCAAACCTCGACACCACGAGAGGCTCATCCGCCCAATTGCCTGCCAGCTCGGTGGTCGTGGTGGTGGCCTGGGTTGTCGTTGTCGTCTCCGGGGCGGTCGTCGTAGTTTCGGGCGACGTCGTCGAGGTCTCGACAGGAGTGGTCGAAGTCTCCGCCGATGAGGTAGTGGTGTCCCCACCGTCTCCATTTCCGCAGGCGGAAAGAACGAGGGACAAACTCGTCACGAGGAGCGATCGGCGCATCAAATCCAAGCTAGTCGCAGTCACGAGACGTCAACGAGACCTGAACTGGGATAGTTCCACCCCGACCCGGCCGAGAAGGCGCGGCAGCTGATGAACCGGGAGGCCGACCACTGTCGATGGTGACCCGAAGACTTTCTTGATGAAGATACCCCCTTCGCCTTGCAGCGCGTATGCGCCGGCCTTGTCCATCGGCTCGCCTCCGGCCACGTAGGACGCAATCTCGTGATCAGTCATGGGCAGCATCTCGACCTCGGTCGCGTCGGTCAGCGAGTGGGTTTCGCCGGCCGTGGCCACGGCCAGGCCAGTGATCACCTCATGTTTGACACCCTGAAGACGACGGAGCATCGACCTGGCCTCCTCTGGATGGGCCGGCTTGCCCAACACCCTCCCTTCGAGCACAACTGTCGTGTCCGCAGCAATCGCTACAACGTCGATCCTTGCCACCGCATTGGCCTTCGCCCTGGCAATCCGCTCTACGTAGGTGGCGGGTGGTTCATCAGGAAAACGGGACTCGTCCACATCCGGCGACTCGACCACGAAACTGAGATTCAGTGCCTCGAGGAGTTCCCGTCGGCGGGGTGAGCTCGAGCCAAGAACCAGCTTCAAGGGAGCACCTTGCCGTCACGGATGACCGTTTCGGGATGGGCAAGCACCAAGATCTCGGTGAGTGGATTCCCAGCGAAGAGGACCGCATTCGCACGCGAGCCGAGGTCAAAACCCGCAGAGCGGCCCGTGGCCTCATATCCACTCACCGACACCGCGTTGAGCGCAAGTTCGACGGGAAGACCGTATTCGACCAACTTGAGTGCCTCCAGCGCCACATCATGAGCTCCCACGGAGACATCGGTCCCGGCAAGGAGGTGGACCCCAGCCTCGACCGCGTCGACCATGAGCCGACGCACATTCTCGAGACCTTCGATCAGGAGCTTGCCGCCGGATGAGGCCTCCCCCAGTTGAGCGATCACCGCTTCCATCCTGATGAGCGTCGGCACCCACATGCCGCCACGGGCGCCGAGGGAAGCGATGTCGGCGGAGTCGAGGAAGAGTCCGTGCTCAATCGAATGGACCCCGGCGCGGACCGCCATTCCGGGCGCCTCCCTTGCCATGGTGTGGATGGCAACCCTGGCACCGGCGTCAGCTGCTATTTCCACAGCCCTGCGCATCTGAGCCTCGTCGAAATTCACCACCGGCCCCTGGCCTCCCCGTGGCCAGTCGCCCACCAACTTGACCCAACCCCGCCCCTCCTCGACCGATCTCCGGATTCCATCCACGAAGGTTTCCCGGGTCAACTCCCGGGCGAAATCGGGCCAGTAGCCACCGGCAACTGCGTTGATGATTCCCGCGGCCTCGATGTCGGGGCGGAACTCGGGATCGATGCTTTCGAGAAGCTTCACCGTGTTGAGGTTCGACCAACCTTTGTCGAGGGCGAGGAGGACGCCTGCGTTCACAGCCTGCCGAGCCCTGACGACAGCATTGTCGTATGTGTCGGTTTTCCAGTCTTTGCCGATCGGTGCCGCAAAATGGGCGTGAGAGTCGACGAGACCGGGAAGCGCAAAGGACCTCTCGCCCACCGTCTGGTCAGCAATACCGTCTGAATCGGCCCAGCGGCCCTCCACGATGTCCCGCACCACCGACACGCCGTCGGGTCGATTCAGATGAACGCGAACTCTCACAATGCGGACGCTAACCCCTCCGCAATCGCATAATGATCCTCAATGCGACGGCTCCTTGTCTTTCTTGTCCTGTCGGCTGCAGCGTGCAGCACCTCGACGGGCACAATATCCACGACTTCGACCGTGCCGCCAACCGTGCCGCCATCCGTGCCCTCCACAACCAGTACGACGCTCCCGCCGATACCGATGGAGGTTCAGGGTTGTGGGGCGCCGCCAGTCACTTTCTCAACCCTCTGTGAGACGATCGAGTTGCTCGACGAGTGGTATGTGAATCGCCCGATCGACCTGGAGAGCCTCGCCAATATCGCCACCACCTCCGCTGCCGAATATGAGACCTCCGAAACCGAAGCACCGCCACGAACCTTCTTTTGTGCAATTCCTGACGAGGCATTCATGTCTCTTTGCCACACATTGATCGAACGAGTGAACAGTGAGCATCTGCCTGTCAGGGATGCCGTCGAAGCGGCGGTCACCTCCATGATCGACCTCGGGTTGGATCCGTTCACCTGGTATATCCCACCCGAGCTCGCCGGCGGGTTCAGGGCAGATGGTGTCGTCGGAGGCGTGGGCATACTCCTCGACGCCACGGACGCCGCCGGCTCCAAATGCACCAGGGTTGCCGTAGTCTGCCCGCTGCGTATCGTTTTCGTCCTCGAGGACAACCCGGGAGCCGACGCCGGGCTCGAAGCCGGAGATGTGATCACCACGATCGACGGCGAGTCGGTGATCGACAGGGGCCTGGTCGATGTGGCGACGTTGATCGGCGGAGATCAGACCGGGACCGTCGTACTCGGGATCGACCGCGGTGAGGTCGCCCTGCAAATCACTGTCGAAAGACAAGAACTGGACCTCCCGACCACCACCGTCGACGTCCCGATCGACAGCGTCGGGTATCTCCGCATACCCGACTTCTCCTTCGAGGTTCCATTCCTCGTCGACTCATCAATAGGTGTCCTGCTCGCAGCCTCACCCCAGACGATCGTCATCGACCTCAGGGACAATCCCGGAGGTCTCGTCGACGCCGTCGTCTCCGTCGCCTCCCAATTCATCCCCGGTGGCACGGTCCTCAACTACGAGTTCCCCGGCGGATCATCCTCCTACGAAACATCGGGCGGCGCCCCCGCCACCGCGGCCCGCCTTGTGGTTCTGGTGAATGAAGGAACGGCTTCGGCGGCGGAGGTCCTTGCCGGAGCCTTGCGGGACAGGCGCGGGGCAACCGTCATCGGTCAACCGACATACGGTAAGAACGCTCTCCAGATACCATTCGAGTTGAGAAATGGTGGAGAATTCCACGTAGCAATAGCCCACTGGACCACCCCATCCGGACAGTCGGTGGCCGACAGTGGCCTCATCCCTGACAGGATCGTCGACTTTCCGTCCGACTTAGACACGGAACAGCTGACCAGATTCGCAATCGAGAATTCCTGATGAGAAGAACCTTCGCCATCCTGACGGTGCTCGCCGTAGCTCTCACGGCATGTGACACTGATGGGTCGACAACGACCACCAGTCCGGGCTCGACCACGTCGGCGGAAGCCACCAGCACCAGTACATCTGTTGTCGCAAACGGCAGGACCCTCCAGATGGTCAACTGCGCCGACGCCACCGACGAGGTTTCGATCATCTGCGAGGCCTACGACATCATCGAGCGCAACTATGTCGACGAGGTGTCCGACGTGACCCTCGCCGAGTTCGCCACCGCTGCGGTCAACGATCTCGACGGAACGACATCGGACAGCCCGATTACCTGCGCACTCCCATCGCCGTCGTTCAATGCCGCTTGCACCGCCCTTGCCGAGGCTGCGGACGACAGCGTCGAGGGAGCCGAAACGATTGTCAGAGGCATGGCCGCGGGGTTGGACGCCAACTCGATCTACCTCGACCGGGAGGCGGTGGACCTGATCCAGGAAGAACAAGAGGGTCAGATCGAGGGTATCGGGGCCCTGGTCACCGCGGAGGACTCAGAAATCGCGGACGGGAATCCTCAATGCTCCACCATCACCGAGACATGCCGGATGTTCATCGTCTCGACTATCGAGGGGAGCCCTGCGGAGGCGGCAGGGATCGAGAGCGGAGACTTCGTCGTGCGGGTCAATGGAGAGTCGATCGAAGGGTGGACACTCGACGAGGTGACAGCCCGGGTCCGCGGGCCGGCTGGTACCGATGTCGACCTGATCTTCGAGCGAGATGGGTCGGCATTCGAAGTCACCATCACCCGCGCTGCGGTGGTAATCCCTGTGGTGACCAGCGAGCAGTTCGACAAAATCGGCTATGTGCGGCTCAACATCTTCTCGGACAATGCCGACGAGCAGCTGGAGGAAGCCATCGCCGAACTCCTCGGCAACGGAGCCACCGAACTCGTCTTCGACATGAGGGATAACCCGGGAGGGCTGCTCGACACCGCTATCGAGGTCACATCACTTTTCCTTCCCGATGGCGATGTGGTCGTTACCCAGAACCCGGACAGCGACAGGGCATTCCCTGTCACCGGCGAAATCGCCGTGCCCGAGAACATACCGGTGGTGATCATCATCAACAGGGGCAGCGCCTCGGCATCCGAGGTTGTCTCGGCGGTCCTGCAGGAGCGGGGCCGGGCCACGATCACGGGTGAGAGCTCGTTCGGCAAGAACACGGTCCAACAGCAGTTCTCACTGTCCAATGGCGGCGCCTTCAAATTGACGATCGCCCGATGGGTGACACCCGATCTCCACGACTTCGGTGGCGACGGGGTGATCCCCGACGTCGAAGAGGACTATTCGGCCGAACTCGATGTCGAAGCAGTCGCCAGACGCGCCGCCGCCACTAACTAGTGGTCTGTCGTTCCGGGATATGCGAGACCGGTATTGGCGTGGCAGTCGTACCCGTGGGGATTCTTCGCCAGATACTGCTGGTGATAATCCTCGGCGAAGTAGTAGTCACCGAGAGGAGCGATCTCGGATGTGATAGGTCCGAACCCCTCGGCCGACACTACCTCCTGGTAAACGTCCCTGGAACGCTTGGCCTGGTCGAGCTGTTCGTCGGTCGTCGTGTAGATCGCAGACCGATACTGGGTACCGATGTCGTTGCCCTGCTGCATCCCCTGGGTCGGGTCATGGGTCTCCCAGAAGATACGAAGCAATTCATCGAAGGAGGCCTCCGCCGGGCGGTGGACCACCATCACCACCTCTGTATGCCCGGTCCTGCCGGTGCAAACTTCCTCGTAGGTCGGATTCGGGGTGTACCCACCGGCGTAGCCGGCCGAGGTCGTGTAAACCCCGGGCAATTGCCAGAACCTGCTTTCGGCCCCCCAGAAACAGCCCATCCCGAAGACAACGACTTCGGTGTCATCCGGATAAGGCCCCTGCAACGGGTTTCCATTGACGAAATGCGCTTCCGGGACGGGCACTTTCGCGTCCCTTCCGGGCAAAGCTGTCTCCTCAGCCGGCATCTCTGACTTCCTGCTGCCAAACATGGCTACCTCCTGTGGTTAGTTAACACTGCCAGGTGATCAATGAGGCCTGAACGGATCAGCCCATCCCCGAGATCTTGGTCGGCTTGACCTTCATCACCACCCGTTCGTCGACTTCCTGGTGCCATGGGTACCGTTCCTTGTCGATGTACTTCTTCGCCTTCCGCGAGATGAAGTCGATTTCGGGATCGGGCTCGATGTCGTCCAACTCCCCCCGGATCTCTATATAGCGGTAGGCGTTCTCCGGATCGATCACCGAAAATGCGGCGCGCTTGTCGCTCTGCAGATTCCGGTACTTCTGACGGTTGGTAGTGAGGCTGAACTTGATGTGGGTTCCGTCCCACTCGAACCACACGGGGCTGGTCTGTGGCTCACCGTCAGGCCCAATCGTCGCCAGGTGCGCAAACGATCTGGTTTCCCATGCAAGAAGGTCGATATGTGAATCAGGGATCATCACGAGTTTCTTTCGGTTGGCTCCTTTCAACGGTAGATCTTCGACGGGCATTCCTCAGTTCTCCTCAGACGTGACAAGGCACTAGTGCTCCCGCGCAGAAGTAATACGCGTGTGGTTCATGCTGCTTTGAGGGGGCTGCCGTCGTAGGTCCAGCGGAATGGTTTGGCTTTGCTGTTGTGTTCTCGGATAAAGTCCATCACCCGCCCGATGAGGTCGTCTCGGGAGCTGAACTCGCCGCGGCGTAGCAATCGTCGGGTGAGGATGGAGAAGAACAGTTCCACCTGGTTGAGCCATGAGGCGTGTTTGGGGGTGTGGTGAGCCACGAACCGGGGATGATCCGCCAGCCATGCCTTGGTGGCCTTGGCCACATGGGCTGCCCCGTTGTCCATGACCAGATGGATCTCGAGGGTGGGGTCGACCATACGGTCGATGTCTTCGAGAAAGGAGATGAAGTTGACCGCGGTGTTGCGGTCCACGTCTCGGGCCAGCACCTCACCTGAGACCACATTCAGAGCGGTGATGAAACTGGCGGTGCCATGCCGGCGGTATTCGAACTCTTGACGCTCCGGCCGTCCCGGCTCGGCCGGACGGGTGGGATGCTTGCGGGACCGGGCCGGAACCGCCGTCTTCTCGTCCACCGACAACACCAAAGCGTTCTGGGGAGGCGACAGATACAGGCCGCACACATCCGCTGCCCGCTCCCAGAAATCGGGGTCGTCGGGACGAGACAGCCACGACCGCACCCGATGCGGTTTGATATCCAGCTCAGCGAGAATCCGACCCACCTGCGATTCGGAGATCCCCATATCGTCGGCCAAATCCTCCGCCAGTAGACGATGCGACCAATGCGACTCGGTCTCCGGACGCTCCGAGGTGGCCTTGGCCACGATCCTCACCCGCTCATCATGGCCATACACCCTGGGCCGTCCCGACCGGGGACGATCCTCCAACCCCGGGAGCCGATCCGTCTCGAACCGACGTCGCCACACCCCCACATAGTGTTGGTCCATCCCCACCATCTCGCCGATCCGACGGTTAGCAACCCCCTCGGCCGCCAACAACACGACCCGGGCTCGTTTCACCGCCCGCTGGGTACTGGTATGCGCACGCACCCGCCGCTCCAGCTCGGCTCGCTCCTCATCCGTGATCTCCAACACCGCCACGCTCCACATCATCGACCACCTCAACTCGGGGAAGTGGCCTCATTAAACTACACGCGCGTGTAATTTGTGCGGTAATGCACTAGGTCGTGTTCAAGCCGGGAGGCCTGTGGTTGTTAGTCGTGTGGGATCTATCGGGCATGGTGTCAAACGAGGGTCTAACCGGCGAACGCCGTGAAGGGTGCAGTTATGGGGAGACGCCAACCGAACAGCAAAACCTTTGACGCCATGGACTCTGGACGCACGATGTGGGACACATCCGGGAAGCCCCTAATACCTAAGAACTCGCCGACGGGCAAGTCCGCGGGCTCAACAGGCTGCGGTTGTTAGTTCACCCCTAATCTTGCGCCAGATGCCGGTCGGGTTTTCGTTGAGTTCGGGGGCAGCCGATGGGTGGGGACATCCTGGTAGACGACGGGGCGTAGGAATGCATTGCAAGCGACGGATGACCTACAGCTCGGTCAACAACTGAAGGAAGTCATCCCGATCTAGCGCGGGCATAGTCTCGGTCTTGGCGCCGATCAGATTGCCGATCTTCGCCGCGATCTTCATCGCTGCTCGGTTGTCGGGACATTCGACCACCGACATCAGGTCATAGGCACCCAAGAGACCATAGACGGCGAGGATTTCGCAATTCTCCGCT
>DATKCM010000174.1:0-22600 GCA_035513195.1 Acidimicrobiia bacterium | reverse complement strand
GTTTGCCGCCAACCGGCGGCCTCGGCATCGGGGTCGACCGACTGGTGATGTTGCTCACCAACCAGCCCCACATCAGAGAGGTAATCCTCTTCCCGACCCTTAGACCCTCCTAACGAGCACCTGTCCTCCCGCTTGCGGGAGAAAGGTCGGCCCTGCGCCCGCCGAAAGGCGGGCGGAGGTAGGTGTTCTGTTCGGGGACGTTGTTTACAAATTGGTGGGTCTCCGTTGGGATGGTGGTTGAACAACCCCACTATCCGTCAGGAGACCCACTGATGCACGCTAATGCCCGTTTGACCCCTGTTCTGAGACGCGAATTGGCTGTGACTATCGAGAGTGGTTTGTCGCCTTCGGAGGCGGCGAAACAGTTCCGGGTTTCGAGGACGACCGTTTACCGGTGGTTGAGACGGGCCCGGTCAGGCAGCACCGACTGGTTCATGGACAGGTCGTCTCGCCCCCACCACAGTCCGAACCGGGTCAACACCGTTATCGAAGCCGACATCCTCCGGTTGAGAGCGACCTGGGGGATTTCACCGGTAAGGATCAGCGGTTCGGTGGGAGCGTCATCATCGACGGTGTGGCGTGTCCTCCGAGACGCCGGCGTTAACCGTAAACCAGTGACCCCCGCCCAATACCAGGCGAGATACGAACGGGACGAGTGTGGCGACCTGATCCATGTCGACACCAAACGAGCTGGGAGAATCCCTGATGGGGGCGGGTGGTACGTCCGGGGAGTGGAGGGATACCGCACCCACGCCCGCCAGAAACAACATCTGGGTCATGTCTGGTTCCATGCTGCTGTCGACGACCACTCCCGACTCGCCTACGTCGAAGTATTAGACGGCAAAACCGGTGACCACACCGCAGGGTTCATCACCAGAGCCACCGAATGGTTCTCAACCCGAGGGATCACCATCCGCCAGGTCATGACCGACAACGCCCTCGAATACGTCAACTCGAAAACCTTCACCCAAGCCCTAGGACCCATCGAACACATCAAAACCCGCAAATACCGGCCCCAAACCAACGGCAAAGTCGAACGGTTCTTCAGAACCCTCAAAGACGAATGGTTATACGCCACCGCCTACCGGTCCGAAACCCAACGACGCCAAGCCCTCACTGACTACCTTCACTACTACAACCACCACCGACCCCACACCGCCATCAACAACCAACCACCCATCAACCGCGTAAACAACCTCCCCGATCAGCACAGGTAAGGGGGGACGAGAGCATCAAGTTGAGGGCGGACGCGTCAGTACGGACGCGTGACGATCAGCGTTGGTAGGAACCCCCCACCCTCCCGACTCCGGTGGGAGAGTTACCTATCAGGTCCCCTCTTGCCAGCCGCTCAGGTAGTCGCGCTGTTCGTTGGTTAGGGTCTCCAACCCTCCCCCGAGACTCTCCAGCTTGATCCCGGCAACATGTTCGTCGATCTCCGAGGGAAGGGTGTGGATCTTGACTTCGAGGGAGTCTGCGTTCTTCATCAGGAACTCCGCCGCCAACGCCTGGTTGGAGAAGGACATGTCCATCACGTCGGCCGGGTGACCCTCAGCGGCTCCGAGATTCACCAATCGCCCCTCGGCAGCCACGAGGATCCTGCGTCCGTCAGGCATCTCGTATTCGTCGAGGTTCTCCCTAACGTTGCGCTTCTCCGCCGCCATCCCGCCGAGCGACGCCAGGTCGATCTCGATGTCGAAGTGCCCGGCGTTGGAAAGAAGGGCTCCGTCTTTCATCACCTCGAAATGCTCGCTGCGCAGGACGTGCTTGTTGCCGGTGACGGTGACGAAGACATCGCCCACCTTGGAGGCGTCGAGAGCAGTCATCACCCGGAACCCGTCCATGGCAGCAGCCAGCGCCCGGACCGGGTCGACTTCAACCACGATCACGCTCGCTCCCAATCCGTCGGCCCGGGAAGCGACGCCACGACCACAGTCTCCGTAGCCGACGACTACGAAGTTGAGGCCGGCAATGAGCAGGTTGGAGGCGCGCATCAACCCGTCGAGGACCGACTGGCCTGTTCCGTAGTGATTGTCAAAGAGGTGCTTGGTCGCCGAGTCATTGACAGCTACCACCGGGACCCGCAGAGTCCCGTCCGCTGCCATTGCACGCAACCTGATCACGCCTGTGGTGGTCTCCTCGGTCGAGCCGATCACTTCGAGGTCGCGCCGCTCGGTGTGGAGCAGAGTCGCCAGGTCGGCCCCATCATCCATTGTGATTGCTGGAGCATGGTCGAGTGCAGCATTGATGTGCTTGTAATACCCGTCCGAATCGATCCCCTTGATGGCAAACACCGAGATCCCGTCGGCCACAAGAGCGGCAGCCACATCATCCTGGGTGGATAGGGGGTTGGAAGCGCAGAGGATGGGCTCGGCTCCACCGTCGCGCAGAGCCAGCATCAGATTTGCAGTTTCGGCAGTGACATGAAGACATGCGGCGACGACGCATCCCTCCAGGGGTTTCTCCTCTTTGAACCGCTCTCTGATCGTGGCCAGGACCGGCATCCGTCGGCCGGCCCATGCAATTCTCCGGGCGCCCGCCTCGGCACGCGACGGATCAGCTATGTCGTAATTCATTCTTCATCCTCGACTAGGAGTTTTTCAGGTTTTCGATAGTCCCAACGGGAGAAGCCTGACGAACCGCCCATGCCCGCGATGACAATGTCGTCGTGGGGTTCGACTTCGGGCATGTCCAAATCTGCGGCCCATCGAAGCCCCATCGACTTGATCATTGTCAGCATGTCAGTCATCTGTTTTCTCTTCGTTCTCGGTCACCAGCATCACGGGTATGCCGTTCTCCACCGGGTACTCCCGCCCACAGCTCTGACAATCCAAAGTTGAGTTGGGCTCGTTTTCGGCAAGCTCGCCATGGTCCACAGGGCAGACGAGTATTTCGGCAAGTCTCGGGTCGATGAGGCTCATGATTCGGGACCGATGATCGCTCGTATTCTCGAAACTGCCGAATCGACCTCACCATCATCGCCGGCTTCGACATTCAATCTGAGCAGGGGCTCGGTGTTGGAGGCTCTGACGTTGAACCAGAAGTCGCCTGCGTCCACGGACAGACCGTCGAGCCGATCGATGCTCGCATCGGGGAAGGCTTCCTCGATGCGATCTACTGCCGCATGTTGATCCTCCACCCGGAAGTTGATCTCGCCCGAGGCGCTGTACCTCTCGACCTCCGAGCGCAACTCCGACATCTTCTGACCCGATGCGGTGAGGACACTGAGCATCACCAGCATGGCGAGCATCCCCGAATCCGCCCGATAGTTGTCGGCGAAGTAGTAGTGACCGCTGTGCTCACCGCCGAAGACGGCACCGGTGTCTGCCATTACCTTCTTGATGAAGGAGTGGCCAACCCGGGTCCGAATCGGCGTGCCCCCCAGTTCGGTGACGATCTCAGGCACAGATCTGCTGGTGATCAGGTTGTGCACTATCGACGCGCCCGGGGTCTTGGCGAGCATGTAACGGGCGACCAGAGACGTGATGGTGCTCCCCGGCACCGATTTGCCCCGATCGTCGATGAAGAACGCCCGGTCTGCGTCTCCGTCGAAGGCGACGCCGATGTCATAGTCGCCGGACCGGATCTCCGCGATCAGATCTGCCAGGTTCTCCTCCTGGAGCGGGTCGGCGGGATGATTGGGAAACGTCCCGTCCGGCTCGAGGTACAACCCGGTCAGATTGGCTGCCAGCCGGTCAAAGACCTGATCGAGAACCACCCCGGCCATGCCGTTGCCACCGTCCACCGCGACCCGCAGCGGTCCAATCGAATCAGGCTCGACGACGCCGAAGATGTGCTCCAGGTAGCCGGGCAACGGGTCGAACCGGACGACACTGCCCTCTTTCTCACTGACGGGAGCGGAAAAGTCCTTCACTGATTCCTTGATCTCGGCAAGACCCGAGTCCTCACCGACGGGGACGGCGCCCGCGCGGCAGATCTTGAGACCGTTGTACTCGGCCGGATTGTGCGATGCCGTGACCACCGCTCCCGCCATGGAATGCGCCCCGGAGTAGTAGTAGAGAACGTCGGTCGGGATCTCACCGAGGTCGACGACCTGGGCGCCAGCTTCGATCAGTCCGTCGCTCAGAGAGAGTGCCAGCTCTTCCGAAGACGCCCGGCAGTCGCGCCCGACGGCGAATCGATCCGTGTCGAGAGTCCGGACAAGGACCGCGCCGATCCGGTAGTACAGCTCGCTGTCGATGTCTCCCGTATCGGTCCTGCCCCTGATGTCATACGCCTTGAAGACCTCATCGGGATTCATTGCGGGTGATTGTAGGGCCCGTCGGGAGTGTGCCGACCCGCCCGCTTCCTTCGAATGAGAATCCGGGGCGTCTCCTGGTGGCCCGTCGCAGAAATAATGGCGGTGTCTCCCTCGCCCTATTTCAACGACAGACCACTAGACCACGGTGCGCTTCTACAATCCGCCAGCTGTATGGCCCCCAAGCTCTCCGTCGTCGTGCCTGTCTACAACGAGGCTGCATTCCTGCCCCGGGCTCTTCCGGCACTCATCTCGGCGATGGACTCGGTCGGTGAGAGCTACGAAATCCTCATTGTGGAGAACGGATCGACCGATGGGTCTGCGGCCACTGCTGTCGAAGTTGCCGGCCACTCACCGGTCAAAGTGCTCACTCTTGGTGTCGCCGACTACGGGGAGGCGATGCACCGCGGATTCTCCGAAGCAGCGGGCGACTGGGTGGTCAACTTCGATATCGACTACTTCTCCGCCGAGTTTCTCCGCAAGGTGCTCGCCTCGGGCTCGCTCGACATCGTTATCGGGTCCAAGCGCGACCCCGCCTCTGAAGACCGGCGACCTCTGATCCGACGTGTTGCCACCCTGGTTTTCAACCTGCTTCTGAGGACGATTCTGGGGTCGAAGGTTTCCGACACTCATGGGATGAAGGCTTTCCGCCGGGCGCTGGTCGAAGATCTCGGCCCATTGGTTGTCAGCCGCAAGGACCTATACGACACCGAGTTGGTGATAAGGGCCGAGCGCTCGGGCTATCGCATAACCGAGGTACCGGTGGTCGTCGAGGAGCTGCGGACAGCGCGGTCATCCTTGATCAAGCGGGTGCCGCGGACAATCGTCGGGCTCTTCAGGATCAGGAAGCTGCTGAGGGATCCCGCTCCGAGGGTCGGCGGCCAACAACGGCCGTCGTAACCACGAGGAGGGCGAGGACTCCGATCCCGGTCAGGACCTTGCCGATGGTCTCTGCCCAGGTGTCGTTGAACTCTATGATCACCTGTTCTTCGGTGGGGATCACGACCATGAGGGAAGGTGTTGCCCGGTACGGGCCTTCTGCCCCCTTCGCCTCCCAGTTCGGAAAGTACGAGACTTTCACAAGGTGAGGGATTCCCACAGCCTCTGTGCGGAATGAGATGACGTGGTCGTCGACGACGACGTCTGAGACCGCATCTTCGGGTGCATTCGTGGGCACAGCGTCTCGCTCGTCGAGACTCTGGATTCTCTTCCACGACGCAGGCCCATCACTCACGATCCAGCGGTCGAGGTTATCGACGTCGTCGTACCACTCGAGGGCCATGTCGTGGAAGCTCGCCAGTAACTCCCCGTCGTCGCCCAGAACCGTCTCGGAGCCGATGAGGGCACCGAGCAGCCCCCGTTCAGGGACTTCGTATACCGATGGGACCAGGGTCGCCGCTTCGACCAGCTGGGTTTCCGGAAGGGTGAAGATCCCGAACGGACCGGATGTCGCCACCCTCGTCATCGAGTCGATCGAGTCGGCTTCCTCCCCTGCCTCCGGCGTGATGTTCACGTAGTAGGACACTCCGTAGATCGAGAGGTGCTTCAGCCCGCGTTCCAGCTGGAAGTTGTTGTAAGCGAGCCCCGGAATCGGATTGGATGCATTCAATGACATCTCAGACGAGTTGATGAAATGAAACGGTGTCGTCAGCGACGACTCGAAGTAGAGACCCTCCATCGATTCGTGAGAGTCCTCGGTCCAGTACGGAATCAACATCGGTGACATCGGCGTCCCGTACTTGTTCCAATCACCGTTGCCCTCCCATTGGATCCGCCCGGGAGGCAGCTCCTCGATGTCGGCCATCAGACGCTCGTACTCGGGCCAGGGTTCTTTCGCCTCGTACCCTTGGTAATTCCATTTCGCCCAACCGTCTACGAAGGTCACGCCGGTGAGCGCACCAAGAGCAAGGATGGAACTGGCCAGAATCACCAGGTAGTGGCGGGTACCGACCGATTCACCCCACCAAAAGGAGGCCCCGACGAACAACATGCCGCCGACGACAAAGAGAAGCCATGCGTACTCGGGGAAGTCGCTTGCGTCAGCGGCCAGCCCGGCTCCGGCAGCCGCGATTGTGACGACCAGTGCCCTCACCCAGTGCATGTGGATCCGGGAGGGAAGCCGTCTGCTGGCCCATACCACTGCGATGCCGACGGCAACAGTGGCGAAGAAGACGACACCGAAGTACCAGTAGGGAAGCAGCCTCCCGTTCCACAGCTTCCACCGCTCCCCGGCGAAAAGATCGGGGAGGAGCTCTGGAAGCACGTTGGGCAACGGGTAATAGATGACGGGGAGCAGGGTCGCCGCGATCAGAGGCGCGGCACTGCGCGACCGACGCAAAGCCGAGGATGCGCCGACGATGGCGAGCGGGAGCAGCAGCCAGATCTCGACGGGGAACAACTCTTCGAGACGGCTCAGTGGTGTCCACGCCATGTCGGAGGTCAGCCCAATTCGGGCGAGGAGCGGAAGTGCCCAGAACCCGGCAACGGCGAAGCCCCAGCACCAGACGAGCAGCGTGCGGATAAGGCCCTTCTTCCAACCGATCACGAAGAGGGACGCAAACACGACAACGATCGTTGTCAGGATGTGGGAGAGAGCCGTCAGGGCGAGAGCAAGGGCGGCCCACTTCAAAAAGCGGCGGTCGTCCCGCACCCCTTTGATGAGGAGACCGAGATACACCAGAGAGAGAGCAAATGACCACGAGTACGAGAACTCGCCTGCCAGCGACGATGCAATATTCCCGCCATAGATGTTGAAGCTCTCCATGAAGGCGAAAACCGCTCCCGACGTGGAGGCAACGACAGCAATGGGCCGCGACAGTCGGATCGCTCGGGCATGGAAGTACGCCGCGACCGGCAGGCCCACCAGGCCCATCACCGTGACGAGCTTGAACGCCACCCCGTAAGGAAGGATCACGTCGAGGAGCACAATCGTCAGCGACGGGAGGGGGAAATAAAAGTAGAAAGCCGGGAATCCGGCGAACCAGTCGTCAGACCAGCCGAGGATTCTCCCCTCGGGCAGGAGGGTGTCGCGAAGGAAGGCAGGCCCCAGGACATGGGCGCCCATGTCCCCGCCCGTTGGTGTCGTCGACGAGAGGATGAGCCACGGGTTGAGGACCACCAGAACGATGAGGGAGACCGAAGCGATTATCAGAACGGCTGGCCAACCGCTGACCAGCCGCTGCCGGTGGGGAAGACTCACGCCTTCTGGTCGCGGACCATCTCCAGAATCTGGCTCAGGTCAAGCTCGCGGCCCCCTTGGGACCACCACTTCTCTTCACAGTGGTGACAGGAGTAGAACCTGACTTCCTGCCCGTCGGGCAGCGTCTGTACAATTTCGATTACATCTGGTGTTGAGCACTGGGGGCAGTCCATGGCTCCATCCGTTTCCGCTATTCATACTTTAAAGCCGAATGGGCTCTACAGCAACGTTTCGTCGTCGAGGAGACGACCGATGTACCTGCTCTTCCTCTTTCCGTTCTCGGTCCAGTATGCATACCAATAAGGGCCATGAGGGCATTTGGTGCAGCCCATTTTCCCGCATCGAACCTCCTGCTGTCGCAAATGGACCTCCGGTTCGCCCTCGGGGTCGATGGCGCCTGAGCGGTCGAGCTGGGCTCTGGTGAGGATATGCAGGCGACGCAGCTCATGATCGTCGAGGTCTCTGACCGCATCGAGAAGATCACGGTCAAGAGCCATCAGGCGACTGACAACGGGGCGAACAACCTTCTTGTTGTGCGACGATCGGTCAAGGTCCATCCCTGCGGGGGCGCCATGCGGTCAGCGTGGTTGGCGCAAAGGGAGTACCCGTAGGGCTCGGTCGGCCCGATTATCTCATCAAGCCATACCGCGGCATCGGTGTACGAGAAAGTCATATGGGTGGAAGCGGGAGATCCGCAGCGGGTACAGCTCACAAGCATGGGCTGAACGGTAGGAGTTACCGGGTGGTCATTCAAGGATCAACGCAGGATATCATCCGGTCGGGCTGACCCCTCCAGAGCACCCCGCCTCCCCCCTCGTCGATAACCAGGGTGCAAGGCACCCTGTCGATGCCCAGAGTCGTGAAGGTCTCGGGGTGCTGCTCCCATGTGTACTCCACAAACCCCGCCTGTCCTAACCGGCGCTCGAGTTGTTGGCGGGCCTTTTCGCAGGTGGCGCATGTGGCGGATGTGAAGAGGTAGATCCCGGGGTCGAACCCGACGTTGCCCATTCGAATCGACTCCGCAAGATCCCGGCGTCTCAAGTAGAGGACAACCAGGAACACAACGGCGATAAGTCCACCGACGACAACCAGTCTTAGCGATAGATCACTCATTGGTGAGCAACGGGAAGCCGCCGCTCACCGCGACCGCCGCACCACGCCGGGCGATCCAGAACGGAACCACCTGACCGTCGGAGGCGATGGAAACGCCGTTGGAGTCCACGGCGTCCAACTCGACCTCGAGGATCTGGCCGGGTTGCACCTGGAAGATCCTGGACCGGGAACTCTCTCTCACCTCAGTGACCGTCACGTCGGTGACCTCAACGCCAACGTTGACCACAGCCAGGCGTCCCGCCGTGTCGGCACCGGATCCAGCTCCGGGAAGCAGCCAGTCATTTGTCGGTTGCGGCGAGGCAGCGGCGATACCCAGCCCTCCCTCGCCGGTCAACCTGGCGAACACCCCCACTGGAGCAGTGGTGACGACCCGGACGGCCAATGCCGCCTGGCTGATCTCGGAAACGTTGATGACTTCCTGGCCACCGCCCGAAATCGTTCCCTCAATTGCCGCCTCCTCCAGGCCGCCCGGGCCGAAGACATCGATCTGATACGCGACGTCGTTCGGAGTCGACGACGCAATCACCACTTCGCGCGATCCGCTGAACACCGGAAATGGGACGTACCAGGTCTGTTCGGGGGCGACGGCCCGCCATACGGCCTGGTCCCCGCCCACCTCGGTGGTCGCTGAGGTGACAATGCTTCCACGGGTAGCCTCGACGATGAGATTGAGTGTCTCCCGTCCCGACAGGATTGAACCGATGTCGACCACCACCGAAGAACGCGCCGGGACGATTATCGATCGGAGCGCCTCGCTGGATTCCCGGCCCGATTCAGAAAAGGCTGTGATGTCTGCAACTGCCGTGGCTGAATAAGGGTTCATCAGCTGGAGACGGAGCGGGATGTCATTTACGGTGCTCCCCCCGCCCACGATCACCTGACTATCGGGAATTCGGGAACAGGTTTCAGCGGACAGGACCGTGGGGCCGGTGGTCACCGAGGCGGTCGCCGATTCCGCAGTAGGGAACTCCACCAGGGCAGCAGCGCTCCCAACTGCGGCGATCTCACCCACGGGAACCGATGCCGAGCCTGATGCTCCGGTGTCGAAACTCCCCGAGCCAGCCGACCCGCCCCCGGAGAAGATCGTCACCTGGCCCACTCCCGCAATTGTGGACATGACATCGAGAGAGCTGCTCCTCGTTGCTCCCTCCTCAGTAGGACAGACCGCAACCGGCGGGGATGCGATCCCCGGCTCCGGTCTGGGTGCCGGCGCTTCAGCTTCTGGCAAGAGTGCTGCCGCCGCCCCGAGGGCGAGGACAAGTACCGCTGTTACCCACTTCATCGGGCCCGCCTCCTCCCGAGTCCCATCAGGACGAGCCCTCCAACCAGTACCGCTATCGAACCATATCCCAGCCACTTGTTGACGACATGGCCCGAGTAGGAAGCAGTGCCGGTCTCGGAGGCGACCGTCGTGTACCAGTCGACCCGTGCCCCGTCAGGCTCCCAACCTGAGGTGTAGTTGAAGGCCAATGCCACCTGTCCCGTCCCGGTTTTTCCACTCCATCCCAGCCCGTCGCGGACCCACACCTCTCCGCCATCCGACCGGGCAATCGGGACTGCCAAGGGGTTCTCATACACCCTCGCAACCGTGTCAAACGGGAGAGGTACGACATCGAGCTGACTCATCAGTGCCCTGTCGAGGGAGGATTCGGGTCCGTCCACGACGATCCACCCGATTCCGAACTCCGCCAGGCTGGCACCAGGGCGGAGGACTCCGCCGGTGGCGATTCTGTCGATGATGGACGAGAGTTTACGGTCGCCGGTTCTCTCCGGTGGGAGCCAGATCTCATCGATGGTGGTGCCTGTCCCATCGAGCACCCGATACCAAAAGCCCGGCCCCTTCCGTGATTCGCCCGGCACCAGGGTCCGGTCCGAAGAGGCGTACAGGATTCGACGTGCCTGCCCATCATCGACGAGGGTCGAAGCAAAGGAGAGATCGTCGTTGCGGTCTCCGTTCGGAAGACCAAGTTCCCCGCCGGCGATCGACCCGATCGACAACACCAGTATTGCAAGGGCCGACAACGTGGCGACCATGGGCATCACTTCGAGGCGGACCCGATCGAGGGCCACCCCAACAACAATTGCGGCACCCACGGACGCGGTGACCAGAGCCGCTTCTTCGAACCCGGGACCTGCCATGCCCAGGTTCGCGACGACAATCCCGCCGAGCCCGAGCAGAGCACCGAGACCGGACACACGCCGGTGGCGGCCCTCGTCGAGGAATAGAGGCAATGCGGCCAGCAAGATCAGGCCAGGCCAGAACACGTCGGTTGTCATACCCAGCCGTCGGGAAGCGTCGAGAAGCCAGCCCGGATCTCCTGATACGAAATTGAGGGCGACGACGCCGCCGACGAGGACACCGATGGTCTGCAGAATCCGCGCCCGCCTCCCTTCCTGTGCCCACCAGGCAAGCGCCGCCAGGACCGGCACGATGATGAGAGCCGGGGAGATCGCCGCCAGAATCCATCCGAGAACCACCGCCCACCCAAGAGCCGCCCACGGACCGCGGGCCTCCTCTGCCGGGTGGACAAATACGGATCGAAGCGTCCACGGGAGAACCGCAGCCGCCGCCAGGGCGGTCCATGAGCCGGCGCCGGTGAGCACAGCTGTTCCCGGGCCGGCGATTGCCACAATGCCGGCGATGTAGCGACCAGGACCGCGCAATCCAAGACGCCCGAGGAGGCGGCCCATTCCCGCCACTGCGAGGATGCCGAAGCCGATCGTGAGCAGCGTGCGTGCCGCCCCCTCGGCACCGAACCAAATGAGGCTGGCCAGGCCGGCGAAGCCAACAGAGGGATGTACCGGGACCGGCGACCCCAGACCTGTCTCGTTCCATCCTCCGAGGAACCGTTCCAGGGCCACAGATGGAGGTTCGAATGCGAAGTTGAGCCCTGCGTTGGGAATGCCTCCGAAGATCAATCCCCGAGCGGTGAGGAGTACGAGGGTCACCGCCGCCACAGCTCCCAAGACCCCCGGGCCGGACCACATCCGCTTTGCTCCCCTCGTGATCGCCTGGTCCTCGTCGAACATCAAAAGCACCCTGGCGGTCAGCTCGCCTCCGACCGATCTCAATCGGACGGACCCCGAGGTTTGATAACGGAACAACTCTTCATCCCCGGTGCTTCTGATCGACGAAGCCCTCCGTCGCGCGGTAAACGTCGACGGGATGTGGAAGATGTTCCACGCCCAGGTTCCCAGGTAGCTGGCCAGATGCTTCCACCGCAACAGGAGGAGATTGAGGATCGAATCGAGCAGACCCACCAGCAGAGACATCGGCACCACCCAGGCAAGGGTCAGACCTCGATATGCGATGAGCATTGCCCGGAGCCGGCCGGCCCTTTCCCGCCACCCCTCCGCGGCGTGACAGCGACCCTGGTGGTACACCTCCGACGACGGCACGATGACCACCCTCGCCCCCGCGATACGCGCCCTTTGGGAGAAGTCAAGGCCGGCGGCGTCGGGGGGCATCAGCTTGTCGAGACCGCCCAGGCCTCGTGCCAGGTCGCGCCGTACCAACATCGACACCGATGTCACGTAGGCAACCTCCCTCACCACGTCGTATTGCTGGAGATCAATCTCCTGGTCGTCAAGCCCGGTGTACGGCTCACCGAAGACGTCGGTGGCGCTACCAATCGCCTCGAGCACGTCGCTCGTTCCCGCCCTCAGTAGTTTCGATGCACCCAAACCGGCGTCGTGGCGTTCAACCTCTCGGACCAGGGAGGCAAGCGCATCGGGGCGGGGACGTGCGTCCGCATGGAGTATCCAGAGATAGTCGAATGTGGAATCCGTCTCCGCCACCGCCAAGTCGAGTGAGGCCGCGCGGCTCTCCCCCTCACCGAGGCCCGACTCATCCGCGGTGACGACCGTCACATCAAACTGACCGTCATATGCTTGCCGCCTGATGGAAGCGAGCGCCGCATTCAGGTCGGCACCCTCAACCGGGGTGATGACAACACGCACCTTTGGCAGGGGCACATCGGTCGAGGACACCGTTTCCGGGTCAGCGGAGACTTGGACTTCGGTCATGCGGTTCGTCATTCTTAACCGGACCGGCGGCCTGAGCAATATTGAGAAACCATTTTGAAAGTCGCTGAGCTCTCCGGGGGTGTGGGGGGTGCCCGTCTAGCCAGGGGCCTTGGTCAGATAAAGGGTGCTGATCTCATCATTGTGGTCAATGTTGGAGACGATGAGGACATCCACGGACTCCATATCTCCCCCGACATCGACACGGTGGTCTACTCCATGTCCGGGATGGAGGGTCCGCATGGGTGGGGCCGCGCAGGCGATTCGTTCGTTACAAATGACGAAATCGGTGCACTGGGCGGTGACAACACCTTCAGGCTGGGCGATCTCGACCTGGCCATGAACCTGCTCCGCACCGAGGCGTTGCGAAGCGGCGTGGCGCTCAGCACTTTCACATCGACCATCGCAAAGCGCCTCCGGATCGAGGCGACGATCCTCCCGGCGACCGACGACACCCAGCGCACGATGATCGAGACGGACAAGGGCGAGGTTCTCGGGTTTCAGGAGTACTTCGTCATCAGGCAGACACGAGACACGGTATCCGCCGTGACGTTTTCAGGCTCGCCCCGGCCCGGCCCGGGGGTGATCGATGCAATTGCCGCTGCCGATGTCGTGCTGATCGCCCCGTCCAATCCACCGCTGTCGATATGGCCGATCCTGTCAATCTCCGGTGTTCGTCAGGCAGTCGCGTCGCACCCCAACGTGACTGCCGTGAGCCCGCTCTTCGGTGGCAAGGCGTTGAAGGGACCGGCAGACAGGGTCATGGCCTCCCTCGGCCTTCCCGCCGGCAACGCCGGGATCCTCGCTGCTTATGAGGGTCTCATCGATCACCTGATCGTCGACGTCTCCGACGCCGATGATGTCCGATCGCTTGCTGGGGCGGTCTCGATCCGTGCCGCCGACACCAGGATTGCCGACCCCGAAGCGGCCAGGAGATTCGGCCAGGATGTGCTCGGGCTGTGAGCCTTGAGATAATCCCCGTCGAGGGTATCGGCGTTGTTTCGCCGGGCGACGATCTGCTCACCATCCTGTCGGATGCTCTGCGACCCCATCGCCCCGCCAACGGAGACGTGATCGTCGTCACACACAAGATCGTTTCCAAGGCCGAGGGACAGGTCGTGAGCATTGAGGGTGACCCCGAGGAGTTCAAGCGGAAACTCGTCGAATCAGAAGCCGCGTCGATCGTCCGTCGCCGGGGGGATTTGATCATCGCCGAGACGAAGCACGGATTCATCTGCGCCAACGCCGGTGTGGACAGGTCGAACGCTGCGCCCGACACGATGATCCTCCTCCCTGAGGATCCTGATCGATCGGCACGCCGGCTCAAGCACAGGTTCGACCACGAGTTCGGCGTGGACCTCGCAGTAATCATCTCCGACACGTTCGGGCGCCCGTGGCGGCGGGGGCTGACCGACGTCGCGATCGGGCTGGCAGGAATGAGGCCAATTCTCGACCTGAAAGGGACCAAGGACTGGGTGGGCTACGAACTCGACGTCACCGAGGTCTCCGTTGCCGACGAGCTGGCTTCAGCAGCCGACCTGGTCATGGGCAAGGCTTCCGGCATCCCCGCCGCCCTCATCCGCGGCTATCGATATCAGCCGGCAGAAGGCCATGCTTCCGACCTGATCCGACCCCCATCCGAAGACCTCTTCCGCTAACTGACGTTCTGTGTCTGAAACACACCGGCATCCGGACCGAAACCGACACAGAACGGCTTCAACGGCCCCACCAACACGTTCTGTGTCTCAAACAAACCGGCATCCGGACCGAAACCGACACAGAACGGCTTTGACGCAATCAGGCGCCGGGGCGGCCCAGACCCCAGTAGTCGAGGCCGACTTTGCGGACATGTTTGGGATCGAGGAGGTTTCGGGCGTCGACGACCCGATGGCCGCGCATCAGTCTCGCCACCTCTGTGAGATCGACTTCTGCGAACTCGGGCCACTCGGTTGCGACGAGTAGCACGTCAGCGCCCTCCACCGCCTCGAGTGCCGACCCGGCCATCCCGACCGTATTTGAAGACGCCTCGGGATCGTAGGCGACCACCTCTGCCCCTTCTGCCTGGAGAAGTGCGGCGATACGCACTGCGGGTGATTCACGCACGTCGTCAGTCCCTGCCTTGAAGGCGATGCCCCACATCGCCACCTTGCGGCCGCGGAGTCCCCCGCCTGCAGCCAGGCGGACCTTTTCGGCAACCCGGCGGCGCTGCTCCTCGTCGGCGACGATGACCGCTCTGAGCAGCTGGAAGTCGTATCCGGCATCCTCAGCCACTGCGATCAGAGCCGAAGTGTCCTTCGGAAAACACGACCCTCCGTAACCGGGACCGGGCTGGAGGAAGTGAGGGCCGATCCGATGGTCACTGCCCAATCCCTCGATGACATCCAGAATATCGGCCCCGACCGCCTCGCAGACATTGGCGAGTGTGTTCACGAAGGTGAGCCGGGAGGCCAGGTAGGCGTTGTTTGCGTACTTGATCATCTCCGATGAGGTGGGATCGGTTTTGATGATCCGGGTGTCCAAATCGGCGTAGAGCGAGGCGACACGATCGGCATCCCCGTCGTCCCAAGCTCCGACAACGATTCGGTCCGGCTTCATGAAGTCGGGCACCGCCCGCCCTTCGCGGAGGAACTCCGGATGCGAGACGATTCCTGCGGTGCTTCCGAGGTCGGCCAGTCGCTTTCGGAGCGAGGAAACCGTGCCCGGTGGGACCGTCGACTTGACCACAAAGAGGGCGTTCTCTTCCAGCTCATTGCCGAGCTCGTCGATCACTGCATATATGAAAGCGAGGTCGGCGCGGCCGTCGTCACCCTCCGGTGTTGGAAGGCACAGGAACACAAGGTCGGCGTCCTCCACTGCGTCCAGATTCGAAGAATGGAACGAAATCAGGTCATTGCGCCTCGCCTCTGCCAGCAGGTCTTCAAGTCCCTCCTCGAAGATCGGGACTTCACCGGCTGAGAGTTTGCCAACACGGGCCTCGTCGGCCTCGCCCAGCCGGATCTTATGCCCTAGATGGGCAAGCCCGGCTGCGGTCACGAGCCCGACGTAGCCGGCGCCGATGATTGAAACGTTCATAGACCCTCTCGCTGTGGGAGTATCTCAGATTAGGCGGCGTCGCTCCCGACGATCACAATCGCATCGACAAAGTTATCGACCTCGGCAGCCACAACTTCACCAAATCCGAGCTCGGTGGCGATGAGCGAGCCGGCGTTGGAGCCGCTGCCCACGAGGATCCTGGTCGTCGAAAACCGCTCTTCCGAATTGCCCACCCCGACCACGACAAAACCCGACGCCTCGAGCTGACGAGCCATTTCTCCGGCTGCACCAGGAACTCCGTTGCCGTTGAGCACCTGAATCCGAACCGGCTGTTGGACGAGTGGCTGACCCGAGCGAAAGTTCTGCAGCATCGTCTCGGCGGCGGGGTCATCTCGGAGCACCACCGAGGCGTTTCCCACTGTCCCCCCCACCACCGGAAGGGTCGCTCCTTCGATGCCACTGCCGAGGATTCCCCGGAAGTCCCAGGCGAGCTGGGCCACCGACGAAGCGGCGAGCCTGCTGTCGATTGTCATGTGCCTGGCGAGAGAACCGGCGATATCGCCCGCCTCGGGAATCGACGATGGCGACTTCAAGGAGCTCATTATCGCCCGGACCACCTCCTGCTGCCGCTGCGTTCGCCCGATGTCGTTGGCGTCAACGCTGACCCAGGACCCGTTCTGGAGCTCCTGATACTTTCGCGATCTCGCGTATGCAAGTGCAGTTGGACCGTCGAGCAAAAGGTTGCCCGCTTCGACGTCCAGTCCCGATGACGAGTCCCGCGCTGGATAGGGGAAGAAAATCTCGACACCACCGATCTCGTCGATCATGTCCATGAACCCTACGAAGTCGACCTCGACATAGTGGTTGATTTCAACATCCAGTGCCTGTTTCACGGTCTCGACCATAAGAGTCGGGCCACCAAACGCATACGCGGCGTTTATCTTGTTCGCCCCATTCCCGGGGATATCGACCCAGAGGTCGCGGGGAATGCTGAGCATCTGAGCCGTGCTGTCCCGGTTGACCCTGACCAGCATTATGACGTCGCCTCGCCCGCCTCCTGCGGTTCCGAAATTCTTCAGGTCTTCGAGGCCTTCACGGGTGTCGCTCCCGATCACGAGGAAGGTCAGGTCACCGGTTGAGATGTCGAGGACATCGGAGACCTCGTCGTCAGTCTTGGCCTCACCCAGTGCTCCCTGACCGACGTTGATGATCCAAAGAATCCCGACCGCGGCGAAGTTGGCCAGCACAAGAAACGTGATCGTGGTCACTTTGAACCATCGAGGAAGGCCGCTCTTGGGATTTGTCTCTTCTGAAGTCATCCGTTATCCGACGAATTGAGCAAGAGCGGAGTTCCCGCCGGCGGACAGTCTCCCAGAACGACCGAACTAAGGAGGTCATTCCCGATTCGGTGGTTATCCTGCCGAGTCAGTGGCCACTCAGAACAAAAACTGGAGGTAGTCGTTGGCCGTTCTCTCCCATGAGGGCACATTTCCGATCCTGTACAGCCCCTGGCCCCTTCCCATCGGTTCGGGTCATCGCACTGGCTACCTGGCGCGTCCGGATCGGGCCGGCAAGTACCCGGTTGTCATGGTGCTGCCCACGTTGGATGGGCTCGGCGGTTTCGAAAAGGACATCTGCAGGCGCTTTGCTCGCAATGGCATCGTTGGACTCGCCATCGACTTCTATCGATCCACCGGCAGCCCTCTTGCCGCATACAACGAGTTGACCGACCAGCGAGCGCTCACCGACCTCGAAGAAGTGCACGAGTTCATCGTCAGCGACGACGTCAGTTGGGCGAAACCGGGCGGCGTCGGGTTGTTCGGGGCCGACGTTGGTGGGCGGTTCGCGCTGTTGGGGGCGAGCAGGCGGGAGTGGGCACGTTCGGTGGCGGTCGCGTACTGCCCTCTGACCGGGGATGAGGACAGGGACTTCCAGGTGGCTTCGGTCCTGGGCAATCTTCCCACCCCCGTGTTGGCGCTATACGGCGACAACGATGAGCTGATCGACCCAGCTTCGGTTGACGAAGCACAGGCCAGAAATGACCACGGGCAGTGGCTCCTGTACGAGAACGCCAAGCATGGCTTTCTTGATGTCGAAGCTGAGAACTACGACGCGGCTGGAGCGGATGACGCCTGGGCCCGGATTCTTGCCTTCTTCAATGCAACTCTCCCCGAGGCTGACGAAATCGATTTGGGTTAGGAGTCCGTTGGATTATGCCGTTGGGTGACATGCATTGTTCAACGGGCTCCTAACCCCTGACGTGTCGGACCGCGCCGGCATGTATCTCCTCGATGCCACGGGAGGTCTCCACCAACAACGCACCGCTGTCGCTGATGCCGGCAGCGATCCCCGCGCCGTTCGGCTCCCAAGTGACCTCGCGCCCCAGGGTCGAGCACATCGCCCGATATTCCTCGATCGGCCAGCCCTCTGAACCGACCAACGACATGAACTCGGCAACCCACAACCCCCCGAGTTCTCGATAGGCGCCACCACCGGGGTCGTGCTCGAAGAGGGCCCCTGCCCCGTTGCTCGGCTCCGACCAGGACAGATTGACCCCGAGGCCGGCCACGACGTTTCCCTCACTCCGTTCGACGAGGATTCCTCCGATCTTCTTCTCCGACCTCGTCACGTCATTCGGCCACTTCAGGGTTATCCCCTGGTCGAGGGCACGGACCGCCGCCACCCCGGCCATCAACGAGAACGGCCGATGATCATCAGCTCCGGCGCGCCACGCCACCGAGACCGCCAGAGAGCGATCTGCGTTCTCCCACTCCGATCCCGACCTGCCCCGACCGTGGCTTTGACTGGAAGCAATCACCGCGACCGGCAGCTCGGCGAGCCGGTCCCTGGCCAAATCCTGAGTTGATCGGACGTCGTCGGTGAATATCTGCAAATAGGGTGTAGCCATACTGTTCTTGATCGAGTCGAAGTAAGGATACGGAGAACTCTTGGGCACCGAAGCGCGGATCGAACATCTCAGGGAGTTGAAGGACGAGGCTCTGCATGCTGGGTCGCAGAGAGCGATTGCCCGCCAGCACGAACAGGGCAAGTTGACCGCGCGGGAACGGATCGATGTTCTGCTCGACAAAGACTCGTTTCAGGAGATCGATCAGTTCGTCCGCCACCAGTCCCAGGGATTCGGCACCGAGGATATGAGACCCCTGGGCGATGCTGTCATCACCGGGCACGGCACGATTGACGGGCGACCCGTCTTCCTGTTCGCTGAGGACTTCACGGTGTTCGGCGGGAGCCTCGGGAAGGCTGTCGCGGACAAGATCTGCAAGGTACTCGACATGGCACTCGACACCGGCACCCCGATCATCGGAATCAAGGACTCGGGTGGGGCGCGAATCCAGGAGGGCGTCAGCGCCCTCGACGGCTACGGAAGGATCTTTGAGCGAAACGTCCGAGCCTCAGGAGTCATACCCCAGATATCGCTGATCATGGGACCTTGCGCCGGTGGCGCCGTCTACTCACCCGCCCTGACCGATTTCGTGTTCCAGGTCGAGAAGACCAGCCACATGTTCATCACCGGACCCGATGTCATCAAGACCGTGACCGGTGAGGAGGTGACCATGGAAGAATTGGGCGGTGCGCACGCCCACGCTTCCAAATCCGGTGTGACTCATTTCGTCTCCCCGACAGGTGAGGAGGCGCTCGAGGCGGTCCGGTACCTCCTCTCCTACCTGCCCCAGAACAATCAGGAGATGCCGCCCTATTTCGCCCCGACTGACCGGCCCGACCGCGTCGACGATTCACTCGACGCAGTCATCCCCGACTCCTCCAACCAGCCGTACGACATGCTTGACGTGCTCGAAACCGTCCTGGACGACAGCGAGTTCTACGAGGTGCACGAGCACTGGGCAACAAACATCATCGTTGGCTTCGGACGCCTCGACGGGCACACGGTCGGAGTGGTGGCCAACCAACCCGCCTTTCTCGCCGGGACCTTGGATATTTCTGCATCGGAAAAAGCTGCAAGATTCGTCAGGTTCTGCGACGCCTTCAATATCCCTCTGCTCACCTTCGTCGACGTGCCTGGTTTCTTGCCCGGGGTGGACCAGGAGCACGGAGGGATCATCCGGCACGGGGCCAAACTCCTGTACGCATACTGCGAAGCGACGGTACCCCGGATCAGTGTCATCACCAGGAAGGCATATGGTGGTGCCTACTTGGTCATGAATGCCCGCGGTATCCGCGCCGACCTCGTATATGCCTGGCCGTCTGCAGAGATTGCAGTGATGGGCGCGCAGGGTGCGGTGAACATCATCCACCGTGGCGAACTTGCCGAAGCTGATGACCCGGAGGCGAAACGAGTCGAACTGGTCGACGATTATGAGACTAAATTCAACAACCCCTATGTCGCTTCCGAATTGGGACTGGTGGACGAGGTGATCGAACCGCGGGACACACGCGCCAAACTGATCAAAGCGATGAATGTTCTCCGCACAAAACGGGAAACCCTTCCACCGAAGAAACACGGGAACGGACCGCAGTGAGTTCACGGACACCGCGATGAAGTCGCTTCTGGTCGCCAACAGAGGTGAGATCGCAGTCCGTGTCATCCGTTCCGCCCAGGAGATGGGGATCAGGGCGATTGCCGTCTACTCCGAGCTTGACCGCGACGCGATGCATGTTCAGCTCGCTGACGAGGCTTGGAACATCGGTCCCGCGCCTGCCGCGGAGAGTTACCTGAATCAGCCGAGGATCCTCCAGGTGGCTCATGAATCCGGTGCCGAAGCGGTCCATCCCGGGTACGGATTCCTCTCCGAAAACTCAGGATTCGCGGCAGCGGTCGCCGAGGCGGGCCTGATCTGGGTCGGTCCGCCGGCCAAGGCGATCGAAGCGATGGGAGACAAGATCACGTCGCGTCGCAACGCCGAAGCATTCGGTGTGCCGACCGTGCCTGGTGTCACTGAGGCTGTGACGTCGGTCGATCAGGTGCGCAAACTCGCGGCTGAGTTCGGATATCCCATCGCGATCAAGGCGGCTCATGGTGGCGGTGGCAAAGGCCTCAGGGTTGTCCACGACGACGAGGGCGTCGAGGACGGATTCGAGGGAGCTCGTCGGGAGGCCGACGCCTATTTCGGAAACGCCAACGTTTACGTGGAAAAGTACCTCGAGAAGCCGCGGCATATCGAGGGCCAGGTTCTCTTCGACGCCCACGGCAACAGCCTGTTCCTCGGGGAGCGTGACTGCTCAGTGCAGCGGCGCCACCAGAAGCTGATCGAGGAGACTCCCGCGCCCGGTTTGACGGACCGGCAGCGCCGGGCTCTCGGCAAGGCCGCCATCGCCGCCGGCAAGTCCTGCAACTATGTCAACGCCGGAACCGTCGAGTTCCTCCTCGACCGGAATGGCGAGTTCTACTTCCTCGAGATGAACACCCGGCTCCAGGTCGAACACACGGTCACCGAGATGGTCACCGGCATCGACCTCGTCGAATGGCAGCTGAGGATTGCCCGCGGTGAGGTACTGACAATGGACCGGGTCAGCCCCCGTGGCCATGCCATCGAGTTCAGAATCAATGCCGAAGACCCGTTCAACAACTACCTCCCCTCTCCGGGCCAGGTGGTCGAGTGGGAGGAGCCGGCCGGACCCGGGGTTCGTGTCGACTCGTGGGTAAGGCCGCAAACCTCCGTAACCCAGTATTACGACAACCTCATGGCGAAGCTGGTCGTCTGGGGATCGGATCGAACCGCAGCGATCAACCGGGGAAAGCGGGCACTCAAGGAGTTCAAGGTCGAGGGGGTGGCAACGACGATCCCTGCCCACCTCGCGGTGCTCGACCACCCCGATTTCATCGCAGCGGAACACCACACCAAGTGGCTGGAGGAGACGGTGCAGATTCCGGCACCTCCTCTCGGGTCGACCGCCACTCTGCCCGAGGATGAGGCCCTCAACCGGAGGGACATAACCGTCGAGGTAGGGGGCCGTCGATTTTCAGTTGCCTACTGGGCCCCCGAGCTGAACTCCGGTAGTGGCTCCGCTGTCAAGCGACGACGTCCCAAGCTCAGTTCTAACGCGGGAGCCGCAGGTTCCGATGGTGTCATAACTGCGCCGATGCAGGGCACCATCGTCAAAGTGCATGTCAGGGCCGGGTCCTCGGTCAAAGCCGGTGACGCCCTCTGCGTCCTGGAGGCGATGAAGATGGAGAACGAGGTCTCAACCCCCAACGGCGGTGAGGTCATCGATCTCAGAGTCGAACCCGGCGACACCGTATCGCCGGGCCAGGTCATCGCAATCATCAAATAGACAAAACGGCAGCCGGATGGGGAGGCCGCCGTTTCGTCCTCGGTATGACCTAACTGGTCTTGGACTCGATCTCGACCTTCAACTCGCCGTGGTCGGCCCTGACCCTGATGCTGGCCTCAGCGTCGCCCAGCTCGAATTCCACTTCGACATCATCGGATCGGTTCTTTTCCACCTCGAAGGACCAGGCGAGGCTGGCGTTTACCGAGTCAAGGGACATCGCACCGTTAGTCACCTGGATAGTCACGGTCCCTGCCGAGGCAACCTGGTAGACGAAGGTCCCATCCGGCACGGGGAGGTCACTGTCGTCGAAGGAGGTGGACGTGGTGTCGTCGATCGTGGTCGACGTGGAGCCGCCATTGTCGTCGAAGCTGGTAGAAGTGCTGTCATCGATGGTTGTCGACGTGTTCCCCGCCAGCGAGGTCGATGTGGAGCTTCCGTCAGTGCTGCTGGTCGAGCTACCGATTGACGCCGACGTGGACGATTGAGCAGCCGCCGACAAAGTCGCCTCGGGTAGCGACGTCGAAGACGACACATCACTCGAAGCCCACGCCACTCCAACTACAACGAGAGCCGCTGCAACAGCGGTGAATATTCCGAGCATTTTCCTGAGCATTCCTGGTACCTCCTTAAGTACCTGGCCAATATGCCCCAGGCCAGCTCAAGGACGCTTCAGCAGTTCCTCAACGTTTCTTCAAGACCCGCCGCGAAGCTGTTCCCCCGGAGAC
>DATKCM010000173.1:0-13878 GCA_035513195.1 Acidimicrobiia bacterium | reverse complement strand
TGATGCGGTTCGGCAACCTGCTGATGGTTCTCGGTGGGATCATTGCGTTGATCGGGGTCCTGGTCCGGTTTGCGCCGGGCGTGTTCGGGTGGTTCGGAAACCTGCCCGGCGACATCCGGATCGAGAGCGAGAACACAAGTGTGTTCATCCCGATCACCTCGATGATCGTCGTCAGCGTCGGGTTGACCTTGCTGATAAACGCGGTCCGCTGGCTCCTCGGTGACCGGTGACCGGTGTCGGCTATCCGCCGAACTGGGCACGCTGGGGCCCTGAGACCTCCGAACCGGGATGCCTGGCGACCTGTTCGCCGACCCATTCCGCCCAGCGTCGGGTGAGTTCGTCGACGTCGACATCGTGAGTCTCGATGGCCTCTCCGACTTCAACGCGGATCTTCGCCCGGCGGAGTCGATTGTCCAGGCCGAATCCGCGTCCGGTACCGATTACAGCAACCGGGACCAGCGGGACCCCGGCGCGTACCGCCAGCCAGGCAGCGCCTCGCTTCGGGGGCAACGTCCCCCAGTGAGAGACCCGGGTTGCTTCAGGAAAGACCCCGACCACCTCGTCAGCTTCCAGAGCTGCTAGGGACGTCCTCAGTGCCCGGATCGGCAGGCGCTGGCGTGGTATCGGGATGGATCCGAATCCCGTCATCATCCAGTCGAGCAGCCGATGGACGCCGAACAGGTCGTCGAGGGCCAGGAAGCGGATCGGCAGGTCGAGGGCGGCGCCGATCACCGGCGGATCGAAATGGGAGTAGTGGTTGGCGGCGACAACGAAAGGCGGCCGGGGCAAGGCGGAGTGATGTTCGACTCGCAGGGCGAAGGCGGCCCGGCCGACAACCCGTACCGTGGGCCGACCCACCCCCCAGAGGACCTTGGTTCGGAGGAGCTTGGGCTCTGTCACCGGGTCAAGCTAGATGACGCGCGGACAGCAAGTGTGTCTCGAGCCGTCTTGCGCCTCTGCCGGGATCGCCAGCGATGTGGCTGGTCAGCCGGCGCGGAGGGCGGGATGGTTGGAGCTGACGACGTGCGGGTCGTAGGTAACGCCGCAGCAGAAACACTCGATGTACTCCTCGACTACCCGTCCTGGTACCACCGGCACGGAGAAGAGAGTGTGCCAGTTCCGGACCCGGTAGCTCCAGTAGGCGCGCTCGGTGTGTTCTGTCGGGCACCTGAACAACCCGCTCGACATGGTCTTGGTCAAACGGCTCTGGCCCCAGATCGCACCGATCCAGGGGACCCGAAGCTGCGTTGTCCGGTTCTGCATCATGCCGAATACATCGGCACCTCAGACCCACGACCACAATTTTCGGGATAGTGCGCCAGACCTATTCTCGCTGGGTCCTTCCCACCGCGGACGTCTCTCCCTCCGCTGGCGGAGGGAGCGCCATCGACGTATTAATCTCTCCCACCGCCCGAAGGGTGGGGAGTACCGGCGACGACCTCATCTCTCCCCCCGGAGCGAAGCGACAGGGGGGAGTACCGGCGACGAAGGAGCCGGGGAGGGGGGCTGGTTCTCACCGACGCTGCTTGAGCTCCCGGCCCGAGGGGACCTCTCCCTCCTACCTCCGCCCGCCCTCGGCGTGCGCAGGGACCTTCCTCCCGCCTTCGGCGTGCGCAGGGACCTTCCTCCCGCCAGCGGGAGGACAGTTGGCGGGCAGGGACTTTTCCCCCGTTCGGCTCCGCCTCCGGGGGAACAGATGCTCGCTATTTGATCAGGGTTCGGGACTGCTCTCTCAGGTATTGACGTAGGTACCAGGGTCCTCCGCCGCCGGCGCCTGAGGTACCCGAGCCTTTCCACCCGCCGAAAGACTGGATGTCGGGCCATGCGCCCGTCGTGGCGCCTGCCGCCCGATTCACGTAGGTTGTCCCCGCCTCGATACGGTTGAACCACTTCTCGATCTCGTCGTCGTCGGTCGAGAAGAGTCCGGCGGTGAGGCCGAACTCGGTGTCGTTGGCGAGTGCGATCGCCTCGTCGACGGAGTCCACGGCCGTCACGGCGACGAACGGAGTAAAGAGCTCCTCTTTCCAGACCCACGAATCCAGAGGAGCGTTGACGATTGTCGGCTGGACGAAGTTGCCCTTACCCAGGTCGCCGTCGGTTATCACATCGCCACCGGTGAGGATCTCGCCGCCGCCATCTCTCACGGCGGATACAGCCTTGTTGAACCGCTCAACGGCTTCTTCGTCGATGACGGGGCCCATGAATGTCGACTGATCCACCGGGTTGCCAACGGTTAGATCCTCCGTGGCCGAGACAAGTTTGGAGATGAACGCGTCGTACACGGGTCGCTCGACGTACACCCGTGAAGTGGCCGAACACTTCTGTCCGCTCAAACCGAAAGCCCCGCGCAATATCCCCTCAGCTGCCACATCCAGGTCAGCTGTCGCCGAGACAATGGCCGGGTTCTTGCCACCCATCTCTGCGGCGACTGGCTTGGGACGTTTCTCGTTCACAGTCCGGTAGAGGTACATGCCCACCGGGTGGGAGCCGGTGAAGGTGAGCCCGTCTATCCCCTCGTGGTGGGCGAGATGGTCGCCCGCGTCGTCGCCACCGGTCAGCACGTGGAGCGTTCCTTCGGGCAAGCCTGCCTTGCGCATGATCCGGTAGAACTCGAGAGCCATGAGGGCACCGGTATTCGAAGGTTTGAGGACGACGGTGTTCCCGGTGATCAGCGCTCCGGTCGAAGGACCACCGCTCAGTGCGAGGGGGAAGTTGAAAGGGGATATGACCGCCCAGGCTCCCCACGGGCGTAGGACCGAGACGTTGGTCTCATTGTCCGAAAGGGAGCTCAGAGGCGTGACGAACCCGTCATGCTCGGTGATCTGTCGTGAGTAGTAACGGAGAAACTCGACCGTCTCTGCGACATCTCCCAGGGCCTCGAGGCGATTCTTGCCCACCTCGAGGGACATCAGTGCCGCGAGGTCAAATATTTCCTCTTCCATCAAGTCCGCGGCCCTGAGCATGAGGTCTCGTCTCTTCTCCCACCCCCACGCTTCCCAGTCGGGGGCGAATGCCCGTGCCGCGGCGACTGCGTCGTCCACGTCCTGGGTGTTCGCCTGGGCATATCGTCCGACGATTACCTCGCGGTCGATCGGTGACTTCTCTACGAACACGTCACGGTCGGTGCGTTCTTCGCCGTTCACCCATACACCATACGAATTGCCCAGCCGCACCCGGGCTCTGTTCACCGCTGTCTCATAGGCCCGGTTCAACTCCTCGTTGTCGGCAGACATCGTGGAGTAGGTGATCTTCATGGTCGTTGAAACCTCCGTTGGGCTGTCCTCCCTGACGATATCAAGGTTGGGTGGGCACTCCAGTTTTCGACGACCTCGGCCGATACCTGTCTAACGGATTCAGAGGATCGACGCTCGATTATGTCAACCGAAATCCACGTTGCTGAGACTCTGCTCGGTTCCCCGGGCGATATGGAGAGACTGAACCGGCGAGTCGTACGCGTTGGCGCGGCGGCCGCCTTGTTCAGTGTCGTCCTCTTCGCCATGGTCGGATTGGTCAGCGGAGACTCGGCGTTCTACCTGCAGGCGATCGGGCCGGGCCTTGTCGCAGTCTTCATGATCGCCCAGATCGCCACCCGCCGGGAGAAACCGGTCGCAACGCTGTTGGCCGCAGCCGTGTCGGTCGTGGCGACCTACCGCCTTGTGGGCGATGAGTCCACCCTGATCCCTGCCGCCCTCGGCATCGTGATCATTGCATCGATCTCGATACTTTTTGTAATGACCCGTCATCTGACCACCACACTCGGGATTGGTGTTGTTCTGCTCGGGATCCCGTTCGTCTGGGAGATACCGGCAACCGATGCCGTTGCTCTCGGCGCCATCATGTCGGTGAGCTTCACCGTTATCTCCGCCATTTTCTACAGCGTTCGGAACGCGGCAACAGCCCTCAATCGGCGATTTCAGGTGATATTCGAGTACTCGCCGATGGCAGCAATCGAGGTCGACTGGTCCCGATCCATCGAATACCTGGGATCGGAGTTCTCCGGCAGGAGTGATCGGGTCGGAGGTTTCCTCGGCGCCTATCCCGACGTGGTCCGGAGTGCAGCCTCTCGGGTCCGCGTCGTCCGGACCAATCAGGCAGCATACGATCTTCTCGAGATCGACCCCGACAGTGGGTTCGTCGTCGACGGAAACGCGTTGAGCGAAGGCTGGCTTGAGGTCGTTCGCGAGATACTCATCGCTCTCGTCGAGGGACGTGACCAAATCGAACTCGAGCTCCCCCTGGAGACGTCAAAGGGTCGAAGGATCTGGTTGAGCTTCAGGGCCGTGAACGTCTCTGGTGGCGACGAGCCCGACGGTGTCCTCATCGCTCTCGCCGACGTCACCCACCTCAAGGCCAAGGAAGACGCGATGAGCGAGCTGATCCAGGCAAAGGACGAGTTCGTGGCCTCGATAAGCCACGAGCTGCGCACCCCCCTTACTGCAGTCGTCGGTCTCACCTCGGAAATGGTCTCGGGCGGGCTCGGCGGGACGGAGCGGGATGAGCTGATTGAACTCGTCGCCGGTCAGGCTCAGGAGATGTCTCACATAATCGACGACCTCCTGGTCTCAGCTCGAGCCGGCATGGGCACCGTGTCGGTCACACTGGAAACCGTAGACCTGAACGCCGAGTTGACCACAGCCGTCGAGGGCGTAGGGATACATCTTCTTGAGTTCCCCTCCGCTCTTCCTCCCGCGATCGGCGACGGGCCGCGGATTCGCCAGATCCTGCGCAATCTCCTGACAAACCTCGAGCGCTATGGAGGGTCTAGTCGACGAGTGCTCGGGGGCGTTGCAGGCCGCCGCGTCTGGCTTGAAGTCAGAGACAACGGTGATGGCGTATCCGAGGAAGACTCGGGTCGCATCTTCGAGCCCTATGCATCCGCTCACAGCGGCGTGGCAAGTTCGGTGGGCCTCGGCCTCTCGGTGTCCCGCCAGCTTGCTGAGCTCATGGGCGGGTCGCTCGAATACTTTCGGGACGCGGAAGAGAGCGTATTCCGACTAGAACTAGCGCTGGCACGGGAATCTCTGTTCGTCTGAACTAGAACTCCAGCCATCTAGTCACTAGCTTTCACTTTCATGACGGATGCGCTGGGGCTCTTTTCCTGGCCCCTTTTGCTTATCGGGGCATACCTGGTCGGGTCGATTCCCTCGGCTCAGTTGCTCGCGCGTCTCAAAGGCATCGATTTACGGCAAGTTGGGTCGGGAAATATCGGAGCCGGGAACCTCACCCACTCCGTGGGTCCGCAATGGGGCCTCACAGCGGGAGTTTTTGACGCTCTTAAGGGGCTGGTACCCGTTCTTCTTGCCCGCTACGTCCTCGACATGGGCCTGGCCGCGAGCGGCATGGCCGGCCTCGCCGCCGTGATCGGCCACTGCTGGTCGATTTTCGTGAGGGGGCGCGCCGGGCGAGGTCTCGCCACCTCGGCCGGCCTCGTGTTCGTCCTCGACCCTGTCCTCCTGGTTTGGATCGGTGGGTGGTCGCTAGCCGGATGGCGGATAGGCAGTGGCTTTGCCGGGTTCCTGGGATGGGGATTGCTGCCACTTGTTGCGATAGCCCTTAGTCGTCCCGGAACCGAGATCCTGTTTTTGGTCTTGTTGGCGACGACCCTCATGTTGCGGAGAGCGCAAGGGAATCCCGGCGACGTCGAAGGTGCAAACAACGTTCTCCGCCGACTTCTATACGACCGCGATCCGTTCGAGCAGGTATACGGAGAAACCGCCGCAGACGAGGCCCCTGCTTCGTGACACTCAAGAAGGTGGCGTGGATCGGGGGAATCGCAGCAGCCCTCTACGTCGCCGCGATGGTGATCGTTTTGAACACGGTGGAAATCCCACCGCTACAGCCGTTTGCGGCTTTGCTCATCGTGCTGGCGGGAATTATCCAAATCGCAGCCAAGTGGTCCTTCGGGGCGCTCTTCCGTGAGTCGGTGGAGGAGACCGGCCAGACCCTGAAGCGCTTCTCCGCTTTCAAGGGGGCTTTGGTTGGAGCCGGAGTTGCTCGACTGATCCCGGCCGGTGGTGCAATCACCCCCGTCGCCATGTCGTGGACCGTCCGCGATGAAGTCGAGAATTCGGCGGGACCCGCAATCCGAGCCGTGCTGCTCAATTACTCAGGGCTGTTGATCATGACCGGAGCAGCCATTCTTGTGGCCCGTCCTCGCGTGGCGATTGCCTCCATCAGTCTCACCGTGGCGGCAGTTTTTGCCCTTTTGACTGGTCTTCTGTTGATGTTCGGGTCGGGCCGGCTCGGGTCGTTGAATAGGTACCTCCCGGACTTTCTGCGCAGACGTTTGGAGCCGTCGATGATCAACCATATGCCGGGGTGGACTTCGCAGCTTTACATCTGGCTCCGCCTCGCTCTCGAGGCTGCTGCGCTGGGGTTTGTACTGGCTGCATTCGGGATCGACATCGGCCCGATTGAAGTGATCGCCGCATTCGGCTTCGCCTCGCTCATAGGCGGGATACCGGGAACCCCTGGGGGACTCGGCATTGTCGAGGCCGGGCTCGTCTTCATTCTGGCCGCTTACGGATTCAGAGCCGGAACGACGGTGGCACCGGTTCTCGTGTTCCGGATCGTTTCGTATTGGCTGCCCGCCGCCCTGGGTTCTCTCGCCGGGGGTACGACCTTCCTGTCGTCCCCCGAGGCAGCCGAGGCCGCCGCGGAAGCTTCCTCCGACGCACCCTCGGACAGCTAGACCTCTATTACCATTTTCGAAATGACACTCCGATTCGCACTCAAGAACCACCTCGGCGAGAGAGTCACCCAGGACGACTATCTGGAGGGTGGGCTGGTGATGTTCTTCTATCCCCGGGCCATGACACCCGGATGCACCACCGAGGCGTGCGACTTCAGGGACAGCTACGACGACCTCGTGTCGTCCGGCTATAACGTGGTCGGCGTCAGTCCGGACCCGCCTGAGCTCAACGCCAAGTTCCGCGAAAAGGAGGGGCTCAACTTCGATCTGCTCTCAGACGAGGATCACTCGCTCTCGGAGGAACTCGGCGCCTGGGGGGAGAAGCAGATCTACGGGAAGACCATGACCGGGCTGATACGTTCGACTTTCGTCTTCGACTCCGAAGGGAACATGGTCGGCGAGTACCGCAACGTCCATGCCAAGGGCCACGTTGACCGGGTCAAAGCCGACCTTCTCGGATAGAAGCCCGTTCCTGGCCGAGGCGCATCCCGGCCATTTCCTCCAGCGCTTTGACCAGGGCGTGATTCCCCTCATCGCCGAGTCCTCGCTTCTGCAGGGCGCGATACATCTGGAATACCAGGGCGGTCCCCGGTAGCGGTACCCCGAGGTTGTCTGCCGTATCCAGGACCAGTCGTAGGTCTTTCTGCTGGAGGTCAATAGTGAAACCGGGCGACCAATCCCGCCTGATCATCTGAGGACCCCGATTCGAGAACATCCAGGATCCGCCCGCCCCGCCGCCAACAGCGGCGATGGTCGCCTCGAGGTCGAGCCCGGCGGCGTGAGCGAGGAGTAGCGCCTCGGAGGCTGCGAGCTGGTTGATGACAACCAGCGCCTGGTTCACCATCTTCGCCATCTGGCCCGACCCGGGCCGGTCACCGACGTGAACAACTGATGAAGCGTACGTTTCGATGAAGGGAGTGACGCGGGCCATAGCCCGGGGGTCGCCGCCTGCCATCACCGCAAGCGTCCCGTCACGCGCACCCTCGGACCCGCCTGAAACGGGAGCGTCGATCCAGGTCACGCCGTATTCGGCAGCGCGTTCCGCAAACTCTTCTGTTGCGATTGGTGAGATTGTGGAGTGGTCGACGAGCACTCCACCCCCCATGTTCTCGACCACGCCGTTGCTCCCGAAGCAGACTTCCTCCACATCGGGCGTATCGGAGACGCACACGAATACGACATCAGCGGCTCGCCCGACCTCTCGTAGGTCCCGGGCCGCGACCGCATCTGGCACCAGTTCGCTGCGTCCCGGCGTCCGGTTCCACGCGGTGACCTTGTAGCCGGCGCCTACCAGGTTGTTGGCCATTCCCGAGCCCATGATCCCCAGTCCGATGAATCCAAGTTCGCTCATGGATTCAGCCTAAACCTGCTAAACCGGAGGCATGCCGCACGACCGACTTGACTCAGTTCTCGCCGTTCGGGTCGCAGAACTGGAGGCTTCCGGGACGGCCAAAGGCCAGGAGTACGTCATCGACGATGTGCTGCCCCCGGCAGACGGGTTCAGCAGGAGGTACCTCCTCGAAGGAGGGACGAGAGGGTTCCTCCGCATGAACTCCAACAGTTATCTCGGCCTCTCACATCACCCCGCGGTGCTCGATGCCGAAGAAGAGGCTTCCCGGAAGTTCGGGGCGGGTCCGGGAGCTGTCCGATTCATTTCGGGAACGTACCGGCCGCATCGTGACCTCGAACACCGTCTCTCCTCGTTTCATGGGCGTACTGGTGGAATCATCTACTCGTCTGCTTATGCCGCCGTGGTCTCGACGTTGAATTCGCTGATCACTCCCGACACCGTCGTCTTTTCTGATGAGCTCAATCACAACTGCATCATCAACGGTTTGCGGATGAGCAGGCCCGCTGCACGGAAGGTCTATGGCCATCTCGACTACGACTCCCTCGACGCCGCTCTTGGCGATGCCGCAAGCAGTGCAGAGCGGGCCATTGTCGTGACGGACGGCGTCTTCTCGATGCGTGGCGACTACGCCGACCTGGGTCGTCTGGCGGCAATCGCCAGAGATCACGACGCCGACTTCGAGGAGAACGTCGCGTTGGTCGTGGATGACTCCCACGGAGTCGGGGCCTTCGGATCGACCGGTCGCGGCACCGAAGAGGTGACCGGCGGGGAGGCGGATGTCCTCATTGGCACTCTGGGGAAGGCGTTCGGTGTGAATGGAGGGTATGTCGGGGCGAGCGACATCGCGGTGAGGTTCCTGCGTGAGAGCGGCCCGATGTACATCTATTCGAATCCGGTGACCGTAGGCGAAGCCGCTGCAGCCGGGGCGGCGATAGGCGTGCTCGACTCCGACGAGGGGATTTACCTGATCGACCACCTCTCTGAGATGACCAAGCGGTTCGAGGCGGGTCTGGTCGAACTCGGATTGGAGACAATCCCAGGGCCGCACCCGGTGGTTCCGCTGATGGTGAGAGACACAGCGGAGACCTCCCGTCTCGTCGCGCATCTCTTTGAGCACAGTGTGCTGGCCACGGGCCTCAACTATCCGGTGGTCCCGAAAGGTGACGAGGAGATCAGGTTCCAGGTGAATGCCGACCACACCCCGGCCGACATCGATTACGTCCTCGGAGTGCTCGGCACCGCCTGAATTCGACTTTCACTCGATGACGATGAGTACGTCGTTCGTCTCCACTTGGTCTCCGACACTGCGGTTGATCTCTTTGACCACACCTTCTCGCGGCGAGCGGAGGGTGTGCTCCATCTTCATCGCTTCGAGAACCACCAGGACCGAACCCGGAGCCACGGTGTCGCCAACCGCGACCTCCACCCGGACAACACGCCCTGGCATCGGTGCGTGCAGGCTTCCCGTCGTTGCAGTGGAGTCGGGCGCCGGATAGCGGGATAGCTCGACAAGGCGCACCGAGCCCGCCTCGGAGTCAACGAACCGAACTTCCCCGTAGCGGGAGACGGTCAACTCCCTCGAAACACCGTTCTCCTCCAGGGTCACCGACGAGGCAGTCGCCGATGTGACAGCAATGCCATCAGGCTCGAGGATGATCACCCCTCCCTTGCTGTTTGCATACACCACCTCGAGGCGTTGGTCGCCGTACGCGTATTCGATCGTCTGCCGGTCGGTACCGACGTTGCGAAATCCGGGTGGGATTGTCGGAGGAGCCGGCGAGCCCTCCAGTCGGCCCGCCCGATCCGCCAGGGCTGCCGCTACGGCCCAAAGGGGAACCTCGTCCGGGCTCACGAGCGGCGCGGCGAGTGTCGCTAGTCCGGTGTTTTCGATGAACCCGGTGTCGGCCTCGGCTGCGAGGAACACCGGGTGCTCGAGGATCCTCACCAGAAGGTCCCTGTTGGTCATCGAGCTGTGGATCCTCGCCTGGCGGAGTGCAGAGGCGAGGTCGAGGGCGGCTTGCTTGCGGTCGGGGGCGTGGGCTATCACTTTGGCCAGCATCGGATCGAAATGGACCGAAACCAAAGTGCCGGGTTCGACCCCGGAGTCGACGCGGACGCCGGTGTTCGCAGGGAACGAGAAGTCGTGGATCATCCCGGTGACCGGAAGGAACTCCTTCGATGGGTCCTCGGCGTAGATCCTCGCCTCGATTGAATGGCCGACAAGCCGGGGATTTCGAGCATCGGCTGGCAGTGCCAAGCCATTGGCCACGATGATCTGAAGCTCGACGAGGTCGAGCCCTGTCACCATCTCGGTGACCGGATGCTCTACCTGGAGACGGGTGTTCATCTCGAGAAAGAAGAAGTCCCCGTCCTGGTAGAGGAACTCCACGGTTCCGGCACCGACATAGTCCACGGCTCTTGCCGCTGCGGTCGCCGCCTCGCCAATCTGGTCTCTGATCTCATCTGTGACTACCGGGCTCGGGCTCTCCTCGATGATCTTTTGATGCCTGCGCTGTATCGAGCATTCTCTTTCGTGGAGTGAGACGATATTCCCGTGGTCATCGCCGAAGATCTGGACTTCGATATGCCTGGGGCCGGTGAGTAGCTTCTCGATGAACACGGTCCCGTCACCAAAGGCACTCTCTGCCTCCCGACTTGCCCCCGCAACTGCTGAGAGCAGGCCCTCTTCATCGACCACGGTCCGCATCCCTTTGCCTCCGCCTCCCGCGCTCGCTTTGACCAGGACCGGATATCCGATTCGGCGCGCCTCTGCTCTGATGGAATCGTCGGACAGCCCGGTCAGGTCAGCGTCGGGGAGGCAGGGCACGCCAGCGGCTTCCATCAGCCTCTTGGCTTCGATTTTCGAGCCCATGGCCGCAATTGCCTGAGGTGGAGGTCCGATCCAGGTCAGGCCGGCGTCAATGACTTCTCGTGCAAAGTCTGCATTCTCCGAGAGGAACCCATACCCCGGGTGGACCGCATCGGCGCCGGATTCAATAGCTGACTGAAGGATTGCCGCCTGGTTGAGATAGGTCTCCGAAGCCGCCTTTCCCACGAGATGCACCGCATTGTCCGCCTCGGCAACATGGGGAGCATCAGCGTCGATGTCCGAATACACCGCAACTGTCTCTATCCTTAGCCGGGCACAGGTTCGGAAGACCCTGCGCGCGATTTCACCGCGATTGGCCACGAGGATTCTTCGGATCATGTTCGGGGGAGGCTAACCGCCGGGAACTTTCTGTCGATAGCCGGAGTCATATATCCAATAGTGGAGGAGTTTGAGAATGACCATTACGAAAACTAAATCGGAAGACCGCTTGCGGACGCCTGCTCCCGGCTCTGAGACGGGCCTGAGGCCCGACCCCAGCTTCTATCCCCCGAAGCGCTCTGGCTCGAAGCTTCTGATCGGTCTCGCCGGATTCTCGATGGCGATGCTCCTGGCCCTTGTCGCTTTCGTGGCGTACTCGGCGCGCGGGATCGTCGACGCCATTCCCACACCCGCCGATATCGCCGCGGTCTTCGAACCGGAGCCATTCACCGATATCGGACCTGTTGTGGTCAGTTCGGTCCATGATCTGGGCAGCCTGACCACCATCGAGGTAGTGGAGTTCACCGTCGTGGAGAAGGGGACCGACGCCGGGTGGCTGGCATGGGCGCGTGGTGACAGCCTTCGCATGATCGCGGTCGCACGGATTGGCGCAGGGGTGGACATAAGTGGTCTCACGGCGAGCGACTTCTCGGTGTCTGATGAAGGCGTAGTCGAGGTGACGATTCCCGAGGCCGAGATCCAGTACGTAGCAGTCGACAATGATGCCACCGAAGTGCTCGACCGCGAAATGGGTTTGTTCACCAAGGGTGACCCCCAATTGGAAGGCGAAGCTCGCCGTGTCGCGGAGACCGTTCTGGTCGACGGTGCGATCAAAGACGGACTTCTGGTTCAAGCGGAGGAGAACGCGACCACTGTTCTCACGAACTTCCTGCTCAGCCTGGGGTACACCGATGTAGTGGTGAATTTCGGGAGCTGAGTCAGATTCGACCCATCCTATGAAGGGGCGCCCGGGCGGCGCCTCTTCTGCTTCCCGGGCTACATCCTGAACACGCCAAACCGGTCTGTGCCTTTGACCGGACCGGAGTGAATTGCCGAAAGGGCTATGCCGACTACGTGTCTCGTGTCTCTCGGATCGATGAGCCCGTCGTCACGGACCAGGGCTGTCGAGAAGTAGGACTGCTCCTCGTGTTCGATCTGTGCTTCGATCTCGGAACGTCGCATTGCGTCGGCCTCCTCGTCGAAAGGGCTGCCGCTTGCCTCGGCTGATGCCCTGGCGATGATCGACATCACGCCCGCCAGCTGCTTCGGCCCCATTACTGCAACCTTGTGGTTCGGGTAGCCGAATACGAAACGAGGGTCGAACGATCGCCCTGACATCCCGTAGTTGCCGGCCCCGTAGGAGACTCCGGCCATCAAGGCGATATGAGGTACTTCGGAGTTGGCCACCGCGTTCACCATTTTCGCACCGTCTTTGATGATGCCCCGCTGTTCGTACTCCTTGCCCACCATGTAGCCGGTGGTGTTGTGACTAAACAGGATCGGGGTGTCGTAACGATTGCACAGCTGGATGAACTCGGTTGCCTTGTGGGCCTCCTCGCTGAATATGACTCCTCGCTGGTTGGCGATGATGCCGATCGGATATCCGTGGATGGATGCCCACCCGGTGAGGATCGACGTTCCGTAGAGGGCCTTGTACTCCTCGAAACGTGATCCGTCCACCACCCTGGCGAAGATCTCCAGCTGGTCGAACGGCACCCTCAGGTCACGGGGGATGACACCGAGGATGTCGTCGGGGTCGTGGACCGGGTCATCTGCAGGCTTGGTCGGGCCATAACCCTGCTTGCGCCAGTTGAAGTGGCTGACGATGTCGCGCCCCATGCGGATCGCCTCATGTTCGTCGTTGGCGAAGTAGTCCGAGAGGCCGGATGTGCGGGAATGCATCTCGGCCCCACCCAGTTCCTCGTCGGTCGACTCCTCGCCGGTGGCCATCTTGACCAGGGGAGGGCCGCCCAAGAAGACCTTTGCCTGATTCTTGACCATCACCGCGTAATCGCACATCGCCGGGAAGTACGCGCCTCCGGCCGTCGATGAGCCGAACACGATGGCGACGGTCGGGATTCCCAGCTTGGAGAGCTGGGTCAGGTTCCGGAACCACTTCCCTCCGGTGATGAACACCGAAGCCTGATCGGGGAGGTCTGCGCCCCCGGATTCGATGAGGTTGATCAGGGGGAGTCGGTTCTCCCGGGCGATATCCATCGCCCTGAGGCTCTTCGAAAGGGTGTACCGGTTGAAGGAGCCTGCCTGGCTGGTCGGGTCGTTGGCGAGAATCACACACTCGACGCCTTCGACCACTCCGATCCCGGTTACGAGGTTGGCTCCAAGGTTCTTGTCGGTGCCCCAGGCGGCGAGCGTCGAAAGTTCGAGAAAGGGTGTGTCGCGGTCGAGGAGGAGGTCGATCCGCTCCCGCACCAGCAGCTTCCCCCGATCCCGGTGCCGCTTGATGTACTTCTCCCCGCCACCTTCGACAGCTTGTGCGGTCAGTTCATCAAACCGGGCGAGCACTTTCTCCATTTCGGCGCGGTTGGCAACGAAGTCTTCCGAGCCGCGGTCGATGTTCGTACCGAGTACTGGCATTGCTCGCAGAGGCTAGTGGTCTGTCGTTGAAATAGGGCGAGGGTGTCTCCGAGTCATCGGCGCCATCTGGCAAGGAGAAAAGCGCAGTCGCAGCCGGGACCTTCGGCGAGCATTTTCGACGCAGCCAGGGGTGTCGAGGGCCGGAGAGACACC
>DATKCM010000172.1:0-6621 GCA_035513195.1 Acidimicrobiia bacterium | reverse complement strand
GCCGTGTCGGCTTCGTCGATGCCTATGAGTCTGCGGATCGTGCTGGAGAGGACGCCCTGGCGGAGGTCGAACTTGTCGAGGTAGGCGTCGACGCCAACTCGCCAGGCTTCCTGTTTCTCCTCGGGCGTGGCGACACCCGAGACCATGACGATGGGCACATCGACATCGGCGCCGCGCAGAGCGCGGACCAAATCGGTTCCGCTGGAACGTGGCATCGAATAGTCGACCACCATTGCATCGAAGTTCTGCTCGGCCATGGCAAGGACCGCCTCCCGCGCTCCCCCGGCGACGGTGACTTCGAATCCCGCACCGTTCAGAGTGGCGGAGAGAAGTTGTCTGACTCCGGCAGAGTCATCGACGACGAGCACCCGTGGCTTTCCGTCGATCGCGTGGGGGCGACGCCCGGCGAACATCCCGATGTAGTTCGGGTCCAGGACGACAAGAATCTGGCCGGCACCGAGCAGGGCGGCACCGGTGACATGTCCCGGCCCTTCCAGGATCGGGCCGAGGTTCTTCACCGCAACCCGGCGGCGATCGACCAACTCGTCGATCGACACCGCGACCAGACCGAACCGGGTGTTGACGACAACGATCTCCTGTTCGTCGGTTTCGCCTTCGTGGCCCACCGCTTCGGCCAGCGACACATACGGCACGTCGCCGGAGGCGAAACGAATGACCCGCCCCGAAGGCGTCGTCTGGATCTCGGCCTTGGACAGCGGCATTGCTGCCTCAACCGACGCTTCGGGCAGGCCCCAGAACTGGTCCCCGGTGGCGACGATTACCGCATCCTGGAGAACCATCGAGACGGGGAGAGTCATGACAACTGTTGTACCTTTGTCGCGTTGCGACTCGATGCGGATCACGCCACGGACCAGTTCGACCGCCTCACGAACCGTGGTCAAGCCATCTCCCGAGCCGGAGAACTCGGTTGGCGGGTCCACAGTCGAGAATCCGGGGTGGAAGAGGAGTGGTGTCAGGTCCGTGCGAAGAGGAGTCATATCCCGGTCTTCCGCCGTCTTGGCGACGAGGGCCCAGTCGATTCCTCCACCATCGTCGGCAACTGAGATCTCAACCTTTCCGTCCGCCGACCTGATCCCGACCGTGATCGTCCCGGTTGCCGCCTTGCCCAGGATCACCCGCCGTTCCGGGTCTTCCAACCCGTGGTCCACCGCGTTTACCAGAAGGTGCCGCAGCGGCTCACGGAGCAGGTCAACGATCTGGCGGTCGATGTGGATCGGCTCACCGATCAACTCCATGCGCACGTCTTTTCCGATTCTCCGGCCGAGATAACGGACAAACTGGTGGAAGGTGGAGGTGACCTCGGCGAAGCTGACATCGGCAAGGGACACCGCTTGATCCTGGATCTCGCTGATCGAATCGCTCAGCTTCTCGAGCTGAACCCGCCACGCCTTGCGGAACATCTCCGGGTCTGCACCCTCGATCGAAACCAGGGAAAGATCGGCGAGGGCATCGGCATCGAGTGACACCTCGACAACGCGATTGATGAGTCGATACAGCTCGCCGGTGTCAACCCGGGTGACTCCGCCAAGAAGCGACTCCGAGACAGAAGACAGGAGGCCACCGAGCGAGCCTGCATCCGGGCCAGACAGAGTCAGCACTTCATCGGTTGCTTTCGCATCGAGACCCTCGGCAAGGCGGCGAATCAGCTTCGGAAGCTCGTCGCTCTCGTCGTCGACGGCAGAAGGTAGTCGCCCGGCGGCAGCCTCCATCGCAACGACGACGTCCCCCGACGGAGCCTTGCCTTCGGACACACCTCGCCACAGCTCCTCGAGACAGGAAGCTGCCTCTCGTATGCGATCGTGTCCGAGCAGGCCAGAAGAACCCTTGATGGTGTGCGCGTCCCGAATCAAGTCGGGGACGTCAGCTGCTGCAAGGGTGCGGTCGCGCAAGGCTCGCGCCCCCGAGACCAGTCGATCGGATCGCTGCTGGAGCTCCTCGCGAAAGATCCGTGTGAGCTCCGGAGTATTCATGTCCAAGTATTTGTTCCTGGCCTTTTTTTCCTTATCGGCACGGCAAAAAAAGTCTTGAACGGAACGCTCCCGGCCGACCTACTCCCACTCGATCGTTGCTGGCGGTTTACTGGAGATGTCGTAGGCGACACGGTTGATCCCGGGGACCTCATTGATGATCCGGCTCGACATTTTTTCCAGTAGTTCATAGGGCAAACGCGCCCAATCGGCGGTCATCGCGTCCTCCGAAGTCACGGCGCGAATCACCGCCGGATAGGCATATGTCCTCCCGTCGCCCTGGACACCGACCGTCTTAACCGTGGGAAGCACTGCAAATGCCTGCCAGATCTCTCGATCGAGCCCGGCCCGTTTGATCTCTTCGGTGACGATGTGGTCTGCAGCGCGGAGCAGCTCGAGCCGCTCCTTGGTGATGTCCCCGATGATCCGGACCGCCAGGCCCGGGCCAGGGAAGGGCTGTCTCCACACAATGTCGTGAGGAAGCCCCAACTCTTCGCCCACCGCCCGAACCTCGTCCTTGAACAGATCACGCAGGGGCTCGACCAATTCGAATTTCATATCGTCGGGGATACCTCCGACGTTGTGGTGGGTCTTGATCGTCGCCGCGGTTGCCGAGCCTGACTCGATCACATCCGGGTAGAGAGTCCCCTGCACGAGGAACCGGGCGTCGCCCACGGTTGTGGCTGCCTCCTCGAACACCCTTATGAACTCCTCGCCGATTATCTTCCGTTTCTCCTCGGGATCCGAAACACCAGCCAGCTTCTCGAGGAAACGGTCCTCGGCCTTGACGTGGATCAAGTCGACTTCGAAATGCGACCTGAATGTCTCCTCGACCTGCCTGCCCTCGCCTTCTCGCAGCAGTCCGTGGTCGACGAAGATGCAGGTCAGCTGATCGCCGATAGCTTCGTGGACCAACGCGGCGGCGACCGCGGAGTCGACACCGCCCGACAGGCCGCAGATAACGCGACCATCACCGACCTGGTTGCGGATGATCTCGACCTGGGACTCGATGATCGAATGGCTGGTCCAATCGGGGAGAAGCTCACAAACGTCGTAGAGGAAACGCTGAAGGATCTCTGTGCCGCGCGGGGTATGGACCACCTCGGGATGGAATTGAACGCCATACATCCGCCGCTCACGGTCTTCCATCACCGCCACCTGCGCACCCGGGGAGGAGGCGACTGCCTCGAAGCCCGGTGGAGGTTTGGTCACCTCGTCCCGGTGCGACATCCACACCTGCTGCTCTTTGGGCAGGTCGGAGAGCAGAAGGCTGTCGGCGACCACATGGAGCTGGGCCTTCCCGAACTCGGCGTTGCCGGTGTTGGCGACCTCTCCCCCGGCGATGCTCGCCATGAGCTGGTGGCCATAGCAGATGCCCAGCACCGGGATGCCGAGATCCAGAATCGCAGAGTCCATGCGGAGGGCGTCGTCGGCATATACCGACGCCGGGCCCCCCGAAAGGATCAACCCTGCAGGCCTCCGAGCCCTGATCTCGTCGGCGGTGATGTCGCTGGAGACTATCTCGGAGTGGACGTGGGCTTCTCGGACCCGGCGGGCGATCAGCTGGGCGTACTGGGCGCCAAAGTCGAGGACCAGAACGGTCGCCACCTCATCCGTTGCCTTCACCCCTTCGTTCACTCCTTGGTTCGTCTCGACGACAGCACGATGGTCATCCCATACCGACCTGTTGGCTCCGTTGCAGTGACTTGCCCTCTGTCTGCAGCGACGGCGCGATCATCACCTCGGCCTTCTGGAACTCCTTGACATCGGAGTACCCGGTTGTGGCCATCGACATCTGCAGGCCGCCGAACAGGTTGAGTTTGCCGTCGTTTTCATGTGCGGGGCCGACCAGGATCTGCTGCAACGTCCCCCGGTCTCCGACCCGGACCCGGGCTCCACGGGGAAGCGTCGGGTGGAAGGTCGCCATGCCCCAGTGGTAGCCCTTCCCGGGAGCCTCCGTCGCCGAGGCGAGGGGCGATCCGATCATCACGGCATCGGCGCCACACGCGATCGCCTTGGACACATCGCCACCGGTGCGCATCCCACCGTCGGCTATCACATGGACATAGCGCCCGGTCTCATCGAGGTAGCGAATCCGGGCACCTGCGGCGTCGGCGATGGCAGTTGCCTGCGGTACGCCGACTCCGAGCACACCCCTGGTGGTGCAGGCGGCACCAGGACCGACCCCGACGAGGACCCCGACTGCACCGGTGCGCATCAGGTGCAAGGCTGTCGAATAGCTGGCGCACCCTCCGACGATGACCGGGACCGGGCAGTGGGCGATGTACTCCTTGAGGTTCAGCGGCTCGGCCCGTGTCGAGACATGCTCGGCCGAGACCACAGTCCCCTGGATGACCAGGATATCGAGGCCGGCCTGTAGTGCCGCTGGCGCCCATTCCCGTACCCGCTGCGGGGTCAGGGAGGCCGCGGTCACGATTCCCTCCGCCTTCATTTTGGAGATGCGCTGCCCGATCAGCTCGGTGTTGACCGGGGCGAGATAGATCTCCTGCATCCGCAGTGTCGCCTTTTCGTTGTCGAGCTCGGCGATCTCCTCGAAATAGGGGGTGGGGTCGTCGTAGCGGGTCCAGAGCCCTTCGAGGTTGAGTACGCCGAGCCCTCCAAGTTTTCCGATCGAGACTGCGGTCTCGGGGCTTATCGCTGAATCCATCGCCGAGCCCATCATCGGAAGATCGAACTTGAAGGCGTCGAGTTGCCAGGAGATATCGACGTCGTCGGGGTCTCGGGTCCGCCTTGATGGGACGATTGCGATGTCGTCGAACCCGTACGCCTGCCGGCCTGACTTGCCGATGCCGATCTCTATTTCCACTGTTCCTCCGCCGAACGCTTGCCCAAGGGTAACAGTGCGTACCGCATTCGAATCGGTAGGCTCCCGCCACGTGATCCGCTCCTGGACCCTGATCGACTTTGTCCTCGTCATGCTCGGAGGTGTCCTCGGTGCGTCAGTCTTCGCGGCAATCGGGATAGCGGTAGACAGCGACGACATGTTCATCGTGCTCGCACTCGCCGGCCAGTACGTCGGCCACCTCTTCGTCCTTTGGCTGGTGGGACGATCGAAACCTCCCGACTCCCTCGGGTTCGAGGTGAGGGGCCGGGACGCCGCCTACATCTTCGCCGGACTCGGCCTCCAGCTCGGATTGTCAATCCTCTTCCTTCCCCTGGTGCTCGTCCTCTTCCCCGAAGGGGGAACCACCCAGGAGATCGGGGACGTGATTGCGGGTCTCGAGTCCGACGGTGCCCGCCTGATGTCTCTGCTGGTGTCGGTGCTCCTGGCACCAGTCACCGAGGAGCTCGCCTTCCGGGGGGTCCTGATCAAAGCGCTGGGCGAGCGGTCGAGGAGAACTCTCATCGTGGTAAGCGCCGCAGTGTTTCCACTGTTCCACGTGCTCGGGCTCGCTTCCGAGACCCTGCTCGCCGCGGCCGCGGTGGTTCTGCCCCAGCTCTTCATCGTTGGCGCGGTGCTGGCCTGGATCACGCTCCGCTCGGGGCGACTCGGACCCGCCATCTTCGTCCACAGCGGCTGGAACCTGCTCGCAGCCCTGATCCTCCTGCTGCCCCCCGAATTGCTCAACGCCTGAAGGGGGTGGGCCCGGGAACCCGTTGTCTAGCCGATGCCGACCGCCTTCCTGATGGAGACCATCTCCGCCTCCACGCGTTCTCTGGCCTCGGCGCCGTTTCGGGCCATCAACTCTGCAACGTCAGGGGCGCCGAAGGACTCGTACGCCGCAGCGATGGGCCCGATTCCCTCGGCTATCGCCTCCCCTACCGCGAGCTTGAACCCGCCGTAACCGGCATCGGCGTATTCCTCGACCAGGCTCTCGATCGACCTGCCCGAGAAGAACGAGAAAATTTCAAGTAGGTTCGAGATCCCCGGTTTGGCGGCACGGTCGTAGGAAACCTCGGTGCCGGTGTCGGTGACGGCTGACTTGACCTTCTTGATGATCTGGTCTGGTGTGTCGGTGAGGAGAATCCGCGACTTCAAGCTGGGATCCGATTTCGACATCTTCGACACCGGATCGGTCAGCGACATCACCCGGGCTCCGATCTCGGGCGTGATCCGTTCGGGCACAGGGAAAAGCTCGCCGAATCGGGAGTTGAACCTGAGCGCAAGATCGCGGGTGAGCTCGAGATGCTGGGCCTGGTCGTCACCCACCGGGACGGCATGGACCTTGTGAATGAGGATGTCGGCGGCCTGCAGCACCGGATAGGCTAGAACTCCCAGGTTCTGGCCGGCCCGGTCAGATTTCTCCTTGAATTGCGTCATCCTCTCCAGCTGTCCCAGACCGGTCATCGTCCCCAGGATCCAGGCCAGCTCGGCGTGCTGGGGCACATCTGACTGGAAGTACAGGAGTGATCGCTCCGGGTCGATGCCGACCGCGAGCAGCATCCTGGCCGTCTCCACGCGCGCCGCGGAGAGCTCGGCCGGCTCATAGGGCGATGTCATCGCATGGAGATCGACCACGCAATAGATGGTCTCGTAGTCGTCCTGCATCGTCACCCAGTTCTTCAGGGCACCGACGTAGTTGCCCAGATGGAGCTCCCCTGTCGGCTGGATGCCGGAGAAAACTCGTTTCAACTCACTCATCTCACTACCTCATAACTCACAAAAAAACCG
>DATKCM010000171.1:0-5426 GCA_035513195.1 Acidimicrobiia bacterium | reverse complement strand
GAGTCGGGTCGGGGATGAAGGCATCCAGGAGCTCATCATCGCGACCAACCCGACAATCGAAGGTGATGCCACCGCGATGTACATCGCTCGTGAACTCAAACCGCTCGGGGTCCGGGTCAGCAGGCTCGCATCAGGTCTCCCTGTGGGAGGCGACCTCGACTACGCCGACGAGGTAACCCTGGGCCGCGCCCTATCCGGCCGAATGGAGCTGTAGGCAACTGTCCTCCCCAGCGAGCGAAGCGAGCGGCTGTTCCCCCAGCGAGCGAAGCGAGCGGCTGTTCCCCCGGAGACGAAGTCGAACGGGGGAAAGGTCCTGCCCGCCCTCCGAGGGCGGGGAGGTAAGGGGGCTTGAAAGTCGGCACGATCAGGATGCTCGCACCGCAAGCAGACGTTGGTGGGTGCGTGCCCCCCTCCCTCCGACCTGACGGTCGGAGTACTCCCCCCACCCTTCGGGCGGTGGGACGGTCGGAGTACTCCCCCCACCCTTCGGGCGGTGGGACGGTCGGAGTACTCCCCCCACCCTTCGGGCGGTGGGAGAGATGATTCGGGCGGTGGGAAAGATGATTCGGGCGGTGGGAAAGATGAATACGTCGCCGGCACTCCCTCCGCCAGCGGAGGGAGAGACGAGTTTCTAACCTCTCTGGTGATGACGCATCTTCATATCGTGTGGGATTGGAACGGGACACTTCTCAACGATCTCGACCTCGTCGTCCGGTCGGTCAGTGCGTCGCTCGCCCGACATGGACACGACCCGATCGACGCCGATATGTACCGGGACCACTACACAAGACCGGTCCGAGCCTTCTATGACTCTTTGTTTGGCCGGAACATTGGTGACATGGAATGGGAGGAATTGAACAAAACCTTCCATGAGGTCTATTACGCCGGGGTTGACAGCGCAACTCTTGCCCATGATGCCGTCTCCACTCTCAATCGCGCTGCCACCCGGGGACTGGGCCAGTCGTTGCTCTCGATGAGCACCCACGAGCATCTCGTCCTCACCGTCCGTGCCCACGGAATTGAGAGTTACTTCAATCTCGTCACGGGGCTGCGGCAACCAACTGGTGAGGTCAAGGCCGCCTACCTGAGGAGGCATCTTCTCGATCAGGACGTTGACCCCAGTACGGTGGTGGTGGTCGGCGATACTCCGGATGATCATGCCGCGGCGATGTCGGTGGGGGCTCGCTCCATTCTCTATGATGGCGGTTCCCACCACCGCCATGTCCTAGAAAGTCAGGGTGCCCCAGTCGTGGATTCACTGGCTGCAGCTCTCGAGATTATCGAAGCAGGCGCAGTGGCGTGAGCCGCCAACGTCGTTACGTCTCTGTTGGTCTGGGACTGGTCACGCTGTTGACGCTGGGGTTTGTTGTGGGGGTGGCATCCCGGTCCCGTCCCGGAGGTCCGGAAGACGATCCCGTCTTTGAACTCGATACCCGTTTTGACATCAACCTTGGACAGTTCTTCGCATGGATCTTGGTGATTCTTGCCATCCTGGGTGCGATCCTCCTGGTTTTCGCGGTCAAAGAGGTGAGGCCCCGCAGGGTGGAGCGGCGACGCAACTATCTCGGCGTGGTTCTCGCTGTCATCGTCTTCTTCTTGATCTACAGGCTGTTCCAACCACTAGCGGAGACACTGGTCGGCGAACAAGGGTCGCCCGATGCAGCTGAGGCACCCGGCGAGGTTGGCACCTCCGGCGGTGGCCCCGCCGTGTGGCTCTTTTCGCTGCTGGTGGCCGCTGTCGTGGCAGCCGCGTTAACGAGAGTGGGCATGGCAGTTCGACAGGCGGACACTTCCTTCGACGCCCTGGAACCCAGGCCGCCCCGGGCAAGCGCCGCGCCCAGGGCGGACCCTCATTCCAGGGTGCTGGAGCTCGGAGTCGATCCACGTTCGCGGATTCTCGGTGCGTACCAGCGGTTCGAGGACGGCGCCGCGGAACATGGCCTGGCCCGCAGAGCAACCGAAACGGCCAACCGGCACGCAAAGCGGGTAGCCGGGGAGCTCGGGTTGAACGATCGGAGCATGGATGACCTCATGGTCCGCTACTCGCGCACAAGGTTCGGGTTCAGAACTCCCACGGACGACGACGCTGCCACCGCAGAGTCGCTTTCATCGGCGTTGTGCTTGGAGATGGAGACGTGATCCGCCTCGTCGTCTGGGCAATGGTCGCCGCGGCAGCTGCTGCACTGATCCTGTTCCAGCTGCGAGGTGCCGCCGAACTTGCTCTCTGGGAGGGTCTGATATTGCTTCTTGTAGCTATCCAGTACCGGGGGATACCCAATCGGGGAGACCCCCTCGAAGTTCCCTTATTCGCCCTTCCAACACCCGACTCACAGCGGCTTCCCCGGTCCATCGCCAGCTCGGAGCTGATGGTCATCGACGCGACCGGTGGACATCTGAGCCCCGACCGGCGGCTCCGCCCGGCATTGCGCAGGATTGCCGAACACCGGTTAGACCTTCGCGGCGTCCGGTTGGACTCGCCTCAGGCGGCGGAACTGCTGGGACAGCAGGAGTGGGATACGCTGATGGTCGGTGGCGACGAAGCCGTGAAGGCGGAAGAGCTCGATTCGTTGGTAACGGGACTGGAGAGATTATGACAACCCCGGCGCTGGCGGTCGGAGAGGTTGCCGAAGCCGCCAACTCAATACTCGATGAAGTCGAGAGGGCAGTGGTGGGCAAGCGGGAGCCGCTGAGGCTGATCCTGATGGCGCTGCTGGCAAACGGCCATGTGCTGATCGAGGATCTCCCCGGACTCGCCAAGAGTCTGCTCGCCAGGTCTTTCGCACAAGTGGCGGACATGGGATTCTCCCGTGTCCAGTTCACCCCCGATCTCATGCCAATGGACATCACAGGCTCGATGATTCTCGACCCCGCCACCAACGCCCCTGAGTTCCGTCCCGGGCCGGTCTTTACCAATCTCCTGCTCGCTGACGAGATCAACCGTGCTCCTGCCAAGACCCAAGCCTCCTTGCTGGAGGCAATGCAGGAAAGGCAGGTGACAGTCGATGGAACCACCCACCTTCTCGGTCCTCCTTTCCTGGTGATCGCAACCCAGAACCCGATCGAATACGAGGGCACATACCCGCTTCCCGAGGCACAGGTTGACCGTTTTCTGGCCCGAGTCCGGTTGGGTTATCCCGACAGGGAGGCTGAATGGACCATTCTCGAAAGCCGCGCGCAGCGGGGTACGGACGAGATCCAACTGCGGAAACTGGTCGACCGTTCGACCGTCCTGGCCATGCAGAGGGCGATCGAGTCCGTTCATGTCGCGGAGTCTGTAGGCAAGTACATCGTTGACCTTGTGTCGGCGACCCGGGCATCAGGCCGTGTCCGCGTCGGGGCCAGTCCTCGGGGTTCCCTGGCGGTGATGAAGTTGGCCCGCGCTTCGGCAGCTTTTGCGGGCCGCGACTACGTCACCCCCGATGATATACAGGACGTCGCGGTTGCCGGGCTCGCCCATCGGATCATCATGCGTCCTGAGTTCTGGGCTCAGGAGTTCACCGAAGAGCGTGTGGTCAATGAGATCCTGGAGCAGATCGAAACGCCTCCAGCCCTACCCAACGAACTGATGCCTTGAACATTCGATCGAGCCCCCGGCTGCGCGCCTACGTGTCGGCTGGTCTCGTCGGCCTTGCGGCCGGGCTCGCCGCCGGCAGCCCCGAACCCGTCCTCGTCGGAACCGCGTTTCTGGTTCTGGCGATAGTGGGCATCCTCGGCGGCCGGGCGGTGCCTTTGAATGTCTCGATCATCGAATGGCCGCAATCGATGATCGAAGGCGAGAAGCGACGGATCCGCCTCCGCTTCGAATCAGAAGGTGACATGGGGCGAACTTATGTCACGTTGAACTTGAGCCCCGGTCTGAAGGTGGTGGACGCCGATGGGGCCAGAGTCTTTGAAGACGGCAGATTGATGATTCCCAGTGTGGGCCGGAGTGTCGATGTCGTCCTTACTGTTGAGGCGACGATCTGGGGGCGCCATCGGGTCGGGCCGATCAATACCTACACCGAAGCACCCCTCGGCATGTTCGATGTCGGCCAGATGTCTCACGACCGCCAGGGCTGGGTGGTGGTACCCGAGGAGGTTGCCCTCCGACGCCTGCTCTTGCCGCTGGAAACCAATTTGCATGCAGGCGATCTGGTTTCCAGTCTCCGCGGGTCGGGTTCGGAGTTTGCCGACCTCAGGTCGTATCTTCCGGGCGACGACCCCCGGAACATCAACTGGAGGGTCTCGTCCCGATCCGACGGACTGTGGGTCAACGAACGTCACCCGGAGAGAAATGGCGATGTCGTCCTCCTCGTCGACGCCCAGGTGGAGTCGAACACGGGACTCACCGACGTGGTGGATCGTTCGGTGCGCCTGGGAGCGGCGCTGCTCCAGAGCCATGCCCGGCGGCGGCATCGATTGGGTTTGGTGACTCTGGATGGAATGTGCCGCTGGATCGGGCCCGGGTCAGGGGAGTTCCACCGCCGTCGCCTCCTCGAGCAGCTGTTGGGAGTCTTCCCGGGCCAGGTTCTCTGGGAGGCGGTGGAGAGGGCCGTAGTCCGAGCAGCGAAGCGACCGGCAATGGTTATCGCCCTCACTCCGCTCATGGATCCCAACATGGCGGGCATGCTCAATGTTCTGAGGCGGTCCGGGATCGATGTGGCTGTGATCGAGATCGACGTTTCCGATCAACTGAGGGAACCCGAGCGTGGGGACCGGGAACTGGGGAGGCGGATCTGGGCGATGGAACGAGATCGGATCCGAAGCCGGCTCTCCGGGGCGGGCATCCCGGTAGCGGTCTGGCTGAGGGATGACCCAGCCGAGGTTCCCCTGCACCAGCTAGACGCAAGGAGGACTTCATGGCGACGGCAGCTCGGCTGACAGCCCTGCTTTCGGTTTCTGTCGCTGCGGCATTGGTGGCGATCACCGATCCCGGTGGCAATGGGTTCATAACGTTGCTGGGCTGGACGACGGTCGGTCTCCTCACCGCCGGTCTCGTGATGGGCCATCGCGGCGGGGTTACCGCGCTCGCGGTCGGGTTGGTCGTCCGTGTCGGCCTGGTGGTTGCGTTTGACCTGCCGGTGGAACCCGAAATGTGGGTTCAGGCCCTCTTGCTCACCCTTTCGATTGAAACGGCCTCGATTTCGTTCACCCTCCGAGTACGCCCGGTGGACCCGCTCACCGAGATGGTCCGGGGTGTCGGGACCTCCATTGTCGTTGCCGGCATGGTCGGAGTAATGGGAATCGTCGTCGCCGGGGCAACCGTCGGCGGCGTCCTAGTCCGCGTCGCGGGTGTTGCCGCACTCGTGGTGGCAGCCGGGTGGGTGATCCGGACCTGGCGCCGCTCCGGTCTCGCCTGAGACGTGGTGGGTGCGGCGTCGCCAGCGGCAGTCAGCGTTACACCCTCCAGATCGGGTGGCACGAGTGGAACTGTCGCTCGCTTTGAG
>DATKCM010000170.1:0-8127 GCA_035513195.1 Acidimicrobiia bacterium | reverse complement strand
CCTCGGCCGCGCTCGCCGGTCGGATTGACAGCCGCATGATCTTTGTCCCGGTCCCGAGGGTGTGGACCAGGCTGATCCGTTACGGAGTCGACCCGGCGGCACAGCTCGCTGAGGCCCTGGCTTCCGCGACCGGTGGGCGCGTGGAGATGTTGATCAGGCGCCCTGTCCACACCGTCCGCCGTGCCGGATCGGATCACGAAAGTGGTGCGAACCCTTTCCGGGCGTCGCGGGGACTTCAGGGACAGGCAGTTGTTGTCGATGATGTGCTGACAACCGGTGCCACGGTTCTCGAGGCGATACGGGCGTTGGAGCCAGCACGGCCGCGTCTTGTCGTAACGGCGACCTCGGCGCGGCGAGTGTCTAGTCTATTGGTGCCCGCGGTAGCTAGTCATGCGGGCGAGTTGGAAATTTGGACCGCAGGAGATTTAGATGAACTCAGTTCTGATCGTTGATGATGCCGAGTTGTTCAGGGAGGCACTGGGTGCCGCCTTCGAAGGCGAGGGCTTCAACGTCGTCGACTCCGCAGGCGGTGCCATGGAGGGGGTCGACCTCGCCAGAAAGCACAACCCCGACCTGGTCGTGCTGGACGTGCTCATGCCCGGAATGTCAGGACTCGAGGTGGTCGATGCGATCATCAAGGTGAGCCCCACCTCCCGTGTTGTCCTCCTCACATCGAGCGAATCGTCAGATGACCTCCTCGAGGCAGTTCGCAACGGTGCATCGGGCTATATGACAAAAGACACACCTCTGCCGCGCCTAATAGACGCGATGCGGGATGTGCTGAACGGTGGGGCAGCTATCTCACCGGCAATGAGCGGAAAGCTCTTCTCGACGATGCGGGAGCTTCTCAAGCATCACGGGGCCGCACTTTCGCGGCGGACGGAATTGACGGGGCGGGAGCTCGAGGTGCTTTCGCTTGTCGCTGACGGCAAGACGTCAAAGGAGATCGCGGACAAACTCTTCATTTCCGAGAACACCGTGCGCAATCATGTACGCAACATTCTTGACAAACTCGGGATGAAATCCAGGTTCGAGGCTGTTGGCTGGGCACAACGTGAGGGGCTGCTCGGCAACCGTTGAGTCCGGTCCCGACGTCGGCCTAATTAGTGGTGCCGGTACCATGGAGATCTAATGGCACTCTTCTCCAAAGTCCTTCGCGTTGGCGAAGGCAAGACACTCAAACAGTTTGAGGGGATTACTGAGGCTGTCAACAGCGCCGAGCCGGGATTCGAAGCCCTTAGCGACGAACAGCTGGCGGCAAAGACCCTTGAATTCAAACAGCGCTATGTCAACGGCGAGTCGCTCGATGACCTCCAAGTGGAAGCGTTTGCCACCGTCCGCGAGGCGGCGAAGCGTGTGCTGGGTCAGCGTCACTATGACGTCCAGGTGGTCGGTGCCGCTGCCCTGCATCACGGGATGGTGGCTGAGATGAAGACCGGTGAAGGCAAGACCCTGGTGTCCACTATGCCCGCCTACCTCAACGCCCTCAGCGGCAAAGGCGTTCATATGGTGACGGTCAACGACTATCTCGCGTCCCGCGACGCGGATTGGATGGGGCAGATCTACAAGTTCCTCGGTCTGAGCGTCGGATTGATCCAGAACGGGATGGACCCGGCTTCGCGTCACCCCGCCTACGAGGCTGACATCACCCACGGCACGAACAACGAGTTCGGCTTCGACTATTTGCGGGACAACATGGCAATGGCCGCAGAGAGCCGCGTCCAGCGCGGCCACCCGTATGCAATTGTCGACGAGGTCGACTCCATTCTCATCGACGAAGCCCGGACACCTTTGATCATCTCCGGACGCATGGCGGACAGTGCCAAGTGGTACCGCGATTTCGCTCGCATTACTTCTCGTCTTCAGAAGGACGTGCACTACGAGGTCGACGAACGCAAGCGCCAGGTGCTCACAACTGAGGAAGGTGTCACCCGGGTCGAGCAGATTCTCGGCGTGGAAAACCTGTTTGACCATGCCGCGGTCGACTTCGTCCATCACCTCGAGGCGGCGTTGAAGGCTAAGGAGCTATATCTCCGGGACGACGCCTATCTCATAGACCACGGTGAGGTGAAGATTGTCGACGAGTTCACCGGGCGCGTTCTCGAGGGCCGCCGCTATTCAGAGGGGCTCCACCAGGCGATCGAGGCGAAAGAAGGGGTGGCGGTCAAAGAGGAGAATCAGACCCTGGCCACGATCACGCTGCAGAACTACTTCAGGCTTTACGAGAAGCTTGCCGGCATGACCGGTACCGCCGAAACCGAAGCAGCAGAGCTTGCCCAGATCTACAACCTTGAAGTCATCTCGGTCCCGACGAACCAGCCGGTTGCCCGAATCGACCAAGGAGACCTTGTCTACAAGAGCGAGAGTGGCAAGTTCACGACACTAATTGAGGATATTGCCGAGCGGCATGAGAGGGACCAGCCCGTCCTGTTGGGAACAGTCTCGATCGAGCGGTCCGAAAAACTGTCCAGGGCGTTGGACAAGGCCGGGATCAAACACGAAGTTCTCAACGCCAAACAGCACGCACGTGAGGCGGACATCATCGCCCAGGCGGGAAGGCCCGCGGCCGTGACGGTGGCGACCAACATGGCCGGTCGTGGTGTTGACATCATGCTCGGGGGGAACCCTGAGGGCATGGCGAAAACCGAGCTGAAGCGACAGGGTGTCTCGCCAGACGACCCGTCGTACGAAGACCTTGAATCGAAGCTGATCGAGGAATACGCCAAGGAGATTACGCCTGCAAAGCAGCGAGTTCTGGCAGCAGGCGGGCTCTACGTGGTAGGGACCGAGCGGCATGAGTCCCGCCGAATCGACAATCAGCTGCGGGGACGTTCCGGACGTCAGGGCGATCCTGGCGAATCGCGCTTCTACCTCTCGCTTGAAGACGACTTGATGCGTCGATTTCAAGGAGAGTGGGTGACCTCGATTATGGACAGGCTCAAGCTTCCTGAAGACCAGCCCCTCGAAGCGAAGATGGTTTCGAAGTCGATCGAGCGGGCGCAGAGACAAGTCGAGTCGCAAAACTTCGAGATCCGCAAGAACGTGCTCAAGTACGACGAGGTGATGAATCGCCAGCGTGAAGTGATTTACGAGTGGCGCGAATCGATCCTCGAGGGCACCGCCGACGAAGACCTCATCGCGGACTGGATCGACGTGGTGATGGCCGATGTCGTCGAGTTCGAGTTCGGAGCCGACACGGCGCCCTCGGATCGCGACTGGGAGGCATTCCACCGAGAGCTCGGCCAATTCTACCCGAGCGAGCTCAGTGCCGAATCTGCCTCGGGGATGTCTCTTGACGAAATCGTCGAGACGGTGTCCGAAGAGGCGCACGAGTTTTTCGACAAGCGGCGCGAAGAACTCGGGCCCGAGACGATGCCACGGGTCGAAAAGTCGGTGATGCTTTCGGTGATCGACAACAAGTGGCGGGACCACCTATCCGAGATGGACTATCTGCGGGCCGGAATCGGACTGCGGGCGATGGGCCAGCGCGACCCGCTCACCGAATACCAGCGCGAGGCTTTCGACATGTTCTCCGAACTCGTCGACTCGATAAAGCGCGATGCGGTGAAGTATCTGTTCCATGTCCAGCTGGCCCAGCCGGCGAGCCAGCCCAAGCGCGTCGAGCCGAACCCGACCGGTGGGAAAAGGCAGCAGCAAGCCGTCTCTGACAAGATCGGGCGCAACGACCCTTGCCCATGCGGATCGGGCAAGAAGTACAAAAAGTGCCACCTGCTCAAGGAAACCGTCTGAAGGTCGGCCGAGCCTGCCACAAAACCCATGACTACTGAGATAACCGATCCGAAGGCGTTCGTCGCAGAGCTGCGGAAGAGGCTCGACGACGCCCGCGACTTCCTCGATCTCGATGCGAAGTCGAAGGAGTTGGCCGAGCTCAGGGCGTTGGCGGGTTCGCCCGGACTCTGGGATGACCAGGACAAGGCGAGGCACGTGTCGCGGAAGCTTTCGCGATACGAATCGTTGTTCTCGACCGTCGAAGGGCTCGGATCGACAATCGATGACGCCGAGGTTCTCCTCGAGCTCGCCGCCGAGGCAAATGATCTCGAATCCCGCTCCGAGGCTCTCACCCACCTGGCCGGGGTGGCGAAAGAGCTCGACGGGCTCGAACTCGAGTCGCTGTTCTTTGATGAGTATGACGATGCCGACGCCATCCTCAGTGTTCACGCCGGGGCAGGGGGGGTGGATGCCCAGGACTGGGCGGAGATGCTCGCCCGGATGTACCAGCGGTTTCTCACCGACGCCGGATTCTCGGTGACCGTCGAGGAAGTCACGGCCGGTGAGGAGGCCGGCATCAAGTCGGCGACGTTCTCCGTGAAGGGCGATCGTGCCTATGGGACCCTCGAATCCGAGCGCGGGGTACACCGCCTGGTGCGCATCAGCCCCTTCGATGCCAACGCACGGCGCCAGACCTCTTTCGCCGGCGTGGATATCGTTCCTGACCTCGGTGATCAGGCCGACGTCGAGGTCAACGAGGATGACATCCGGATCGACACCTACCGGTCACAGGGAGCCGGAGGACAACATGTGAATACGACCGACTCTGCCGTTCGCATCACTCACATGCCCACGGGGATTGTTGTCCAATGCCAGAACGAACGCTCCCAGCTGCAGAACAAGGCCCGCGCCATGACGATGCTCCGGTCGAAACTCGCCGAACGTCAGCGACTCGAACGCCTTGCTCATCTCGACGAGATCCGCGGCGACCAGGGAGAGGCCGCGTGGGGACGTCAGATCCGCAGCTATGTCTTACAGCCGTATCAGATGGTCAAGGATCTCAGGACCGATCATGAGGTAGGGAACATCCAGGGCGTGCTTGACGGTGACCTGATGCCTTTTGTCGAGTCCTATCTCAGATGGCGCCGCTCCCGCTACGAGACTGCAGATAATTCCAGTTAGTGCGCCGACCCCGGTTAGCGTTCTCCGAAGTCCGCGGAACCTTGTATCCCATCTGCGACACTCTCCTTTAACCCCATGATTCGACTTGAAAAAGTAACCAAGGTCTACGAGGGCGGCACAGTCGCTGCCAACAATGTCTCTCTGGAGATCCAGAAGGGCGAGTTTGTATTTCTCGTTGGAGCCTCCGGATCCGGCAAATCCACCCTTATCCGTCTGATGCTGCGCGATGAGCCGGTGACCAGAGGCACTATCTGGGTGGCGGGCAAGGACATCACGACTCTCCCCAAATGGAAGATCCCCTATCTGCGGCGCAGTGTCGGGACCGTGTTCCAGGACTACAAGCTACTCCCCAACAAGACGGTCACCGAGAACGTTGCCTTCGCTCTCGAAGTCCTCGGACGGCCGTCTTCGGCGATCAAGCCACAAGTCGAACAGGTCCTCGACCTCGTTGGCCTTGCCGATAAAGGGGCACGCTATCCCCGCCAGTTGTCAGGTGGAGAGCAGCAGCGGGTGTCTGTAGCGCGATCGTTTGCAAACCGGCCTCCGATCATGCTTTGCGACGAGCCCACGGGAAACCTGGACCCGAAGACTTCCGTCGGCATCATGAAGCTCCTCGACCGGATCAACCGGACAGGCACGACGATTGTGATGGCGACTCACGACCACGCGATTGTCGACGCGATGAAGCGGCGGGTCGTGGCCCTTGAAGACGGGTCGGTGACACGTGACGAGTTGGCCGCAGGCTACGAGCGGCGGCCCGAAGAATGAGCCGATTCTTCTTCCTCGTCCGGGAAGCCCTCACCAACCTCAAACGCAACCTCCTGGTTGTTGCCGGCGCCGTACTGGCCGTCTTCATCTCGCTGTCGCTCGCCTTTGGCGCTCTTGTCGTCAACGAAGTGCTCCGGGTGAACACCCTGGCCTGGCAACAAGGTGTTCACGTCATTGCCTTCCTCAACGACGAGAACTCTGCAGGTGTCTCGCCCGGAGCTCACCGGGGCCTTATCGCTGAGGTCGAGACATGGGACGAAGTCGAGGCAGTCACCTACTACGACAAGAACGACGCTTGGATCGAGTTCCAGCGGATATTCGAGGGCCAGGACGATCTCCTCGACATCGATCCCACGATCCTCCCTGCATCGATCCGGATCGAGCTTATCGAGATCGAGTTCCACAACTCTGTCCGGTTCCGCCTCGAGCAGCAGACACCGGTGGTGCGCGAGGTCAACACCGCAGCCGAGGAGATCGAACAGCTGCAGAATCTGTCGAGTGTGCTCAACGTCCTCGGGTTGGGGATGGCGATCGTTCTCGGAATGTCGGCCGTTGTCCTCATCGCCAACACCATCCGCCTTGCCATCTACGCCCGGCGTGACGAGGTGGCCGTGATGAAGTTGGTAGGTGCCTCGAACTGGTTCATCCGGGTACCGTTCCTCTTGGAGGGAATGATCGAGGGAGTATTCGGCGCCGCGTTGGCGGTGTTCACTGTGTGGCTCGGCTCTTCGCGTCTGGCCGACGCGACCAGGAGTTTTGAGCTCTTCCGGCTCGACGTCGCCAACCAGTTCTTCTTCAGGTGGGGGGTGTTGTTCCTCATCTTCGGCGCTCTGGCCGGTGTCATCGGATCGCTCCTCGGTCTGAGCCGGTATCTGCGGGATGCCGAGGGCATCGGCGAAGACATACCCGGAGGGGTTTGATCGTGGCTCGCTCGGAGGAGTCCGGGCGGATCAAGGTCGTTGCAACCAATCGAAAGGCCCGGCGCAACTACTCGATTATCGACACCTTCGAGGCGGGGATGGCGTTGGTCGGATCCGAGGTCAAGTCGCTTCGGGATGGACGAATCGACCTCAAGGACTCGTTTGCCCACATCGAACACGGTGAGCTCTTCCTGAGTGGGTGCTACATCGGCCCGTACGAGTTCGCCCGGGAAGGCGGCCACGACCCAGAGCGGCACAGAAAGCTACTGCTGCACCGACGGGAAATCGATCGTATCGCCGGCCAGGTGGCGGAGAAGGGCCTCACACTGGTGCCGCTTCAGGTGTATTTCAAGGATGGAAAGGCAAAGGTGGAATTGGGTCTGGCCAAAGGTCGCACGACGGTCGACAAGCGCGAGTCTTTGAAAGAACGGGAACACCAGAGAGAAATGCAGCGTTCTTTAGGTAAGCGGCGGGGTTAACCCGTTGTTTTATCGGTGCAGGCGAGTACCGTACCGGTAGACCCAGAAATCTGGGGGTGAAACGGTTTCGACGTTGAGTGTTGATGCGTTGGAAGCGAGCCGGGGTCTCCGGGGCCTCGTTAACAAACCGGAAAAACCAATAAGTGCCGAAGATAATTTCGCACTGGCTGCTTAATTAAGTAGCTCGTCCGCCCGGTCGGTTCCCGCACGATCGGGGTCGGGCGTCGTTTGTCGGGATGCGTCAGGCAGGTTCCAGGACTGCAGGGCAAAGATCAATTCTGGATAGGTGCAGGAGAACTTGTTGTCAGAGTTCCTGTTCCCGAAAGCTCGCTGACAACTGCGCTCGGAGATGCCAACGCAGATGGCTCAGCGGACCGGGGTTCGACTCCCCGCACCTCCACAATTTGGTATGCACCGGCTGGCCTGGCGAAGTCCAGGTCAGGGGGTTTGTCGCCGGGCGAACAGGTGTGCGGTCAGGGACCGACTTCTACCATTCTTCTACCCGGAGCCCTTGATCATCCTCGCAACGATTTCGGCCGCCTCCCGGTCCATTCCCTCGACGACGTGGGAATAGCGATCGAGGGTGATTGAGATCGAGGAGTGACCAAGCCGCTCCTGGACGACCTTGGGATGGATCTTCCCCGACGAGAGGGCGAGTGTCGCCAGGTGTGCCGTCCGGCTGGGTGTGGTGTCAGTGGCCGTACTCCTGCTTCCACTGCGAGCTTTTTCGTCCATCTGGTGAACATGTTGGGCGAGACGACCCCGCCAAGCGCCGTACTGAAGGCGAGGTCGAGATCCTCCCACGCCTCGCCGGCCAGGAGCCTCTCGCCGTTCTGACGGGCCTTGTGGTCGCGGAGGACGGTGACGGTGGCCGCATCGAGGGCGATCACCCGTCGGGACCGTCGAGACTTGGTCGTGCCCAGCCTCAACTTGGGACGGTTTGCCTCCATCACCACAGTGTCCACGATCGCCGCAGTCCCGGCTTCGAGGTCGATGTTGCGCCACCTGAGCCCCAGTAGTTCGCTGCGACGCATCCCAGTGGAGCAGAG
>DATKCM010000169.1:0-4359 GCA_035513195.1 Acidimicrobiia bacterium | reverse complement strand
TCGATGAACCATATGTCCAGCGGGATGAGAGTGTCCTCCATCGTGTAGCTAACCGGGGCCACACCATCGTGGATGAACAACATGCCGTCCAGACCTCCGAGGTCCGTGGCACCGCGCAGACCCTGGGAACGCTCCGCAGAGGTGTTGGCCACCGCTACGGTCAGTCCCTCGCCGTCGACCACAACTCGGGCGGTTTCACCATCGAAAAATGGGCTCTGGGCGAGCAACGTCGTGGTGACCTCCACGGTGGCAGTCGGGCTTGTCCCCGCGTCCGAACCACAGGAGGCAAGCAGAACTACCAGCCCGGCGAGGGCACCCGCGGTCAGTCGGATTGGGGACCGCGCAAAAGCTCAGCGGCCACCTCGTCGGTGACGTGGTAGCTCTCGTCGTCGCCAGGGAAAGAACCCGATTCGACGTCGGCGATATAGCGCTCGAGGGCCGCCACCGCGTCGTCGGCGAGGCTGGCATAGCTCCGGACGAACTTCGGGTGCTTACCGGAGCCGAGCCCGAGGACATCGTGGAATACGAGAACCTGACCGTCGGTGTGCGGCCCGGCCCCGATTCCGATGGTCGGGGCATCGATCTCTTTGGTAATTATCTCTCCGAGCACATCGGGAACCCCTTCGATCACGATGGAGAAACAACCGGCCTCCGAAAGAGCGCGGGCATCTTCGATGAGGTCGCGAGCAACTTCGACGACCTTTCCCTGAACCTTGAAGCCGCCCATCCTGTGGACCGACTGAGGGGTGAGACCGACGTGGCCCATCACCGGGATCTCCGCGTCGAGGATCGCTTCGACCATCGGGATCCGCTTCACGCCGCCCTCGAGTTTGACTGCCTCCGCCCCGCCCTCCCGGACTATGCGACCGGCATTGCGCACCGATTCCTCGGGCGAGATGTGGAAACTGAGCCAGGGCATGTCCGTCACCACCAGAGCCGACGGGTTCGCCCGCTTCACCGCCCGCGTGTGGAGGATCATGTTGTCGACGTCGACACCGAGGGTGTCGCCCATCCCGTGGACGACATTCGCCACCGAATCACCGATGAGAATGATGTCCACTCCGGCCCGATCGGCGATCACCGCCGATGGATAGTCGTAGGCGGTGACCATCGAAATTTTGGGACCACCCTTACGGTCTCTGATCAGGGGGGCTGTGACCTTGTCTGACATGGGTTAATGCTACCGCGATACGGGAGTTGGTCTTAGCGTGGTGCACTTCAGCAGGTGCACTCACACACCGTTCTGTGTCGATTTGGAACACCACATCCTCATGGCGATCGACACAGAACGGACGGACGACTGTGGCCAACACTTTCTGTGTCGATTTCGAACACCACGTCCTCATGGCGATCGACACAGAAGGGAGTCAGGCGGATCGGGCTCTTCCCGTGATCAGCCCCATCAACTCGTCGAAGTCGTCGAGGTTCAGCGACTGGGGTCCGTCACTCTTCGCTTCTGCGGGGTTCGGGTGGACCTCCACCATCAGCCCGTGGGCTCCCACGGCCTGACCCGCCAGTGCGAGGGGCGTCACCAGCTGCCTGTCCCCGGCGGCGTGGGACGGATCAACGATCACAGGGAGATGGGTCCGTTGCTTCAAGACCGGCACGGCGGCCACATCGAGAGTGTTCCGGGTCGATGTCTCGAAGGTGCGGATTCCGCGCTCGCAGAGGAACACCTGCTGGTTCCCAGCATCGAGGATGTACTCCGCTGCCTGTAACAGCTCGTCGAGCGAAGCGCTGAGTCCACGTTTCAGCATCACCGGTCGCGAGGAACGACCCACCTCGGAGAGGAGGGTGAAGTTCTGCATGTTGCGGGCACCAATCTGGAGGATGTCGGACGTCTCAGACATCCTCTCCACTTCCTCCGGAGCCGGAACCTCCGTGACGATGGGCATGTCGTGGATTCGGCCCGCCTCAACCAGCATTTCAAGTCCCTCGTATCCAAGGCCCTGGAAGCTGTATGGCGAGGTCCTCGGCTTGAAGCACCCGCCCCGCAGGATCGTGGCGCCGGCCGCTCTTGCACCAGCTGCTGCCGCCATCACCTGGTCAAACGACTCCACGGCACACGGACCGGCGATTACAACGAAGTCGTCGCCCCCGATCTTCACGCCGCGTACGTCGATGACGGTATTTTCCGGTTTGTGGTCGCGACTAGCCAGGCGGTAGCCCAGCGCCTGGAAAGCCACGGCCGACTCCTTCGGAGCTGAGGTCTTGACCCGAGGGCGCTCGGGGTCGGCGCCGACCCTGAGATTCCGCTTCTGTGGACGAAGATCCTGCGACGGGTAGCAACCGAGCACCCGGACAAACTTCGCCTTCCGCCGTACCCCGTCGAGTGCCAGCTGAACATGCGGCTCGGAGATATTGCCGTCGAAGTCGACGTAGAACATCTCCTCCCACGGATTGTCGATAGTCGGACGGGATTCCAGCTTCACCAGCGGGATGTTCTGGTCCCTGAAATCAGCGAGGACTTCCATGAGGGCTCCGGGAGCGTTGCCCACAGACAACACCAACGAGGTCTTCGACGGGATCTGGGGATCGACAACCACCGGGTCCCTCGCCACAACGAGGAACCTCGTGTAGTTCTCCTTGCGGTTCCCGATGTTGCGCTTCAGAACCTTGAGCCCGAAGCGCCGAGCTGCTTCCTCGCTAGCGATTGCTGCGATCGTCGGGTCACCCATGGCCTTGATTCGCCGGCCGGACATGGCGGTGTCGCCAAAGAAGACGACCTCGACGTCAGGGAGCTCGCCGAGAAAGTCTGAGCACTGGGTGACCGCCTGGGGGTGTCCGTAGATGCTTTTGATCGTGTCAATCGATGAGTCCTCTGTGCTGAGGAGACAGTGCTGTACCCGGTACTTCACCTCACCGATCACAGCGAGACGGCTGTGCAACAGCAGGTCATAGACTTCCGCGATGCCCCCGGACGTCGTGTTCTCCACCGGCAACACCGCGACATCGGCCCGGCCCTGCTCCACCGCACTGGACGCATCGCCGAAGCGGGTGCACGCCATGAGAGAGATCTCGACTGGCTTGTCACGAAAGAACTGCTCGGCCGCCAATTGGCTGTATGAGCCCTCGATCCCTTGAAGTGCCACCACTGCTGTCGATCCACGACCATTGATCAAGCCCTGGAAGTGGTCGTGCTGCAGGCTCACGGAATCGCTGATGATTTGCTCCCAGATCCGGACTACGAGGCCCGGGTCGAGATCGTGTTCCCTGGCGGCTTCTATCCGGCTTGTCAGCAACGAATTCTCCCGGTCCTCGTCACGGAACGGGCGGTGGGTACGTTGCTTCTCGCTTGCTATCTCGGAGGAGACCCGCCTGCGCTCGGCGAGCAACCCGAGAATCTGGTCGTCGATTCCATCGACATGTTCTCGCAAACTGTCGATCGGCTGATCGACAGGCTCCCTCTTGATTGGTTCTTCCATGATGTGACTCCATACACGTCTCGATGAGTGGGTGGCGGACTGAATAGGTGCGGCGGGGGTGGGGGTGTAGTCGGCGTCAGACGCCGAAATAGCCGCGGAAGAACGCTGCTGAGAAAGCCGGCCGGGAGGCCGCGCGGTGCAACGCCATGTCCATCGCGGTGATTGTCCACCCTTTCGCCCGATACGTCAACCCCAAATGTCGGAGATTTGCTTGTGCGGACCGGATCGCGCCACTTGGCGCTCGTCCTGTTTGGCGGAGGAGACTTCTGCCGATTTACTCTGGACGGTCACGGACTAGGACGAAGCTGAGCAACAAGAACGCAATAATTCATGGGACCGGGCTGATGGGTGCGTCGATCGGACTTGGTCTCACCGCGGCGGGATGGTCCGTATCCGGATGGGATCCCGAGCCGGCAGCGGCAGGCACCGCCCTGGCCCGCGGCGCGATCAGAACCGTGCTGGCCGACCCCGTTGAGGATCTCGATCAGGCGGACCTCTTGGTCCTCGCCGGACCGCCCCGGGCCACGCTCGAGACGCTGGAAAGGCTTGACACCGAAGTCCTGGTGACCGACATCACCAGTGTGAAAACACCCATCGTGGATGCTGGGCGCCGGCTGACTCGTTTCGTTCCCGGCCACCCGATGGCAGGAAGCGCATCTGCGGGAGCCGAGCACGCCTCGGCCCATCTGTTTCATGGTGCCAGTTGGGTGCTCTGCGATGACCTGGCCAACACCGCTGATATCGACGCAGTGAAGGCGATCATCAGCTCCCTCGGCGCCAATCCGGTAGTGATGAGCGCTTCGTCACACGACGAGAGAGTCGCCCTCGTGTCGCACCTCCCCCGGCTCCTCGCCTCGACCTTGATCCAGATGGCCTCGGATAACCCGGGTGCCTCGGAGTTGAGTGCAGGAAGCTTCCGGGATCTCACCCGGGT
>DATKCM010000168.1:0-3221 GCA_035513195.1 Acidimicrobiia bacterium | reverse complement strand
CCCGGCCTGGCGACAGCGACATAGGCGCCCTCGGCAAAGTTCCAGGCGCCACAGATGATCTGATCGGTGCTGCTCCCGACGTCGACCTGACAGACCCTGACTTTGTCGGCATCGGGGTGCTCGGTGATCTCGAGCACCTTGCCCACGACAACATCGAACCAGCCGACATCGAGAACCTCGTAGCCTTCGACCTCATGGCCCAGCATGTCGATGACGGCTTTTAACTTTGCCGGGTCTTCGGTCGGGAGGTCGATGAACTCCCGGAGCCAACGCAGCGGCACCCTCATACGAACTGTCTCAGAAAACGAAGGTCGTTGTCTACAAAGGTCCGCATGTCATTGATCCCGTGACGAACCTGGGCGATCCTCTCGACTCCCATCCCGAAGGCGAAGCCGGACACACGGGTCGGGTCGTAACCGACTGCCTCCAACACATTGGGGTCGACCATGCCGCAGCCGAGCAGCTCGATCCACCCGGCACCGCTGCAGACCCGGCATGAATAATCGTTGCCGGAACAGGCAAAGCAAGAGATGTCCAACTCGGCGCTCGGTTCGGTGAAGGGGAAGAAGTGTGGGCGGAGCCGGACCTCGGTCTCGGCTCCGAAGAACTCGCGGGCGAACTGGAGGAGTGTCCCTTTGAGATCGGAGAACCGTATCGATTGGTCCACGGCGAGACCTTCGATCTGATGGAAGACCGGGAGATGGGTCGCATCGATGGTGTCGGTCCGGTATGCCTTGCCCGGCACGACGATGTAGACGGGTGGATCGTTCTGCTCCATCCACCGCACCTGAACCGGCGATGTGTGGACCCGGAGCAGCACCTCGTCCTCGGGGGCTCCGAAGTCGAGGTACATCGTGTCGGACTCGAGCCTGCTGGGATGTGTGGCCGGTGTGTTCAGGGCGTCGAAGTTGTAGTACGCAAGCTCGGCTTCAGGCCCGGAAGCCACCTGATAGCCGAGACCGACGAAGATGTCGACCACCTCGTCGATCGTCTGCTGAATGAGATGCAGCGAACCCTGGGGGAAAGAGACACGTTCCAGGGTCACGTCGATACTGTCGCCGGACAGCCGACGCGCTTCCTCCTCGTTGTCGAGCACCGCACGCCGCGAGTCGATCAAGGCCTCGATCTCTCTGGTCGTCGCTTGTAACGCGGCACCGACCACCGGGCGCCGTTCGGGGTCGAGAGAACCCATCGCGCGGCGTACCTCCCCCACCGTCGAATCCTTCCCCAGCAGCTCCGCTTCGACCGAAGACAGCTCGTCAAGGGTCGAGGCTGCCGCGACGATCGCCGCCGCGTTCAGTCGCTCCGATTCGAGTTGCTCCACGTGTGTCATTGCCGTGGCAGGTTAGACCCGCTCCCCTGGTTCGCCGGAGTGTTTCGAGAGTGCGTAGGTGAGAATCCCCGCAGCGACCGCCGCATTGAGGCTCTCCGCTCCCCCGGGCATGTCAATCGTGATCTTCCGGTCACATGCCTGCACAACTTCGGGCGGGAGCCCCGAGGCTTCCTCTCCGATCAACACCGCCCATCGGCCATGACCGAGGCTCTCAGGAGGTGCGCCCCCACTCACAACTGTCGCCACAGGCGAGTAGCCGGAGGAGCGCAGGTCGGCAACGCCTCTCAGATTCGTGATCGCCACGGAGAACTGGGTGCCGGCACCGGCACGAAGGACTTTGGGAGACCATGGGTCGGCTGTGCCCTCCGTGTATCCGAAGTCCCAGTCGAATGCCGCTGCAACCCTGATCATCGTCCCGACGTTGCCCGGGTCACTGACGCCCCAGGAAACCAGCAGGTTGTTCGACTCGGGCTTCCGATCTGTGGGTATCCCCACCACTGCAATCGGTCCGCGGGGAGTCTCGGTCCCGGCGAGGCGCCGCAACGCGCGTTCGTCGACCACCACCGGCTCGAGGCCGATCGACCGCACCATGTGTTGACCAACAGTGTCGTTCGGGAGGGTGAACACGGCCCACACGTCCGCTCCGGCGTCGATGGCTTCCTCGAGGAGATGGGGTCCCTCGATGAGGGTCTGGCCCCGCTCCCGTCGGTCCCTGGCGCGGTGAAGCCGGGACGCATCGACCACCACCTGACTGCGGTGATTGCGAACCGGCTCCACAGGATCGGTTGTGGCTATTCGCTCTTGGCGGCCTCGACCAGTTGGCTGAAGGCTCCCGGGTCGTTGACAGCCATTTCAGCGAGCATCTTGCGGTCGACCACGATCTCGGCAGCCTTGAGACCAGCTATCAACTGGGAGTAGGTCATCCCGTTCTGACGAGCCGCGGCGTTGATCCGGGAGATCCACAGCTTGCGGAACTCACGTTTGCGGGCTCGACGGTCACGGTACGAGTCCTGCATCGCATGCATGACCTGCTCGTTGGCGGTCCTGTAGCGACGGCTCCGGGCACCTTTGTATCCCTTGGCCCGATCGAGGACCTTCTTGTGCGATTTCTTGGCGTGAACTGCGCGCTTGGCACGAGCCATGATCTATACCTCCTGCTTGTCAGCGGCCCAGTTGCTTCTTCAGTACCTTGGCGTCACCGGGAGCGATCTCCACTTCACCGGACCGGCGGCGAAACGTGCTCTTGCCCTTGGCAAGCTTGAGATGCCCGCGACCTGCCTGGCGGCGCATCAATTTGCCGGAACCGGTCACTCTGACGCGCTTCTTGGCCCCACTATGAGTTTTCATCTTTGGCATGACCATTTCCTTCCTTTTGGCCTTGCTGCTCTTTCGCATGGGACTTCTGTGTCCGGGAGGGTGCCAGAACCATTGACATCGATCGGCCTTCCAGTTTTGGCGTCTGCTCGACTATTGCATAGTCGGCAACTTCCCCGGCGAGACGGTCGAGCAAATCGCGACCGAATTCGGGACGCTCCTGCTCACGGCCCCGAAATCGGATGGTCAGCTTGACCTTGTCTCCGCTCTCGAGGAAATCTTTAGTCTTGCGACGGGTGATACCGAAGTCGTGATCGCCGATTCGTACCTTCATCCGGAGCTCTTTGACACTGGTTCGGGTCTGGTTCTTACGAGCTTCACGCTGTTTGACCGACTGTTCGTACTTGTACTTCCCGTAATCCATCAACCGGCAGACCGGTGGTTTCGAGTCGGGGGCGACCTCGACCAAATCGAGATCAAGCTGTTCGGCAAGCCAGAGGGCTTCGTTGAGTTTCTTGACTCCTATCTGGGAGCCGTCGGGTGCTACCACCCGCACTTCACTTGCCCTGATGGC
>DATKCM010000167.1:0-3435 GCA_035513195.1 Acidimicrobiia bacterium | reverse complement strand
CAGCCAGTCCCGCGTTCGTCGATGCCTTCAACCATCTCATAGCCTGGGATCTCCCCGCCTGGGAGGGGTACGAGACAAGGAAGGGGGAGCTGTACACCATCCTCGAGCCAGGCTGGCAACCGTTCTTCGACGAGAATGTGTCGGTTGATTGGCGGTGGGTCACATGGGGTGGGGTCCTGATCGACGATCGGGCCCTTGGCGACCCCAACCCGTGTATCAGGGGATGCATCCCCGCCCTCGATGACCCGCCTACTGTTCCGGCTGACGACGTGACCTGGCTTGCCGAAAGCGACGCCGTCTTCGGTGTGGTCCATCAGGGGGAGGCTCTGGCAATGCCCAGAAACCAGATGGAAGTCCACGAAATGCTCAACCTGAGTCTGGGTGGTGACCGGCTCGGCATCCCTTATTGCACTCTGTGCGGGTCGGCGCAGGCATACCTCACCGGGTCGGTTCCGCCTGAGTTCTCGACCGTAGTTCTGCGTACTTCGGGTTTGCTGTCCCGTTCGAACAAGGTCATGTACGACCTTGTCACCAAGTCAGTCATCAACACCTTCACCGGCGAAGCCCAGTCCGGACCCCTGGGCGACGCAGGAGTGATACTCCCTCAGATAACGGTTGTCGCCTCGACGTGGGGCGAATGGGTGGAGGAGCATCCCACCACCCGGGTCATTGCCGAAGACGGAGGCTTGGGCAGGACCTATGAGCCGAACCCCCTGGGCGACCGTGATGCAGACGGACCGATATTCCCGGTTGGCCCGGTTGATCCCCGCCTCGACGTTCACGCCAAGGTTGTCGGCGTTATCGCCCCGGATGGGACGCCCGTGGCGTTTCCGGTTGCTGCGGCGAAGTCGGCTCTCGATTCGGGTGACACGGTAAACCTTGGAGGATTCGAGGTGGTCGCGGACGGAGGCGGGCTACGGGTCTCCGGGCAGGAGGGCGAGGTTGCCGCACACGAGGCTTTCTGGTTCGCCTGGAGTCAGTTCCACCCCGATACCCTGCTCTGGTCCGACGAATAGGCCACAATCCTGAACATGGAGCGATCTAACACACTGCCCGCAGCCGGCGAACTGGAGACCCTCAACTCCTTTCTCGACTTTCAACGGGCGACGATGATCCGGAAGGTGGAAGGTCTGACTGACGAGCAAGCGGCGTCACAGCCCGTGGCCCCCTCCACGCTCAGCCTGTCGGGTTTGATAAAACACTTGTCCCTCGTCGAGGAGAGCTGGTTTCAATCAGTGTTTGCAGGTGGCGAACTCGGAGAGCCCTGGTCAAGCGCGCCTTTTGATGACGATAAGGACTGGGAGTTCAACTCGGCCTCCGAGGATCGGTTGTCCGATCTGGTCGAAATGTACGAATCAGCTTGTGAGAAGAGCCGCGAGGTGGTCGCGTCCGCAGATTCACTGGGTGAGATGTCGGAAAAGGACACCCGACGTGGGAAGGTCAGCCTCCGGTGGATCCTCCTGCACATGATCGAGGAGACGGCGCGCCACGCCGGCCATGCCGATTTGATCCGGGAGAGGATCGACGGCGCGACGGGGATATGACGATTCGGTAGTCGACCGTGTGATGCTTCAGCAGGCGGGCAGAGCGACCGTGGAGAATCCTATTAGCTCTTGCCGGCCTTTCTCCGCTCGGGCTCGGTCAGGTGGCGCTTGCGGATGCGGATTGCGTCCGGGGTCACCTCGACCAGTTCATCGTCATCGATCCATTCGATGGACTTCTCCAGAGTCATATTCCGGGCCGGCTTCAGCTTTATCGCCTCATCCGATCCGGCGGCGCGGATGTTGGTCAGCTGTTTCCCTTTGGTGGGGTTTGCCTGCATCTCGTCGGGTCGTGAGTTCTCACCGATCACCATCCCTGCATAGACAGGCGAGCCGGGCTCGATAAAAAGCTCGCCGCGCTTCTGCAGGTTGTCGAGGGCGAAGCCGGTTGCGGTCCCGGTACGGTCTGAGATCATCGCCCCGCCTATGCGCCCGGGCATTTCGCCCGCCCACGGCATCCAACCATCGCTCTGCTGATTGACCAGCGCCGTCCCCCGGGTTGCCGTCATCAACTCCGATCTGAAGCCGATCAAGCCGCGCGCCGGTGCGGAAAGGGTAACAATGGTTCGTCCCCTGTCGCCGGGTCGCATGTCGGCGACCTGTCCCTTACGCGGCGCAGCTGCTTGGGTGACAGCCCCGACATAATCATCAGGAGCGTCGACGATGGCCAGCTCTCTCGGTTCGTGCTTCTTTCCGTCGATCTCCCGGGTGATTACCTCCGGCCGACTGACCTGGAGCTCGAATCCTTCCCTTCGCATAGACTCGATGAGAACCGCCAGCTGAAGCTCACCGCGTCCAGCAACCTCCATTACATCCGAACTGGACGTATCCGCCATCCGGATCGAGACGTTGCCCAGCACTTCCCGCTCCAGCCTCGCCTTGATCTGACGGGAGGTGAGAAGGCTGCCAGACAAGCCGGCCATCGGGGATGTGTTCACGCCGAACGTCATCCGGAGCACCGGCTCGTCGACGACGAGGCGGGTGAGGGGAACCGGGTTGGCCGGATCGGCGATAGTGTCGCCGATCTCGATTTCGGGAAATCCTGCGATCACAAAGAGGTCGCCCGCCCTGCGCTCCGACACTTCCACCCGACCCAGGTCGCTGAAGCCGAGCAGGACCGCCGGCTTGCGCTTGACGATGGAACCATCTTCTTTGATCACCGCAACCTGGCGGTCAGAGTGGAGGGTGCCATTTTCGACCCTTCCAATGGCGAGGCGGCCCAGGTAGTCCGAGGCGTCGAGATTGGTGACGATGGCCTGAAGCGGCGCATCGGTGTCGCCAGGGGGAGGCGGTATCGTCTCGACGATCGTATCGAGGACAGCCGTCAGATCCGAGTCCTCCGGGGGCATCCCCACACCAATCATTGATCGGCCCATCCGCGCAATCGAGGAAACGATCGGGAACTCGATGTGATGATCGGCTGCGTCGAGGTCGAAGAAGAGCTGATAGATCTCGTTGGCGACTTCGTCAGCCCTGGCATCAGGTCGGTCGACCTTGTTAATCACGACCACGGCGGGCAGGGCGCGGTCGAGCGCTTTGGAGAGGACATAACGTGTCTGCGGCATCGGCCCTTCGGCGGCGTCGACGAGGAGTAGGACCCCATCGACCATTGCTAGAGCACGTTCAACCTCGCCGCCGAAGTCAGAGTGACCGGGTGTGTCGACGATGTTGATCTTGGTTCCCTTCCACCGGATCGAAGCCGCCTTCGCCAGGATGGTGATCCCTCGCTCTCTCTCCTGGTCACTGGAGTCCATAACCCGGTCGGTGGGGGTCTCGTGGTCGGAGAACACGCCGGCCGCGTTGAGCATGGCATCGACGAGTGTCGTCTTGCCATGGTCTACGTGCGCGATCAAAGCCACGTTGCGAATGGGAGTGGTGCCCGGCATGGGGTGTC
>DATKCM010000166.1:0-14281 GCA_035513195.1 Acidimicrobiia bacterium | reverse complement strand
CTTTGCATACAACGTCCGGTTCGTGATGGAGATGAACCCGAGGCAGGCATTCCATCTGATCGAGCTCAGATCCCAGTCGGCGGGTCATCCCGCCTACCGGAGGGTTGCCCACGACATGCACCGGGCCATCCGCGATGTCGCAGGGCACCGCCTCATCGCCGACGCGATGACGTACGTCGACTACTCCGACGTCGAACTGGAACGCCTCGAATCAGAACGCCGCTCATCCCAAAAGCGACAGCTTCTCTAAACCCCCGTATCTGCGCCCACCCACGACGTCTCTCCCTCCGCTTGCGGAGGGAGTCCCGGCGACGACTTGATCTCTCCCACCGCCCGTGGGGTGGGGGAGTACTCCGAACGTCAGGTCGGACGGAGGGGGGGCTGGCACCCACCAACGTTGTTTGTGCCGCGACCGTTGCCGCGTGTGCTCTCAACTTGATGCTCTCGTTCCCCCTTACCTCCCCGCCCTCGGAGGGCGGGGAGGTACTGTTCCCCCATTCGACTTCGTCTCTGGGGGAACAGCTTCGCGGACCTTCCTCCCGCGAGCGGGAGGACAGTCAAACCCCCGTATCAGCACAGACTAACGTCCCTCGGTATGGCTCAATTTGATGTCGACAAGATGATCGAACGGTTCGAGCAGCGTGCCGCTGCTGTGAAGGATCGGCCGCTTCCCCCTGTGGCGGGCGAAGAACGCAAGAGATTCGTCGAGCAAGCAGAGTCCGACTACACAGACTTCCTCCTGATCTCGAAGGCATCGTGGTCGGTCGAGGATGGGAGCCTGGTCCTTACGATCCCCCTGAAGATCCCGGACTGAAATTGCTCGATAAGCGACTCCTGGTCGTATCAGGCAAGGGTGGTGTCGGTAAGTCAGCGGTCGCCGCGGCCCTCGCCCAACTGGCGACCAGACACGGCAAGAGGGTGCTTGTAATCGACATGGGCGAATCGGCGGGGTTGAGTGCGCACCTCGGCGTAAGCGACCTTGAATTCACTCCTCGTGAGGTCCGGCCGGATCTCCATGCGATGCGGCTGGTGCGATCGGACTCGCTGATCGAGTACCTGACTCTCCAGTTGTCGATCCGTGGCTTGAGCCGGCTAGGAGGGCTGGCCCGCGCCTTTGATGCTCTAGCCACGGCAGCCCCGGCGGTTAGAGAGATCATCTCCATCGGTAAAGTCCTCTGGGAGGTCAGAGAGCAGAAATGGGACTTGGTCATCGCCGATGCCCCACCCACGGGCCAGATCGGTTCCTACCTGCGAGCGCCGCTCTCCATCGCCGAGCTGGTGCCGACGGGCAGGATCCAGCGCCAGGCGGCGTGGATGGGTGACACCCTGAGCAATCCGGACGTAACCAACCTCGTCCTGGTGAATCTTGCCGAAGAATTGCCGACGACCGAAACCAACCAGACACTCGAGTGGCTGGAGCGTAACGACCTGGTGCCAGTGCCAACCATCGTCACCAACAGGCTGTTCAAACCTCTCGCTGTACGAGCCCAGGGAAAAGGACCGGTTAAGGACGCGGCCCTCCATCATCAGGCGGTGTACGCCGAGCAGCAACATTGGCTCGAACACCGAACGCCCGATTTGACACTTCCATATCTGTTCGGGCTGCTCACCCCAAACGAGGTGGCAGCACGTCTGTCCGAAGAGCTCGAGGCTCACTTGTGACCAGGGCAGTCCTGGTCACAGGCGCCGGCGGCGTTGGCAAGACAACCGTGTCCGCTGCGCTCGGAGTCAAGTCTGCCCGATCGGGCCAACGAACCCTCGTGTTGACCGTCGATCCGGCGCGGCGCCTCGCTTCGGCTCTTGGTGTGGGCGAGGGACTCGGATCTGAGCCCGAGCCGCACCCTGACGAGCCGAACCTTTGGGCGGCGATGCTTGACGCTTCCCTCTCCTGGCGCTCGGTAGCCACCAGACACGCCCATCCCGACGTGGCGGACCGCCTTGTCAACAATGAGTTCTTCCTTGCAGCAAGCCAGCATTTCCCGGCATCGCAGTCATACGCGGCGGCGGATCAGGCGGCAACCTTCCTCGAGGCTGGGGCATGGGACCTTGTTGTCGTTGACACTCCCCCGTCGGCCGGCGGAATCGATTTCTTCACGGCACCGGCGCAAATGGCCGATCTCGTGGGCGGCCGGCTGCTTCGATGGTTGACCGGAGGCCCGCTCCCGGGACGTTTTCTCTACAGGCGGGCGGGCAGGCCGGTCCTGCGCATCGCCGATTCGATTCTCGGATCCGATCTGCTCGAGCGTGTTGCAGAATTTCTTCTCGACCTCCGCACTACTTACGACGGCGTGGCAGACCGGGGGCGGCAGATCGAAGCGCTGATGGGTCGGGCGACAATCCTGGTGGTCACGACGGCTGATCCTTCTCCGATCACGGAGGCGGCACGGTTCTATCGCGAATTGCCGGAAGTGGGCGGGCGGCCCGCCGCTGTCATCTTCAACCGATCCTTGCCCGAGGAGTGGATTGGCTTCGACCCGCCGGCTGACGTCCCCCGCGAATTGGCGGAGAACCTCCAGAGGTGGGGTGCCGAGAGCCTGCGACAGAGCGACGCGCGCACCGAGTTCGCCGCCGTCAATCAGGCCCACGTCGCTACGATCCCGTGGCAACCCGAGCCACCAAACAACCTCGAGGGACTTGCCAGGCTCATCTCGAGTGCGACCTCGTGGCCCTCAGGTGTTCTCGATCTCGCCGAGATTTAAGCTATCAGGATGACCAAGTCAGCGGCTTTCTTCGACCTGGACCGGACTCTGATTTCCGGGGCGTCAGCTCTCCCCGTCGGTGTGGAGGCGTGGCGCCAGGGCCTGGCTGGAAACAGAGAGATTGCTACCTGGGTCACCTCGGCAATCACCTTCATGATCCTCGGAGACAAAGGAGAGTCATCGGACGAAACCAAAACTGCTTTCCTTTCCAGGATTGTGGACGCGCCGGTCGAGGCCCTTGACAGTCTCGGCTCTGCGGTGCTCCCCCGTCTCGTGTCCCAGGTTCGTCCCGAGTCGAAGAACCTGATCAAGATGCATAGAGAAGCCGGTCGGGAGACATGGATTGTGTCCGCATCTCCTTCAGTTGTCGTCGAGCCGCTCGCCGCCTCACTGGGCATGACGGGTGGGCTGGGGACCAGGGGCCACGTGGTCGACGGTAGGTACACCGGCGAGCTCGACGGCCCTTTCATGTACGGCGCGGGCAAAGCCGAGGCGATCGAGAAACTTGCATTGGAGCGCGGCTACGACCTCGAGCGGTGTTATGCCTATTCGGACTCCGTTTCTGACCTTCCGATGATGGAGTTGGTCGGCCATCCGGTAGCCGTGAACCCCGATAGCGCGCTGTCCGATATCGCCCACAAGCGGGGATGGCCGGTGGTGATCTTCGCCAGGAAGACAAAACGAGCGATCGCCTGGAGCTCGCTTGCGGCCGGCGCCGCAGCCGTTGCCATCGGCAGCTATGCCCTGGGGCGCCGTCACGGCCGCTCGTCCACTCTCATCGAAGTGGCCTCCCGGAGTCTGCGACGAACCTGAAGCTCAGATGATCGCGCTCGGCCCGAGCAGTTCCTTGAGCTCCGCCAGAAGCGCCGATCGTGGCTCGACCTTGTGAGAGTCGCTGAGGCGCATCACCTTCTCGGAGCCGTTATTGGTCATATGGAGAAAGACGCCAGCTGAGCCAGGATGGTTGGAGAGGATCGCCTTGAGTTGGGTGACAACCTCAGGTGTCAACCTCCCCGCCGCAACACGGAGCCGGATAGTCGAGTCGTCCCTGATCACGAGTTCTTTGATCTCCCTGGCGACGAACTTGACATCATCTCCGCGGTTGTCGACGTGCCCATTGACCAGAAGTACCGCATCCTCGGTTATCAGGTGCCCGTGCTCTTTGACCGTTCGCGGAAACCCGAGGACTTCCACCGAGCCTGCCAGACCCTCCAACTGGAAGAAGATCATCGGGTCGCCGTTCTTAGTCCATCGCCTGGTGATCGCACCAACCAGGCCCCCGATCGTCGCATTAGCCTTGTCCGGCTGGTCAGGGAGGTCGGCGAGACTCACCGTCGTCGCCGCTTCCAGTGAGGGGCCAACGGCCAACAGAGGATGATCGGAGACATAGAGTCCCAGCATCTCTTTCTCGAATCCGAGCCGGATCTTCTGGTCCCAGCGCTGATCCGGGATATCAAACGTCCGCGTCAACTCGTCTCCCCCCGCCTCGGCGAACAGCGAATACTGGCCCATCTCCTCATTGCGGCGGCGTTCGAGAGTTCCGTCGAGAATCAGCTCGTGGACGAGCATCAAGCCTTTCCGCGGCTGGCCAACCCCGTCAAACGCCCCCGCCTTGATCAGCGACTCGATCCCCCGTTTGTTCAACGCGGACGGATCGACCCTGTTGACGAAATCGAGGAACGACTCGAACGGCCCATCCTGGCGAGCCTCGATGATTTTCTCGACCACCGCCTCGCCAACGTTGCGGACGGCGGATAAGCCGAAACGAATCCTTCCCTGATGGACCGTGAAATCGGAATACGACTCATTGATGTCTGGTACCAGGACTTCGATCGAGTGCTGGCGGCAGTCGTTCAAGTAAATGGCGGTGCGATCTTTGTTCGACTTGGTGGCGGTGAGCAGTGCGGCGAGATACTCGGCCGTGTGGTGGGCCTTCAGGTATGCGGTTTGATAGGCGACGTATCCGTAGCCCGCGCTGTGCGACTTGTTGAACCCGTATCCCGCGAAGTGCCCGATCAGTTCGAATATCTCCCGGCCGACTTCGTCGCTGTGGCCCTGGGAGAGACAACCAGCGACGAATTTCTCCTCTTCGGCTGCCATCACCGACTTGATCTTCTTGCCCATTGCCTTGCGGAATTGTTCGGCGTCCGCCATGGAATAGCCAGCCATTTTCTGGGCAACCTGCAAGACCTGTTCCTGATAGACCATGATCTGGTAGGTGTCGGAGAGGATGTCGGTCACCTCCGGGTGGAGGTCCTCGATCTCAACCCGTCCGTTCTTACGGTCGGCGTAGAGAGTGTGCATCTTCGCCCCCATCGGTCCCGGCCGGTACAGGGCAACCAGGGCGATCACGTCGTTGAACGAGTCAGGTTGGAGCGAACGGATCAAAGACCGCATCGCAGTGCCTTCGAGTTGAAACACACCGATCGTGTCGGCTGCGCGCAGCAGTTCGAAGGTCTTCTCGTCGTCGAGCGGTATGTTGTCGATGTCGGGCCTCGTGCCCGTTGACTGCTCGACGAGCTCGAGGCAACGCTCGATGATCGAGAGGTTGCGCAAGCCGAGGAAGTCCATCTTTAGCAAGCCCAGCTCCTCGACCCCGTGCATCTCGTATTGGGTGACGACCTCGGCGTCCGCGCCTTTCTGCTGGATCGGGACGATGTTGATGAGAGGCTCGGGGGCTATCACCACTGCCGCTGCGTGGATGCTGTCCTGACGCCGAAGCCCTTCAAGCCCCCGTGCGGCCTCGACGATCTCGGCTGCAGCCGGATCGGTCTCGATCATGGTCCGCAGCCCTTGCGCATTCGCGTACCAGTCTCGAACTTCGGCCTCTGCGTCGGGGTGGGGCGGCTCGAGTATCTGAGTCAGGGTGGGGTCTTTGCCGAGGATCGGCGCCGGCATCTCCTTGGCGATCCGATCACCCAACCCGTAGGGATGCCCGAGCACCCTGGCGGCATCCCTGACCGCCTGCTTGCCCTTGATGGTGGAGAAGGTGATGATCTGAGCCACGCGATCCGATCCGTACTTCTCGGTGGCGTACTGGATCATCTCGCCGCGGTACCTCTCGTCGAAGTCCATGTCGATGTCCGGCATCTGGCGCCGGCCCGGATTGAGGAACCTCTCGAAGATCAACCCGTACTGCAGGGGGTCGATGTCGGTGATGCGGAGGGCGTAGGAGACGATCGAACCGGCAGCGGACCCACGCCCCGGGCCTACCCGGATCTTCTTCTCCCTGGCATGTCGCATCAGGTCCCAGACGATGATGAAATACGCGGGGAACTGCATTTCCTCGATGAGCTTCAATTCATGTTCCACGCGCTCGGTGACAACCGGCGACGGATTTGGCCCATATCTCTCCTGGATCCCGTTCTCGACGAGACCCCGGAGATAGGTCACCTCGGTCTCGCCGGAAGGTACCGGGAAATGAGGGAGCAATATCCTTCCGAATTCGATGTTGACGTCCGAGCGCTCCGCAATCACGAGGGTGTTGTCGCAGGCCCCCGGGAAATCGGGGTCGGGGAAGAGATCCCGCATCTCGGCTGAGGTCTTCAGGTAGTGCTCACTGCCCTCGAAACGGAGCCGATTGCTGTCGCTGCGCAACGAGCCGGTCTGGATGCACAACAGGACGTCGTGCGCATCGTGTTCGGATCGTCGGGTGTAGTGAGCATCGTTGGTGGCAAGGAGAGGAGCGTCGATGCGGCGGGCGACCTCGAGGAGATCGGGCATCACCCGTCTCTGGGCCTCGATCCCGTGGTCCTGCAACTCGACGAAGAAGTTTTCCTTTCCGAAGATGTCCTGGAACCTTCCGGCTGCAGCAAGCGCAGCATCGAAGTCACGGACCTGGCCCTTGTTCCCTTCCTCGCCGGCGTCGGGAGCGAGTAGTTGGGGAACCAGCCCACCGAGGCAGCCGGAAGTTGCGATCACCCCCGCCGAATGCTCGCTGATCAGATCCCAATCCATTCGCGGCTTGTAGTAGTAGCCCTCGAGATACGCCCTGGAGCTGAGTTGGAGCAGGTTGCGATAGCCGACATCGTTTTCGGCGAGGAGGTTCATGTGAAAGCGCTTGTTGGCATCACCCACCGGCCGGTCAGTGCGTTTACCATCTGTGAAGTACGCCTCCATCCCGATGATGGGTTTGATGTCGAAGGCGCGGGCGGCTTTGACGAAGTCCACAACCCCGTACAGCACACCGTGATCGGTGATTCCGATCGCCGGCTGGCCGTCTTCGGCTGCCGCCTTCACGACGTCGTTGATTCGGGCGGCGCCGTCGAGCATCGAATACTCGGTATGAAGATGGAGGTGAACAAACGACACGATTTAGTGACTCTTCAACTTACAAACTTGTAATTTCTCGAACTTAGCAGCCCGACCCCCGCTAGCGGTCTATCCCGCCCCGGGTCGTGTCAGTATCGCTTGTGCCCGACCTCCAACGTTGCTGGACAGAGCACTAGAGAATCGACACTACCGCCATCAGGCCAAGGCCAACACCGGCCAGGGTCCGGTACAGGTTGGTGCGCGGGCCTCTGACTCGTGACCAGATTTCACCGATGAGGAAACCAGCGAGAAGACCCCCGAGATGCGCTTCCCAGGCGATTCCGGGTATGAGGAATGGAATCGCTGCGTTGATCGCGAGGAGGAATCCCATTTGGGACAGGATCGCTCTGCCCTGATTTGTGTTTCGCCGGCGCAAACCCCAGTTGAGCCACACGCCGAAGAGGCCAAAGATCGCCCCTGAGGCTCCGACAGCTGGGAATGGGCCACCAAGATGGAAATAGAAGGCACCTCCGATTCCGGCGGCGGCGATGTACAAGGCGATGTAGGGGCCTCTGCCGACGGCGCTTTCGATCTGGGGCCCGAGAACCCACAATGCCCACATGTTGAACAGGATGTGGGTAATGCTTCTGGGTGAGTGAAGTAGTGCGGCGGTGAAGATCCGCCACCACTCTCCGTCCTGCACTATCGCGACATTCGACTGCTCCAACCCGTTGAGCAGTCCGCTAGCGAACTGAGTCAGCTCGAGGAGGTAGAAGCCGGCCGAGATGGCGATGATGCCGACCGTCACGGGCGACGTTGCCCGGGCGGTGCGCCGTGGACCGGTCGGGATCACCTTCTGAGTTCCCTCGGTGCGTACACAGTCGATGCACCGCTGTCCGACCGCGGCATCAACGGAGCAGTCCGAGCAGATCGGGCGCCCACACCTGCTGCACGAGAGCAACGTATTCCGGTCTGGGTGGCGGTAGCAGGTAGGGGCCGCCGTGGCTGATTCGTTGCTCACGACGGAAACGGTAGAGCCATGACAGAGTTAATGATCTTCGAGCGAGTCCAGGACGGCGGCCAGGTCTGCTGGCAATGGAGAGGTGACCACGATCTCACTGCCATCGGACGGATGCTTGAATTTCAGCTCCCCTGCGTGGAGAAAGATCCTCGGGCTCAGGCCGGGTTCACGCCGCGATCCGTAAGTCGCATCGCCGACAATGGGATGACCGATCGCCGCGAAGTGGACCCTTATCTGGTGGGTTCTACCGGTCTCTAGCGTCACCTTCACGAAAGCGAGGTCGTGTTCGTCGTAGTTCTTCACAAGCCGGTAGTGAGTCCGGGCGTGCTTGCCCTCGCGTATCACGGCGCGCCGGGTGGGGGTGCCCGGGTCCCGCCCTATCGGGGCATCGATCGTCCCTGTAGGTGGCTTCAACACGCCTTCGACCAGCGTCAGATACTCGCGGTGGATCTTCCGCTCTCTCAGTTGCCCGGTCAGCCCGTCGAATGCTTCCTGGTTCCGGGCAACGAGAATGGCGCCTGAAGTGTCCTTGTCGAGACGATGGACAAGACCCCAGCGATCGGCTGCTCCCACCCCGTCCAACTCGGGATATCGATGGAGGAGTCCTGCGGCGAGGGTGCCTTGGGTCTGGCCAGAACCCGGGTGCACCACCATCCCGGGCGGCTTGTCGATCACAACAAGATGGTCGTCTTCGTAAAGGACTGTGAGCTCCATGGGCTCGGCCCGAAGCGCCGCCGGCCTCACCACGGCAGGGGTCCTGATTGACATCCCGGCTACAACGCGGGCATTCGGTTTGGATGGGACTCCATCGATTTCGACCCCTGAGTCGACCAGGCTGCGCGCCACTGCCCGGCTCACATCGAGCAGGACCGCAAGCGCCCGATCCAGCCGCTCTCCGTCGAGATCGGACGGGACAGTAAGAGTTACCGCTGAGTCCATGCGCCGATCACCAAAATGACCACCGCAGTCGTTATCGACGAGTCAGCGATGTTGAACGTCGGAATGAACCACAGGTCGATCCAGTCGATGACACTGCCATCGAACAGGCCCTCCCCCCGGAAGAACCGGTCGGCGAAGTTGCCCAGGGCTCCTCCCATCACAAATCCATATGCGACCACCTCCAAGGTCGGTCTGGTGGTTTTCAGCGAGAGCAACAAGATGACCGTGATGACAATCGCCGCCACCGCGAGAAGCTGGCCACCCGATTGGAGGAGCGAGAACGCTGCCCCGGGATTCTCGTGGTAGGTGAATCTGAGGAAGCCGGGGATGATAGTGAGGGGGTCGTCTGCGAAATTGAGGGCCGCCAGCTTCTTCGTGAACAGGTCGAGTCCAACCACGAATACTGCGATGCCTCCGGCGAGGAGGTACCGCCGTGTCACCGGAGACGAGAGCAGTCCACGCAGAATGTCGTGTATGGAAGCACCTCGAGACGGGCGACGGGGATCGGCTCTCCACATCTCTCGCAAAGCCCGTAGTCGCCGGATTCGATCCTCATCAGAGCGTGCTCGACTTTGGAACGGAGGTCGATCAGGTTGAGCTCGATCGAAAGCTCCTTTTCCAGCTCCGCCTTCATCGAGCCTGCTTCGGCATCTCCTGGATCGGGGCTCCGGTCGGCCGAGCTCTCAGTAAGCCTGGCTTCTTCGCGCTCACGCTCATGGTCGGCGACCATCACGTCAAGGCGGTCCTGTTCTTCGATGAGGACCTTCTTGAACTTGTTCATTGTTGACTTGGCCAGTTTTCGCGGCATCTATTACCTCGTGAAAGGACGGGAACCCTACCAAGAACGCCGTGTTACTTGCGGAGATTCCCGCGAACCTCGTTCGCGGACGCTCCTTCGATGAAGAGAACCTTGGATCTGGAAGTCTCACCCTTGACAAGAGAGACGGGTCTCCCCACCGCGGCTGCGATCAGGGCACAGAGCGCCTTATTCGCCCGTCCAGCCTCGGCCGGAGGCGTCACCCGGATCCGAACCCGATCGTTGTGCATACCGGTGATCTCGTTGCGGGACGCTCCGGGAACCACCCAGACATCCAGCTCACATCCACCCTCGACATCCCGGATCGGATCGCCCAATTCAAGCTCTCAATCACTTATCGGAATTTCGCTGTTGCGCCTACCATTCTCGCCCCCTCCAAAATGAGATTGCCAGTTGTCCGAACCTAAGTCAGCCTTCAGCCGGGTCACGCCCTCAGTCGACATACCAGCCATGGAACGGGGCGTGCTCGCCCTGTGGCGGGAGACGGATGCCTTCGCCGAGTCGGTGCGGCGCCGTCCCGCAGATAACGAGTACATCTTCTACGACGGACCGCCGTTCCCCACCGGGAGCCCGCACTACGGCAACCTTCTCGCCGGGGTGATCAAGGACATGGTTCCCCGGTATTGGACGATGCGGGGTTACCGCGTCGATCGGCGCTTCGGTTGGGACACCCACGGCCTCCCCATCGAGATGGAGGTTGAGAAGAGGCTGGGCATCTCGGGGCCCCGACAGATCGCCGAATACGGCGTCGACCGTTTCAACGAGGCAGCCAGGAGCGTGGTTCAGGCCAATACTGAGAACTGGGAGGTGCTCACCGAGCGGATCGGGCGTTGGGTCGACTTCGACAACGACTACAAGACCATGGACCCCGAATTCATGGAGTCGGTTTGGTGGGTCTTCAAACAGCTTTGGGACAAAGGTCTGGTCTACAAGGACTTCAAGGTCCTCCCCTACTCGTGGGGCGCGTCGACACCGCTCTCGAACTTCGAGGCCAACAAGGACTATCGGGATGTCAAGGACCCTTCGATCACGGTCAGGCTCGAGGTGCTGGAAGGCAGCGGGCCCGTCGAATCCGGTGACTTCCTGCTGATCTGGACGACCACACCGTGGACCCTGCCGGCAAACCTGGCGGTTGCGGTCGGTCCCGATAACGAATACGTGCGGGTGGCCGACAACGCCGGCCACTACTGGATCTCGGCGGAGCGGGCAGTAAGCGTCTTCGGTGACGACCCCATCGTGGTCGCCGGCGCCCCTGGCCGGGAGATTCTCGGTGTTTCCTACCAACCACCATTCGACTACTTCGCCGAGCAGCGGGAGCAGGGCGCCTTCGTTGTCATCGGGTCCGACGATGTCTCGGTCGATGAGGGCACCGGCCTGGTGCATATGGCGCCGGCCTATGGGGAGACCGACTTCTACTCGATGAAGAATGCGGGGATAGAGACACTCGTCGACCCGGTCGACGCTGAAGGAAACTTCACCGAGGAAGTTTTCGACGTCGCCGGCCAAAACGTGAAGGAGGCGGACATCACCCTGATTCGGCTGCTGAAAGAGTCGGGAAAACTCCTGCACTCCACTAGCGTCACCCACTCCTACCCCTTCTGTGAGCGAACCGGCACCCCGCTGATCTACAAGGCGATCCCGACCTGGTTCATCAGGGTCGAGGAGATCAAGGACCGGATGGTCGAGATCAACGACACGATCCACTGGGTGCCCGAATATGTCGGCAGCCGCCGCTTTGGCAACTGGCTGGCCAATGCCCGGGATTGGGCGGTGAGCCGGAACCGCTACTGGGGATCGTGCATTCCGGTCTGGGAGTGCGCCTCCTGCGAGGAGACCGTCGCAGTCGGCTCACTCGACGAGTTGGAAAAGCTCTCGGGCCAGCGACCCGCTGACCTCCACAAGCACATCGTCGACGACATCGGCTGGCCCTGCGCCTCGTGCGAGGGCTCGATGATCCGGGTCCCCGAGGTGCTCGACGGGTGGTTCGAGTCGGGCTCAATGCCCTACGGGATGCTCCATTACCCGTTCGAGAACACAGATCGGTTCGAAGCCGCCTTCCCGGCTAAGTTCATCGCAGAGGGCCTCGACCAGACCAGGGGTTGGTTCTACACACTGATCGTCCTCTCCACCGCCCTCTTCGACATGCCCGCATTCGAGAACTGCGTGGTCAATGGGCTCATTCTCGACGACGATGGCCGCAAGATGTCGAAGAGCTTGAAGAACTATCCCGACCCCAACGAGATATTCGACGTGATGGGAGCGGATGCTCTTCGTGCCTTCCTGATCAACTCTCCCGTGCTCAGGGCCGAGCCGCTTCGCTTCAGCAAGGACGGAGTGGCCGACGTGGTGCGGACAGTGCTTCTCCCGATGTGGAACACCTATTCATTCTTCACCACTTATGCCGAGGCGGACGGAATCACGATCGCCGACCTGGAGGCTGCTCCTGAACCGCCGCTGCGGCCGGAGATGGACCGGTGGATCCTCTCGGTCCTACAGACTCTGGTATCCGAGGTCAACACCGAAATGGAGGGCTACTACCTATATAACGTCGTGCCTCCTGTCCTCGGGTTCATCGATCATCTGACCAACTGGTATTTGCGCCGCTCCCGCCGGCGATTCTGGGCTGCACGGGGAGAGTCAGGAGACAGTGATGCCGACAAGCTCAGCGCATTTGCCACCCTCTATGAGGTCTTGACGACGTTCAACGATGCGCTGGCCCCGGTCCTCCCATTCATCACCGAGCACCTTTACCAGGATCTGATTGCCCGCCACGACCCCGAGGCTGTGCGCAGCGTCCACCACCGCGACTACCCGGTCGCCAACACCTCGATGATCGACACTGAACTCGAAGCGTCGATGGAGGCCGTGCGGGAGATCGTTCGGATAGGCCGCAACCTGAGAAAACAGGAGGGGCACCGGGTGCGCCAGCCGCTGGCCACGTTGACGGTGCTCACCCGTGACGGTTTGGTCGCCGATGCAGTGGCCAATCACGCCGACATCATCGTCGACGAGCTCAACGTCAAGCAGGTCCACACCTCCGCCGACGAGTCCGGTCACGTCACCCTCGGTGCGAAAGCCAATTTCAGGAAGCTGGGGCCGGAATTGGGGGCCGAGATGCGCCACTACGCCGCCCTCATCTCGACATTAGATCCGTCTGCCATCGAGACCATCGTCAACGGCGGCAGCATCACCCTGGATGGCCGCCGGTTCGGGCCAGATGAAGTCATTGTGGAAAGGACCCCGAAGGAAGGGACCATCGTTGAGACCGGCGAAGGATTCGCGGTTGCCCTGGACACCCGCATCAGTGACGAGCTGCGCAAGGAGGGCCTTGCCCGCGAGGTGATCAGCCATATTCAGAGGCTGCGTCGTGAAGCCGATCTCGATGTGACGGACCGGATCTTTGTTGCATGGGACTCCTCAGACGACCTCATCCTGAAAGCAATCGAAGAGCACGATGACCGCATCAGCTCGGAGACCCTGGCCATCGATTTGCTCCGGGACGAGGAATTGGGTGCGGAGCCGCTCAGAGTCGATGATTATGAGGTGCGGCTCAGCATCGAAAGAGCCTGACCCGCTCAGTCAGAGCGCTCCTCCTCGTCGCCGCCGTCATCGTCATCCTCGCCGTCGGGGAAGATTAGGTAGTTGTCATCCTCTGAATCGGCATCGTCAGGGTCGGCGTCTGAGTCGTTCCCGCTGTCCCCCCCGGCTTCTACCGTGCCTTCACCGGCCCCACCGTCGGTCTCAACTTCGGCGTCTTCACCATCCTCTGAGCCTTCGACCCGGTCGGTGGCCTCAACATCCCCGGAGGAACCGTCGCCGACTCCAGCTCCGGCGAATCCGGCAGACACCTCGGGTTCGTCGGAGGCGATGAGATTCTCATCATCCAGGCCTTCCAGCGACGCCTCATCGCCTGCTTCGTCATCGATATCGGCTGTCGCCTCATCGCCTGCTTCGTCATCGATATCGGCTGTCGCCTCATCGCCTGCTTCGTCATCGATATCGGCTGTCGCCTCATCGAGCTCGGCGATCGCTACGCCGATTGTCCTCGTCATCTCATCGAGATCCGCGCCCACAGCCGTGGACAGGCCGGCGAGCTCTGTCTTGACCCGATCGACAAGGACATCGATCTGGGAGATCTCCTGTTCAGCGTCGGCTTTCCGCTGGAGGCGGCTTTCTTCAAATGTCTCGGCTTCGGATCGGGCTCTAGCCAGAATCTGGTCAGCTTCCGACCGGGCGTCGGTCACGATCCGCTCGGCAGTCTCCTGAGCTGCAACCAGAGCCTTGCCCACGGCTGATTCATCGATTGGAAGGGGAGGCGGCGGCTCCACGACCGGTACTGCAACAGAGGAGATCTCGACGTCCTCCAGAGGCTCTGGCTCGACCGGTGCCGCTTCGACCCGGGCGCCGCGCGCTTCTTCCAACTCCTGGTGGAGCTTGCGCATGCTAGGTACAATCTCGTCGAGGAAATCGTCGACCTCGTCCAGGTTGTAGCCACGTAGCGCTGTTGAAAAAGTCTTCTGTTCGATGTCTGACGGTGTCAGGGTCATCTCGCCT
>DATKCM010000165.1:0-10647 GCA_035513195.1 Acidimicrobiia bacterium | reverse complement strand
TCCACCACAACCAGGGCGCGCCGGTCGGGAGGTTCGCTCGCCGAGTAGAGGACCATGGCCCACCGTGGCCGTGACCGCCATCCTTTGAAAGTGACCGCCCCCGAAGCGTGCCCCACAGGAAATTCAACTGCCTTCCCTGCTGCCGCCATTGCCTGATGCTCGTCGACGTTGAGTGGCCACGCCGAAGCGAATTGCCAGGCAGCCAGCGCGACCAGCCCTGTGGCCGGGATCCAGCCGCCACTGATTGTGGTGGTGACGACAACCGCGGCAACAAGGAACACCCAACCGGCCGAGCGGCGCCGCGTTGGCGGCGGAAATCGATAGGGGCCGACAACGTTGGCGTCGAGCTCATCCTCGATTGCCACCGAGCGGGCGACATCCATTTCGATGTGGATGCCACTGCGGTCGATTCGCTTTTCCTCACTCATAGGGCCGGCTTCTCGGCCATCTCCGTCAGCCGTGAGATTGCCTCGCCCACCGGCACTCCCCGGGTGTCCTTGTCCTCACCGTAGAGGCGCAGGCCGACGGTCCCGGCATCGACATCGTTGTCGCCGACGACGATCACAGCTGGATGCTTCTGGGTGATGGCGGTGCGGATCTTGTCACCGACAGTGTCGCCCGATTCGTCGACTTCGACCCGGAGCCCGCTGTCTTCCAATACCGCCTTTACCTTTCCGGCGTATTCGATGTGGCGATCGGCTACGGGGACGATGGTCACCTGAACCGGGGCCATCCACATCGGGAACGCTCCCGCGTGATGCTCGATGAGGACACCCATAAACCTTTCCAATGACCCTGCCTTGGCACAATGGATCATGTAGGGCTGCTCCGCCGCATTGGCTGCGGACGTGTATTCCAATTCGAACCGCTCGGGCAGGGTGAAGTCGAGCTGGATCGTCGACAGCTGCCAGCGGCGCCCGATCGCATCTTTCACATGCATGTCGATCTTAGGTCCATAGAAGGCGCCTTCACCTTCGGCGACCTGGTACGGGATTCCCGAGGACTCCAGGACTTCCGCGAGTATCTTCTCACTGAAATCCCACCGGGACTGTTCCCCGACGGATTTCTCAGGCTGGGTGCTCAGGTCCGCTTCGAACTCGCTGAACCCGGCATCCTTGAGCCAGGTGATGACGAAGTCGAGGTGCATCCTCAACTCCGAGTCGAGCTGCTCCTCGGTGCAGAATGTGTGCGAATCGTCCTGTGTGAACCCGCGCGCACGCAAAAGCCCGTGGACAACCCCCGACTTCTCGTACCGATATACCGCACCCAGTTCCGACAACCGGATCGGCAGCTCCCGATACGATCTTGGCCGACTCTTGTAGATGAGGATGTGACCCGGGCAGTTCATCGGCTTGACGATGTATCCCTCCTCGTCGTCGACATCCAGCGACGGGTACATGTTCTCCGCGTAGTAACCGAGATGCCCCGATGTCTCCCATAGATCCGATTTGGCGAGGTGCGGTGTGTAGACGAACTCGAACCCGTAACGCTCGTGGATATCACGACTCCGGTCTTCGATCACCTTGCGCAGCATGCCTCCCTTGGGATGCCACACCGCCAGGCCTGAGCCCAGCTCATCGGGAAAGCTGAAAAGGTCGAGCTCGGCTCCCAGCTTGCGGTGGTCCCTTTTTTCGGCCTCTTCCTGGCGGACGAGGAAATCGTCGAGTTCTTTCTTCGAGGGCCACGCCGTTCCGTAGACCCGCTGGAGTTGATCGCGTTCCTGGTCACCCCTCCAGTAGGCACCCGATGTCCGGAGCAGCTTCACCGCAGGTATCCGGCCGGTGGACGGCAGGTGGGGCCCGCGGCAAAGGTCGACGAAGCCATCGTTTCGGTAGAGGGTCACGTCTTCGCCTTCGGACACCTCGCTCGTGTCGACGTTTGCGATGATCTCACGTTTGAACGGGTGATCGATGAAGATCTCGAGGGCTTCGTCAGTCGAAACCGACTCGCGGGTGAAAAGCTGGTCGGCGGCCATGATCTCCTCCATCCTGTCCTGGATGGCTTCGAGATCCTCCTGGGTGAAAGGCTCTTTGACCTTGAAGTCATAGTAGAAGCCGTCCTCGATCGCCGGCCCGATGGCGAAGGTGGACCCCGGATAGAGGTCAAGCACCGCCTGGGCGAGGACGTGTGCGCAGGAGTGGCGGAGGATGTGCAGGCCGTCGGGGTCCGCCAAGGTGATCACCGCGAGTTTCCCTGAACGGTTGATCGGTCGGCTCAGATCGAGAAGCTCGTCATCGACTCGAACGGCAACAGCGGCGCGGGCAAGGCCGGGGCCGATCGACTCCGCGATCTCGAGTCCGGACACCCCATTTGGATGCTCGACGACCTTCCCGTCCGGGTATTCAAGATCAATAGACAACTACTCAACTCTCACTAGCCTTGGGTGCGGCAGAATACTCAGTCCCAACTGGATACCTCTCATCTATTTCAATCGCCAGGAAGCAGACAAATATGAATCCACGAGAGCTCGTCGAGAGATCGCATCCCAACACCACTCTCCGTGAACTCTCATCCGGGGCAAACACCGTCTTCAGGGTGATCAGCGAAGAGGGGACTTCGATCATCGTCAAGGTTTACTCGGTGCCCTCGAGAGAGCGAAGGGAGCGCCACGCACTTGAGTCGCTTGATGGCACCCCGGGTGTGCCCACCTTCATCGATTCAAAGGTCGAAGCAGACATGGCCTGGGTTTCGATGAGCGACGGGGGCAAATGGAATCTGGATAATCTGCCCAAGAATCTCGACGCAGTCGAAGCCGCCGGCCAGATCTTGCGCGGAGTGCACGAAACGGACGCGCAGATCACCAACCTCGCCACCAGCATCGACAGCGCCTACGTAGAGTCTCACTACCAGTCGACAATCACGAGGTTGGGTCGGTTCCGGCGCCGCTTTGAATTAGACCAGAGAGTCCTGGACGCGGCCTTCCAGATGACCCCGCCCCAAGCCTCGGCCGCTGTGACTACCCACACCAGGCCGACCCCGTCAAAGTTCGTTGTCAACGAGGAAGGCTCGGTGACTTTGGTTGACTGGGAGTGGGCGACCCTGGCGCCACCTGAATGGGACCTCACCCTCGCAGTGTGGAGGTTCGCTGACACCATCGGGGAAGACGCCGCTGCAGCCTTCCGCGGCGGCTACGGCGCCGAGCTCGCCGAGAGCAGCTACCGACCCTGGGTTGCGTATCACGCCGCCACGATGATGCTTGACGCAGCTGAAGTCCGCGAGGGACGGTTGGGCGATCTGGCCTATCTTGTCAACGATCTGACCGAAGCGGTGCTCGGCACCTAATCCCGTTCGGCATCTGGATAAGCCAAAGGCCAGGCCGGACCCTTACTTGTCCGAAATCCGCGAAAATCGCCACTAACGGACTTAGCCTCCATGCTGTATGACAAGGAGGACGGACGTTGTTTGAAGCGTTGATGGCGGCAACTGCCACCACGGGTCTGTTCGCACTGGCCAAAGGCATCCGGGGTCAGCAGAAATACGAGGTCAACCCTTCGCTCGTGGTCAATCTCCACGAACGGAGAGGAGAGGACCTCCCCTGCCCCTGGTGCTACGGCCCGACGCACGAGCAGGACACCCGATGCTCAGGTTGCGGCAGCCGGTTCGGCTGACCAGCCATAGTCAATCCGATGTGACGAGCACCCGGTGATCGACACGGTCGACACCGAAGCCAACGCTCTCGTAGAGGGTGCGGGCGGCCTCGTTTCCTCCGGCTGTGTAGACGATCGCTTCCGAGCATCCGGCGTTTCCCCCCAAGTAGTCGAGGCCCCTGATCGTCAACGCTCTTCCCAACCCGGAACCGCTGAAGGCAGGGTCCACAGCCAGCAAGTAGATCTCTCCGACCCCGTCGGGGTGGACTTTGGTCCAGCAGAAAGACTTAACAACTCCGTCCGCTCTGTCGACCAGTAAGCCGGCAGGGTTGTACCACTCCTGCTCCATCCGCTCCTTTAAGTCCGACATCATCCAATTCCCGTTTTCGGGGTGCCCCTCGAATGCCCGGTTGATCACGGCCAGGACGTCTTCGAGGTCGCCCTCAGCGATGCTCTCGCCGGACCCGGCCCGGGGTGATGAGAGGGTCTTGGTCATTCTCACAACCGAACCAACTCTGGGACTACCGGGGGCGATGGCATTGCCCCGGTCGATAAGACCCACAGGGTCCCAGTGCCGCTCCCGTGCCAACGCCATGACCTCCTTGTTGCTGACCTCCCAGATCCTGCGCCTCGCTTCCGGTGTGGCCCCGCCGACTTCGATCAGGCCGGTGTCGTCTCTGACGGCTCCGACGAGGGTGATGATCGAATCGATGGGATCGCCCGCCATGCGATAGACGCCGTTGCCCCTTCCCAACTGCAGGAGGGTGTGCTCACTGAGAAGGGGGTCGCTGGGAATCTGACCCCAACTGCTGAGAAGATCGTCGATTCTCGCTCGTAGTTCCATCGACTCGTTTTCTGTGAACACCGGGCAAACGGTAACGAAAGCGGGTCGAGAAGCTCTATTCTGGTAGGCGTGACCAGGGTAGGACTTGTTCTGGGTGGCGGTGGGGTCACCGGGGCTTCGTATGAGATAGCCACGCTCATGGCCGTCCAGTTGGCCACGGGCTGGAACCCCGATGGCGCCGAGGTCGTGGTTGGCACTTCTTCGGGGGCGTTCGTGGGCGCGCTGGTCCGCAACAACTCCCTCACCCTCGACTCCCTTGTGCGCCATGACGACGAGCGATCCGATGTGGCCGAGCGGATCAGGGGCCACATCTATCAACGAGGGGGTTCCCGGGATGTCGGGAACTGGGTCCGCCACGGCCTTGCCCCCGGACTGAGACGGCCCGGGGTAACCCTCTTTATGGGTTCACCAGCCCCCTACCACTCCCGGGGTCTAGCCGACTGGGTGACATCGCAGATCGGGGAGGAGGCTGCTACTTCATGGCCCGATAAGCCGACGGCGATAGTCGCCTACGACATCGAAGCCAGACAGCGAACCGTGTTTGGCACCGCAAACCACCCTGATGTCGGGCTCGCCGAGGCGGTGGCTGCCTCGACGGCGATACCTCTCCTCTTCCGGCCGTTTCCAATCAATGGTCGTCTCTACGTCGACGGCGGGGTTGCCTCGGGTACCCACGCCGACCTTGTGCTCGGACACAGCCGACCCCTGGACCTCGTTCTCATTGTCGCCCCGATGGCTGCCAACCTGAACCGCAAGCGCGCACTGATCCACGAGAAGATGTTCGACCGAGTCGGACGGAAGTCTCTTGACATCGAGAAGGAACTGATACGGGAGGCATGGCCGGACTGCGAAATAGTGACGCTGACCCCATCCGCCTCGGTCCAGAACGTCATGCGCCCAAACCCGATGGATGCGGGCCGCGCCGTTTCCACGTTCATGCGAACTCTGATCTCAATGAAGAGAAAACTTGCCCAACCCGAAGTCTGGTCAGTGCTCAGCGACCACCTCGAGACACCATTGCATCGGAGTCGCGCGGTCTAGGAAGTCCGCTAAAAAAACTCCTCGTCGACGTCGGTCGGTGCCAGTCGGGCGATGGCAAGTACCACGGCGAAGCCGATCAAGGCCGCCAGGAGCACACCGGCCAGATCTCCCTCCGGGCGTGTAAGCCCGGATCCCTGAAGCCCGTCAGGCCACGGCCAGAGTATGCGGAGCGACCCAACCATTAGACCGATCAGACCGGCAAGGACCAGGTCATGCCATCGCCGCAGCGCCATGTGAAGGATCTGGGAGAAGAAGGCCAGTCCCACTATCGCCCCCGAGATAAAAACGCCCACCGGTACCAAATCGCGATCGTTCACCGCGCCGAGGACAGAGTCGTACATCCCGATGAGGACCAGGATCAGCGAGCCCGATATCCCGGGGAGGATCATGGCGCAGATGGCCAACGCCGCCGACCCGAAGAACGCGAGCAGACCCGGATCGGACCTCGCCGAATCGGATCTGATCCCGAGCAGAAAAAAGATCGCCACACTGACGAAAAGGGCGACCCAGAGATGAGCGAGCACGGGCAGGCGTATCATCCTGGAAGCAACAACGATCGAACCAAGGACGAGGCCGAAGAACGCTGCCGCCAGAATGACGGGATTCTCTTCGAGTTGCACTTCGATGAGTTTGGCGAGGCTCAGAACAGCAGTAAGAATGCCGCCGAGGATCAGAAGCAGAAAAGCCCACTCGATGTCCCGCAGGTTCCGCTTGATCCCCGCAAAATCGGCTTTGATCAGCGAACCCAGCGCCGAGCTTCCAGAGCGGATACTGGTGACAAGTCGCGCATAGATCCCGGTGACCAGGGCGATAGTGCCCCCGGAGACCCCCGGTACCACGTCAGCCGAGCCCATCAGCAAACCGACGACGAAGGTTTTCAGCGCGGCGAGCATCGACGGGATAGTAAGGCGTCGGCTTTGATAAACCCGTCCTCTGCCACCCTCATCCGCCGTCTCGAGCGACATTGGCTCCGGATAGGAGGGCGACGACTTCCTCGCCCGACCCGGGTTTGACGGCACCCTCACGCAGAGCTGCGATGGTGGCGGCAGCGGCTGGCTCCACCCAGAGCCGGCATGTTTCCCAGAGCCACTCCTGGGCTTCGACGAGCGATGCGTCCGTGACCAGGACCGAATCGTGGATCCATTGATTTGCGCTCCAGGGGTAGTTGCCAAATCTCTTCGCGCCCAAGGAGGATGCTGCAATTCCGCCGACGTCAACCTCGGTGGGCTCTCCGTTTGCTCGTGCCGTGTGCAGGGTGGGGCAATCCATCGACTCGACTCCGATCACCTTGACATCGCCCCGAAACCAGCTGGAGATACCACCGATCAAACCGCCGCCACCCACCGCGACGATCACGGACGAGACATCCCCCACCTGGTTGTCTACCTCCAGTCCAACTGTTCCCTGGCCGGCCATGACTTCCTTCTGGTCATAGGCATGAGCAAGAAACTGCCCTTTCGACCCGGCAGACACACGACTCGCGGCAAGAGCATCGTCGTAATACCCGTCGACAAGACGGACATCGGCGCCGAATCGGACGATCTGGTCCGTTTTCTCCCTGGGCGATGCGGCGGGAACGAAAATCGTGGCCGGTATCCCGAGCCGTTCCGCCGCATAAGCGACCGCTTTCCCGAAGTTGCCGCCCGACGCGGCAACCACAGCCTCGGGGTTGAGTGACAGAAGAAGGTTGAATGCGCCTCGAACCTTGAATGATCCCGTCGGTTGAAGATGATCCAACTTGAGGATCAGCCTCCAATCGTCTGAGAGGACATGGCCGAGGTCGATGACCGGAGTAAGGCGCACATGGTCACCGATTCGTCGGGCAGCGCCCTTGATGTCTGATCGTTCGATCGGCCCGGGCATCACATCGACGCTATCAGGCACCGAGGCGACCCTCCGGTAACGTGGAGCCTGTGACCGAGCTCGACAAGTCTGCCCGTGGCCCATACACCGGTGAGGAAGGGTATGACCGCGCCGTCCGGCTCGACGCCGATGACCCACTTGCGGCATACAGATCCCGGTTCACCATCGGTGCCCCGGAGACGATCTATCTCGACGGGAACTCCCTCGGCCGCCAACCAGCTGAAGCAACATCAGTGGTCGAACGTGTCATCGCGCACGAATGGCCAGAGCGGCTGATCCGCAGCTGGAACGAAGGATGGTGGGACCTCCAGCTGCGGCTGGGTGACCTGTTGGCTCCGGTCGTCGGTGCTGGCAAGGGTGAGATAATCATCTCCGACTCGACTTCGGTCAACCTGTACAAGTTGGCATGTGCCGCGGTGAGGGCGCGCCCCGGTCGTTCCCGAATCGTCACCGACGATCTGAATTTCCCCAGCGATGTCTACGTTCTCGATGGGATCGCGAAGGCACAGGACCTCGAACTTGTGATTGTCGATTCCGACGGCGTCCACGGTCCGGTCGATGAGATCGCCCGCGAGATCGACGACCGGACTGCCCTCGTCGCCCTCTCCCACACCGCCTATATGACCGGATACACCTATGACATGGCCACGGTGAACGGGATTGCCCACGATGCTGGTGCGTTGGTGCTCTGGGACACCTCCCACTCTGTAGGTTCTGTTCCGATCAACTTCGACTCTGCCGGCACCGACCTGGCGGTGGGCTGCACCTACAAGTATCTAAATGGTGGCCCGGGAAGCCCGGCGTTCCTCTACGTGAGGAGGTCGCTCCAGTTATTGCTGGAGAACCCGATCACCGCCTGGTGGGGGCACGCGGCGCCGTTTGACCTCAGTCTCGCCTTCACACCGACCGACGGTATCCGAAAATTCCACACCGGGACCATGCCCATCCTGTCGTTAGCTGCGATCGAACCTGGCATCCAGCTGGTGCTGGACGCAGGGATGGACGCCATCCGGGCAAAGTCTGTGGCTCTCACCGAATACTTCGTCGAACTGTGGCGGAGCCAGCTCCGTGACCTGGGTTTCACATTGGGCACGCCGTCCGACCCTGCGCTCCGGGGTAGCCACGTCTCACTCAATCATCTGGATGCGTGGCCGATCACGAGGACACTCATCGACCTCGGTGACGTGATCCCCGATTTCCGCGCACCCGATACGATCCGGTTAGGCTTTGCTCCCCTTTACACCTCGTTCGTCGAGGTCCACACTGCCGTGCACCGCCTGAGGTCGCTGATGGAAACCGGTGCCCACAAGCGGGTGGATGCAACCCTGAGAACCGTGACATGATGGTGGGCGAGACTGGACAGTTTTGTAACCCTGACCCTTGAGTGGGACGGCAGGGCCACCATCCTTAGCCGTCACACCAGGAGGCAGCTGAAAGCGCCAACGGCGAGTCCTGACTTCCTCCCGCATCCGGAATGAGGGGGTCCCGACGCGATAGTGTTCCGCAATGACTTCTGGTTGGAGATCGGGATTCGGGATTCCTGTTCGGTTGGCCGCCACGGCTCCGGCTGCGGCCTTGATACTGGTAGCAATTGCACAAGTGGCAACTCCAAGCGGGGATATCAGAGAAGGCGTATATCCGTGGTTCGTCGCGTTGGCGGCTGTGCTCTTTTCCCTTTGTTGCTTTGGGCTCCTGGCAGTCCATGCGCCTGACGCTGACCGATGGGTCCTCGTCGGTAGCTTGTGGGCGGCCCTGGCTTTTCTCGGTTTGGCCGGTGGATTCCTGGCCATCGCGGTTGGTGGCCTCCTGGGGATAGATGAGGAAGCTGCCGGGCCTTTCGGGATGCTTCCGTTGATTGGCCTTGCATTCGGATTCCTGAGCATGGCGCCAGCTCTGATAATCGCCGCTGTTGGCGCAACCAGACGGAAGGTGTTGCCCAAATGGGGACGGGTTGCGCTCAGGGTAGAGGCGCCACTCCTGCCCCTGCTCCTGATCTATGGCGGTGTCTTCGAAGACAGTGCCGAAACCATCGGCAGTGCGGCGATTCTCGGTCTAATGGCGATCTAATGGCGATCCTATGGGTCGCCATCGGCATGGCCATAGGTACGGCGCATCTGCGGCAGACCAATGTTGCCTGACGGTCCGACTGTAAGTCGTGGGCGGTACTGGACTTGAACCAGTGACCTCTCGCGTGTGAGGCACAATGGCGCTTGTCGACTGGAATCCACCCGCGGTGTCAGCGTCCGCCGGCCCGGAGGTTCTTCACCGAACGCGACGAACAACGCGCCCGGCAGGAGGAGCAACGTCGCCGTCGTGCCGCCCAGAGGCCACCGAAGCCGATTCGCGCCGCCGGCGTTCCGGCGGTGGAAGGTGCAACACCGTTCGAGTCGATGGTCGCGGCCGGCGGAGTCGTGATGCCTAGTGAGGAGTTCGGCCGCCCGGCCCCGAACTTCATCGCCGAGGAGATTGACGCTGGGAAACGGACCGCCGCGGAGAAGAAGCAGCTCGTTAAGCAGATGAAAAAGGAGACACGATGACCCGCGGCGACATTCCCACGGTGAGACTGGTCGACCGGAAGACGAGACAGGTTGAAGTTTTGGGCCCGCGGCCGGTTGGAGTGAAACGCTCACGGCCAACCGACGTGAAGCTGTTAGTGGACACCAGCTCGGCTGGCCCACAACCGGTCGGGCTCTGTCTTCGAGCCGACAACCGCCGGGCTCGGTTTGTCATCGATGCTGGCGAGTTGGGCGATGGTCTGCTCGACGTGCTCACCCGGAGCATTAAGGCCGTGTCGTTGGTACGGGCTCACGGTGTCGACGGTTGGGTTGTGGAGGGCGACGGCGGGGACGACTACACGCGGTCGGCCGGTGAAGTCTTCGACGCCGGCGCGGTCGGTCAGATCCTCGACGTCGAGGGAAGACCGGTGAGGAGATGAGATCCAAGTCCACGATCGTGTGGGGGAGTGGCGGCGGACGACGCCGGCATCATCCAGCACACCCGCTACGGCAGCAAGCCGCTCCCCGGTGGCGGACTGCGCGCCTGGAGCATGTTGAGAACGTCCACGAGCCCGCGAGCGCATACGCCAGCACGCACAACCGACCCATGCCGATGCGGTGGGGGCACGCCGAGGAGATCGGCAGCGTCGTCGCGTTGCGTCGTGCCCACGGTCGGCTTTACGCCGTGGCCGAGACTGAGGAGCTTCTAGGGATCGTCGGTGCAAGCCTTTCCTGGCACCCGGTTGCCAGCCTCAGGAAGTCGGATGGAAACGGTGTAAACGCCCACCGTGGATCGAGACCGGCAAACCCCCTTTCT
>DATKCM010000164.1:0-5604 GCA_035513195.1 Acidimicrobiia bacterium | reverse complement strand
GCATATGACTGAAGATGGGCGTAGTAATACTGGTCGCCCGACGCAGAGGTGAGCCAGATCGTGTTTCCGCCGAGAGAGTTGATTTTCAACGAAACCGTGCCCGAGTAGATGGCGGCAACTGGGGTTCCGGCGGCGGCCATCATATCGACACCCTGGTGGCTTCGGCCGCCGCTTCTCGGCTGGCCCCAAGTGTCACTGAAGAAAACCGCGCCCGCTACAGGACACGCGCCACTACCCGATGAGGGCGGTGGTGGAGGCGTCGTAGTGGGTGGAGCTGTGGTGGTGGTCGTGTCGGGTGCCTGCGTCGTAACCGTGGCCTGCGTCGTAACCGTGACCTGCGTCGTAACGGAGGCCTGCGTCGTCGACGTGGCCGCCGCCGCTGCAGCCTCTGCCGCGAGACGTTGCGCCTCCTCCTGACGCCGCTTCTCCTCTGCCAATCGTCGGGCCTCCTCTTCGGCCGCTTGAGTCGACACCAGTTGGTCGTACACAACCTGGGCGTCAGCCAGATCGGCGTAAAGCTCACCAGCGAGGACTTCCAGCTCGGCTGCGTTCTCGTCCTGCTCCCGAGACGCCTCGTTCAACCGAACCGTCTGGCGTTCCAACTCCTCGCGGAAGGCGCGGAGCTCGGTAACCACTCCGGTCTCGAAGCCGTTGATCTCCTTGAGGTACTTGGAGGCAGCTTTGTAATCGTCGTTTGTCCCCGAGATGAGAGCGAAGAGCTGTCCTGCCGAGGCCGAGCCAATGTAAAGCTCTACCGCCACCTCTTCCAGCCTCGCCTCGAGCTCGCTGATGCGGACCCGGGCGAACTCGATCGACTCCTGCAGTTGGGAAATCTCGTACTCGAGTGCGAATTGGCGGGCATACGCCTCTTCGACTTTGATGCCTAAACCAGCGGATTCGCTGACCAAGGCGTTGACCTCGTCTCGGGCGCGTTGAACCTGCTCGTCTGTGACCTGGGCTAATGCCGGAATGGCAATAGCGACAACGAGTAGTCCTGAAAGGAGTCGGGAAATGCTCTTCATGGGAATTGGGGAGGTTTCAGGACTATGTCGTCCTGGTGCAAGGCTATCCGTCCTTCTTGAGTTAGCAAGATGAGGTGGGCTTTTACCGATCGCTCTGCAAGAGGATGAAGACTCTTATCGACATCCCGGTAGACGATCTCCAGCACTTCCTTGACATTGGTCGCACCGGAGGCAATGGCATCCATGACCTCGCGGTGACGCTGAAGCCGATGTGCCAGGTACCAGTCGATTACCTCGTCGGGCTTATCGATCTCGTCGCCATGGCCCGGATAGAGGCGGGTGAGGCCGGTCCCCTTCAGCTTCTGCAACGATTGCAGGTAAGGGCCCATCGACTCGACCATCACTGACGATCCCCCAATTATGTGATCACCGCTGAAGAGAACCTTGCCCACTCGGAAACAGAGGTGATCGTCGGAGTGGCCCGGAGTGAACACCACCTCGAGGCCCGACTCACCACACGAAATCGACACACCTTCCTCGACACGCTGATCGGGGTCGAAGTGCGGGCCGGAAGCGTATCCGATCGCGGGAACCGACAACTCGCGGGCCAATGGATTGGCCATGGGTGCATGGTCCTCATGAGTGTGGGTGACCAGGACCGAGGAAACCTCGCGACCGCCGACGCGCTTCAGAATATGTTCCTCATGGATGGGATCCAACGGCCCGGGGTCGATGATCACCACCGTGCCGTTTCCGTCGTCGAAAAGCCACGTGTTGGTCCCGGGGCCGGTGAACGGACCGGGGTTATTGGCGAGCAAACGCTCAATTCTCACGCCGGGCTCCGGTAGCGGACAAGGAGCTCGCCGTCAGACGCGACGGGCTCGATGACTGTCTGCCCGTCCGCTCCGTAGGCTGCGGCAACCGCGTCCTCCACCGTGGCCATGCGGCCCAGCCACCTCAAGTGCGACATCGTTGGGAGGATCATTTGCCACGTGCCCTGGCGAACTTCGTCCAGCGCCTTGCGTGGCGTGACCCAGGTGTGGCCCACCAACTCGTCGGTATCGAGAATTATTTCGGGATCATCATCGACTGCCACGAGGTAGAACCTGGTGTCGAAGCGGGTCGGAGCACCGAACGGCGTCACCCAGCGCGAGACCAGTGTCAAACGGTCGAACCCGAGTTCGACTCCCGACGTGCGCCACGCGTCGACCAACTCTTCGCCTTTCGCCGGTATCGAGGGGATCAATCCTTGCTGCGTGACGACAAAGCCGACCTCCTCGGCGGTCTCGCGGATACCGGCCATTCGGTGCTCGCCGTCATCAAACACGGGATGGGTGACGAAGTCACAGCGTTCCAGTGCGCCGCCTGGAAAAACCATCAGGCCTCCGAAGAAGCCCTGCGAAGGCCGCTGGACCATGAGAACTTCGACTCCCGTCGTGGGCGAAGGGCGGATCACCAGGACCGTGGATGCGGGACGAACCGGGACATCTGACATCGTTCCATCCTAAGACATGGCGCCAGGTGCCAAACTGCGTCGTATGAGTGCCAGAAAGCAGAGCCTCCGGGATCTTCCACAGGTCGACGATCTCGCCGCGTCGATGAGAGACTTGCTTGAAAGCGACGTGGAACGGGTCGATCACGCCCGCAACGCCATCGAGATGGCGCGTGCCCTGATCCTCCAGGGCGACACCGGTGATCCCGGCGAACTGGCCCGGACCATGGCGAAGGCGACGATGCTGCGCCGACCGACGGCGATGATCAACGCAACCGGGGTCATCCTCCACACCAACCTTGGCCGTGCGCCACTATCCGCGAGGGCCGCCGATGCGGCGTCGACCGCGTCGTCCGGCTACTCCAATGCCGAACTCGACCGTGTCGACGGAAGCCGGGGCCAGCGGGGCGGGCGAACCCGATACCTGCTCACGCTTCTCACCGGCGCCGACGACGCCTTAGTCGTCAACAACAATGCGGCAGCGGTCATGTTGACCCTCTCCGCCATCGCCGCGGGGAAGGCGGTACCGGTATCGCGGGGAGAGCTGATCGAGATCGGCGGCTCCTATCGCCTGCCTGACGTGATGCGGGCGAGCGGTGCCCGCCTCGTCGAGGTGGGCACGACCAACCGAACCCGCCTCGGCGACTATCAGACCGCCCTCCAGATCCATGACTGCGGGTTGGTTCTGAAGGTTCACAGCGCCAACTACGAGATCACCGGGTTTGTCTCGGATGTCAGCATTGGCGAGATCGCTGGCGTATCGGACGTACCGGTCGTATACGATGTCGGCTCGGGCCTTCTCGACTCCACCACACCCTGGCTTGATCATCCGCCCTCCTGGCTGGGAGACGAGCCGGGAGTCCGCCAGAGCCTCCGGGCCGGCGCCGACCTTGTCCTGTTCAGTGGCGACAAGATGCTGGGTGGGCCGCAGGCGGGGATCATCGTCGGTGACGCTGACCTGGTCGATCAGGTCCGCCGGCATCCGATCGCCCGGGCGGTGCGGGTTGGCTCTCCCACGGACGCCGCCCTTGCCGCGACACTGGAGGATTATGCCGCCGGAACAGCCTCCGACATTCCATTCTGGAAGATGGCAACGGCATCGCCTGAATCCCTCCACGTCCGGACCGAATCCGTCCAATCCTCGATCGGAGGGGTTATCGAAACCGGAACGTCATTGGTCGGTGCCGGCAGTGCACCCGGGGCCAGGATCGAAACCCCGATTCTCCGGATACCCGGGCGCCAGGATGCCTTCATCTCTTTGTTGCAGTTGGACATTCCTGTGTTGGTGAGGCGGGATCGCGGTGATTTGGTACTCGACGTGAGGACCGTCCACACCGAGGAAGACGCCTGGTTGGTCGAATCCCTCGGCAAATGCCTCTGATCGGCACTGCCGGCCATGTCGACCACGGCAAGTCGACGTTGATCCGTGCCCTCTCGGGGCGTGACCCTGATCGATGGGCGGAGGAGAAGAGGCGAGGGCTCACCATCGACCTCGGGTTCGCCTGGGCCGACCTCGGCGATGGCAACGAAGTCTCGTTCGTCGACGTACCCGGACACGAGCGATACCTCAAGAACATGCTCGCCGGTGTGGACGCGCTTGATGTGGCGATTCTTGTGATAGCCGCCAACGAAGGTTGGATGCCGCAGACCGAGGAGCACCTTGCAGTTCTCGACCTGCTCGAAGTACCCAGAGGGCTGGTCGCCCTCACCAAAACCGACCTGGTGGAGCCCGATAAAATCGAGGTGGTGTCCGCGGCCATCGAGGAGAGGCTCGCCGGCACCACCCTTGCCGGGTCATCGATTGTCCCGCTGTCGGTACCCCACGGATCCGGGGTTGAGCACCTCAAAGCCGAATTGCTCCGATTGTGTAAGGAGGTCGACCCACCCGCTTCCGACCGCGCCCGACTCTGGGTCGACCGCTCTTTCACCGTCGCCGGCACGGGAACAGTGGTTACCGGATTGCTGCTTGGCGGGAATCTCGCAACCGATGACCGGGTCAGGATCTATCCGGGAGTCACCACGGCGCGAATCAGGTCGCTGCAGTCACACGAGAAGGATGTCTCGAACGCGACTCCGGGGCGGAGGGTCGCCGTTTCTCTCGTGGGAGTCGATGTCGGCGACATCGGCCGCGGGGACATGCTGGGCTTCGAAAATCAATGGCGGACAACCAGGCGCCTCGCCACTTCGATCCGAACTGCACGATACGTCGACGAGCTTCCCGACAAGGGCGCGTACCAACTCCACATCGGCACGGCGACAGTTAATACGAGGATTCTCAAGCGGGACGGCGATCGCGCCCTTCTCTCCATAGGTCGTCCGATCCCGGCGTCCTTCGGAGACCCCTTTGTTTTGAGGGACACCGGGCGTCGACTCGTTGTCGCTGGCGGGACAGTCCTCGACCCGGCGCCGGTACGCGGCTCGATGGGAGCAGACCTCGATCCAAGGTCCTCCACTGACGTAGCGGCGTCGCACCTGTTGCAACTGCGCGGGATCGACACCCTGGTTCACATCAGGAACGACAGCGGCGGAGGCACGCCAGACCATGCTGTCGTGGTGGACGACCTCGTACTCTCCTCAGCCCGATTCGACGACATCGTGGTCCGGTGTGAGGAGATCGTCCGCACCGAGCACGAGGAGAGACCGATGCGACCCGGAACTCCATTGGCCACCCTGGCCGGGAAGATCGCTGCTCCCCATGCTGTGGTCGAGAACGCGGTGAGAACATCGCACCTCCTGGAGATCCGGGGACCGGACGTTGCCCTCACCGAGCACCGGGCGACACTGGATGAGCAATCAGAGGTGCTGTGGGTACAAGCCCGTGAGGTGCTGCGGAGTGGCTTGTCGGTGCCTCCGGTGGCCGGCCTCGGACTGACAGACGAGTTGGTCCATCTTCTGATCCGCAGGGGAGACCTGGTCCGGGTAAGTGAGACCCTGGTCTTTCTAGGTGACCAGATCGAACAGATCGTGGAGGCGGCAGCCGGCCTTGACTACCCGTTCGGAGTCGGCGAGTTCAAAGAAGCGCTCGGTTTGTCGAGAAAGTACAGCGTCCCGTTGTTGGAGTGGCTCGACAGCAACGAGTACACGATCAGGCGGGAGGACGGGAGAGTCCCCGGGCCGAAGCTACGAAGCAGCGCTTAGCGTCTTGCGCTC
>DATKCM010000163.1:0-8887 GCA_035513195.1 Acidimicrobiia bacterium | reverse complement strand
GATACCGTGGTCGGCGATCTCCCGGTTCCACCTCGAGATGCCACCCAGACAGTCCTCCATGAAGTCATCTCTAAGCCGCGCATTGAGCGCATTCAGGGCCGGAACCTCGACCTGCTGTAACTCCTCACCGACCAGCTTCATCACCGGATACGTGTCGTTGCGGAGCTGATGGTCGTCTTGGAGCCTGTCTTCGTGAAACCTCCCCTTGAGGCCGGCGTTGAAGAAGTTTGCTGCATTGGTCGATTCTTCCGATCCGAACAGGTCCAGCGTCAGCGAGTAGTGCAGGTTCGTCTTACGTTGGATGGTTGGTAGGTCGATAACCCCGAGTTTGCGCACCGCCTCGACGTCATACGGATCGTCAATGCCCGCTCCGGACATCGCCCGCGACGTGGCCTCGACGATCCGCTTGACCCCGGTGTACCCGACGAACATGTGGTGAGCCTCTTCGGCGAGCATGAACCGGCAGGTCCTCGAGAGCGGGTCGAATCCCGACTGGGCCAGGGCTTCCAGCTGCATCTTCCCGTCCCGGTCGGTGAAGTAGGTGAACATGAAAAACGAAAGCCAGTCGGGTGTCTTCTCATTGAACGCGCCGAGCATCCTCGGGTGTTCCTCGCTCCCCGACTGACGTCGCAAGAGATCGTTGGCCTCCTCCCGTCCATCCCGGCCGAAGTATTTCTGCAAGAGATACACCATCGCCCAAAGGTGTCGACCTTCTTCGACGTTGACCTGGAAAAGGTTCCTCAGGTCGTAATTCGATGGGGCGATATTCCCCAGGTGGCGCTGCTGCTCAACCGAGGCAGGCTCAGTATCGCCCTGGATTACGATGAGCCGGCGCAGCATCGCCCGGTACTCGCCGGGTACCTGTTGCCAAACAGGCTCGCCGACATGCTCACCAAACGGAATTCGCCGGTCCGGCTCGTCGGGCGCAAGCAGAATGCCCCACCTGTACTCGGGCATCTTCACGTAGGCGAACTTTGCCCAACCCTCCTTCTCGACGCTGATTGCCGTCCGTAGATAGACGTCGGCCAACTGAAAGCCTTCCGGGCCCATCGACATCCACCAGTCGATGTAGCCAGGGTGCCACGTCTCGAGGGCCCGCAGCAGTTTGGGATCGTCGGCCAAGCCCACGTTGTTCGGGATCAGGGCGCCATAGTCGACGTCTTGCCAACCCATCACACTCTCCTATGGTCGTAATCGGGCCGGATTCCTGTGCCATACCTGCGAAGGGCACCGGTCTCGCCTGAAGCGTTGGGTCGTTGGAACACCCAGTTCTGCCACGCGGTAAGCCGGCCGAAGATCTTGGTCTCCATCGTCTCCGGACCGGGGAATCTGAGGTTCGCCTCGAGCCCGGTGAGGCTATCCGGCGAGAAGGCTGCTCTCTCTTCGTGGACGATCCTCAACTCGTCTTCCCAGTCGATGTCATCCATCGCATCGGTCACGAGGCCGGCTGCTAGCGCCTCCTCGGCTGTCGACTGACGGCCCATCTCGGCTTTGGCACTGGCCAGACCCTCAGCATCGCCCCAGAATCTGGTTTCGAGGCGGGACAACCCGTTCGACATGGGATAGCCGTGGATATTGGCCTTGGTGAGAGCGAGACGAGCCTCGTAGCCACCCTCTCCAGCCCAGGTTCCCATCAGCATGTACGACCTGTCTGCAGCCAGGACAAGCTCGGCGAGAAACCCCGCGAAACAGCTGCCCGGCTCGACGAGCGCAATAACGGTCCGCGCTGTCATGTCGACCCGACGGAGAACCCGTCCCCAATGAAACAAGACTTCACGGACAAACCAATGATCGGCCATCGAGATGAGGAAGGCGTCGTAATCGAGAACCATGTCGATGTCTCCTCGAGAACGGATGTCGATTGTTCCGACCTCGAGCTCATTGACGCGAAGGTGGAGGATGGCGTCGTCCAGTTCGCGTGCCAGCCGCAACGGCCAGAACTTCGCTCCGCTGGCAACAGCGTCGTCACCATCCACCGGAACCGACCCTTCGGGTCCTCTGATCTCGAGCGACGCCACCCGCTTCGAGCGATCGATGCTCACCGTCACCAATGAATAGACGATCTCATCGTCTCCGATCTGTCGATCGAGGGGCGGCAAGATCACCCCGGTTCCATCGGCGGGGCGGTCGCTCATCGCGGCTTGCGCTCGAGCGCGTTCGGTGACGGTGGCGACGAACGAGGAAGCTGGAACCAACTCGTCGACGAGACGCCATTCCAGTGCTTTCTGCCCTTTCATTCCCTCTTCCAGAGTGCAAAAGACGTCGGCCCGGTCGCGACGAACGTGGCGCTTGTCGGTGAGACGTGTCAGACCGCCGGTGCCGGGGAGAACCCCGAGCAAGGGAACCTCAGGTAGCGACACCGCCGCATTCCTGTCGTCGATCAGCATGATGTGGTCGGTGGCGAGGGCCAGTTCGTAGCCCCCACCGGCGGCATTTCCTCCGAGGGCCGCCAGGTAGCGTTGGCCGGAGCTTGCGGTTGCGTCTTCGATCGCCATCCTCGTCTCGTTGGTGAACTTGCAGAAGTTGACCTTCAGCGGATGTGGCGCAGTTGCGAGCATCCCGATGTTGGCGCCGGCACAAAACATCCGATCCAAAAGAGAGCCGATGACCACGGCTCCGACCTCAGGGTGCTCATAGCGGAGACGCTGCACGGCATCGGCGAGCTCGATGTCCACCCCGAGGTCGTAGGAATTGAGCTTGAGCTCATACCCGGGGTTGATCCCGCCTCCCGGGTCGACGGCCATGTCGAGGTAGGCGACGCGATCGTCGATCCTGAGCTTCCAGTGGTGATACTCATCGGGGTGAGTCTGGAAGTCGATCATGCTTTGATCTTACGCTGACCGGCGGGTCAGGGGCAGGCGAGCCCTGATCGAAGGCACGTTCCTCCAGTGGATACAGACCGATGACTGGATGAACAACCATCACATTTGGAAGGAGCAGTGCCAACAAGCCCTGTTGCGGCTCCTCGGAGCCGACGAGGCTGATTCCAGCCGCTGATCCCTTCGACTACCGGAGCTCCTCTCTGCTACCGGACCTGGTCAGCCGGAGAGGGCAACACGAAGGTGGTCGGGCCAGCTCCGACTCTTTCCCGAATCCCGGTCGATGAGCACCGTGATGATCCGTCCTCTGACCACGGCCTTCGAGTCGATGGCGATCTCGATGTCATAGGTGACGGAAGTGTCTCCCATGTCGGCGACGGTGAGGGTGATGTCCGCCTCGTCGTCGAACCGGAGCGAGTCGTTGAAGTCGAACTCAGTGCGGACCCTGGGCGTTGCACCGAAGGTCTCGTCGATGATCCCCAGCTCCCGGTGCAGTTCGGCCTCGGCTTCCTCTGCCCATCTGATCGCAACCGAGTGGTGCCAGATCCCGGCAGCATCGGTGTCCATCCACTGGACTCTTCGCCGTATGGTCAGCGAGCTCATCGATCCAGCCTCGAGATGAAGTCGACCACGGCTGGCGTCACCAGTTCGGGGTGCGACAGATGGGGTGAGTGCTCGGCGTCTGGCACCATGAGCCTCTCGGCGGCGGAGGCCAGACGTGAGTCGATAGCGTTGAGCTGATCGATGGTCCCGTACTCATCGGCCTCGCCCTGGATCAAGAGCGTCGGGCAGCGGATACCCGGAACGAACCCGCTGATATCCCAGTCGTGGAACTCGGGGCTGAGCCAGATGTCCGCCCAACCCCGGAAGGTGGTATCCGCCTCGGTGTGGTACTTGGCCATTTTCTCCGGTAACTCCGATGTCGGGAAGTCATTGCTGAGCGAGGATATCGATGCGATGGTCTCGGGCTCGACGAACACGTGGGGGGCAATGAGCACCAGCCCCTTCACCGGGTATCCGGAACCGGCATAGATGAGCGCGATGGAGGCGCCATCGGAATGACCGATAAGGATCGGGGGCTTGTCGAAGTGCCGCTCCACGATCCGGGGCAGAGTCTCGACTGCTTCGACGTGCATGTAGTCGGGCTGTCGTGGCTCGGTCAGCGGAGTCGACAGCCCGTTTCCGTACCTGGAGTAAACGAACCCCGGATGGCCGGACCCGGCGACTACGTCTTCGGCGAATTCCCGCCATAGCTCGACACTCCCGAGACCTTCATGGAGGAAGATCAAGGGCGGGCCAGTGATGTCACCGCCCAGGCGGCGGACATGCAGCCTCTTCCCGGCGACGTCGACAAACTCGTCGGTGGGCGGTTTCGGATACGGGTGGGGCGAGGGCGGGGCTTCGAGATGGTTCTCTTTTGGCTGGAACTGTTCCATGGCTCGACCTCTACGATAAGCCCCGAAGCGACAGTCAATCATCCTCCACGGTCTCGCGAGAAGATCACAGATTGATTTGGTACGCTTTGCGCACGAACGTTCGGCACTCGAACATGGCCGAGTGTACCTGTCGGGGTTGGCCGGCCGGTGACTAGCGTCGGCTCGAGATAGAGGAGAGAATGCGTACCCAGGTGGCGATCATCGGAGGCGGGCCTGCCGGGTCTCTTCTCAGCATTCTGCTCGGACAAGCCGGGATTGAGAGCGTGATCGTCGAGCACCGCACCCGGGAATACGTGCTGTCCCGGATCAGGGCCGGAGTGCTGGAGAAGCCCAGCGTCGAGGGTCTCGATAACTTCGGCCTGGGTGAGCGGATGCAGCGGGAGGGTTTCGTCCATCGCGGGATCAACCTGGCCTTTCTGGGAAGGCTGTTGCGCATCGACTTTGACGATCTGGTGCATGGCAGCGTGACGGTCTACGGCCAGACCGAGCTGCAGAAAGACCTCTACCGCGCCCTGGACATGAGAGGGGGGACGATCCTGGATGAGGCCGAGGAGGTGGAGCTGCACGACGTGGACGGCCCCTCGCCGCATGTCACCTTCCGCAGTCACGGCGAGATAGTCAGACTCGACTGTGAGTTCATCGCCGGCTGCGACGGGTCCCACGGTATCTCCCGGGATTCAATCCCCGCAGCATTGTCCCGGACCTACGAGCGGACCTATCCTTTCGGCTGGCTCGGCATCCTTTCTGAGACCCCTCCGGTTAGCGGGGAGTTGATCTATGCCAATCACCCGCGCGGATTCGCCCTTTGCTCGATGCGGAACGAGAACCTGAGTCGCTACTACCTGCAATGCGACCTCGAAACCAACATCGAAGAGTGGCCGGACCAGCGATTCTGGGATGAGCTCCGGCTTCGGCTGCCTGACGAACCGGCAGACACCATCGTGATTGGCGCTTCCATCGAGAAGTCGATCACTCCGCTCCGCAGCTTCGTCTTCGAGCCGATGCAGCACGGGAATCTCTTCCTCGCCGGAGACTCAGCTCACGTCATGCCTCCGACCGGGGCCAAGGGCCTCAACATGGCCATCGCCGACGTCTTCCTCCTCTCCGACGCTCTGATCGGCTACTACCGGGAAGGTACGAAGGATGGTCTAGGCCATTACTCGGAGACGGCGTTGCGGCGGGTCTGGAAAGTCATCAGGTTCTCCTGGTGGATGACCGGATTGATGCACCGTCTCGAGACCGAAGGAGAGCTGGGTCAGAAGATCCAGGAGGCTGAGCTGGAATATCTGGCATCCTCGCGGGCAGCGCAGACTGCGCTGGCCGAGAACTATACGGGGCTGCCGTTGCGATGACACTAGTGCCCTGTCCGGCAGATCGTGCTTGTATTTCAACGGCCCTTGTCGCCCCTGGCGGCGTCCTCGTCCTTGATGCACGACCCGGTGCGCCTGCGTCCTGCGTCCTTGCCAGGAACGACAATTGCTCGCCGAAATATCAAGCGAATCCACCGGACAGGACACTGGGAGACATATGAGCCAGGACGGAATGAAAAGACGCCGGGAGATCCTGGGCGACGACCACGTGAATCGGGCACAGGCTCGCACCACGGACTTCGACGCCGGGTTTCAGGAGTGGATCACCGATACCGCATGGGGTGGGGTCTGGTCGCGGCCGGGCCTCGACACCAGAGCCCGGAGCCTGGTCACCATCGGAATACTCGCCGCACTGGGACGCGAGGAGGTCGACATCCACCTCAACGCCATCGACAACACCGGAGTCACCCCCGATGAGGTGATGGAGGTGCTTTACCACGTGGCGATCTATGCGGGGATCCCGGCCGCCCACACCGCGGTTGAGCGGGCGAAACAAATCTATGAGAGAGGAGAAGCAGATGAGTGACCCGGTTGTGAGACCGATCGCGCCGAAGGCCCATGGCGATCACCCCCCCTTCCTCTACGGGGACTATCGGTCGACCGTGTTGCGGGCGCCACAAAAGGACCTGGTGAGAATCGTCCAAACCCTGTCAGAGACGACAGGGCCAGGGCCGGCGTGGAGCGAAGTCTCCGCAGAAGACGCCGACTTGACCACAAACGCCGGGACCGGCGGTATGGCACTCGGCCCGCGCATCATCGTGACCGGGAGTGTGCTCGACCAGAACGGTGAGCCCGTGCCGGGCACGCTGGTCGAAATCTGGCAGGCCAACGCCGCCGGGCGGTACGCCCACTGGAGCGACAGCGAGAGCAGCGCTCCCCTCGACCCCAATCTCCTCGGCATGGGACAGACCGTCACCGACGCCCAGGGGGTTTATCGGTTCACGACGATCAAGCCGGGGCCATACCCGTGGCGCAACCACCCCAACGCGTGGCGACCTTCCCACATCCACTTCTCCCTGATGGGGCCGGCCCTGGGCAGCAGGCTGGTGACTCAGATGTACTTCGAGGGCGATCCGATGCTGAGGCTCGACCCGATCTTCAACGCAGTGCCGTCCCACAGCCGGGGCCGGATGATCGCCGCCTACGACCACGACGTGACTGAGGAGAACTGGGCAACCGGCTACCGATGGGACATAGTGATCCGGGGAAGAATGGCCACGCCTACCGATCCGGAGGTGGGCTGATGGCTTCCCGCGGGGAGACCCCATCTCAGACGGTCGGCCCGTACTTTTCCATAGGCCTCTCCGGTCCGGATGAGAACGTCCTCGCCTCCGATGAGGTGCAGGGAGAGCGGATCCGGGTGCGGGGCAGAGTGCTCGACGGTGAGGGTGCGCCGGTCGGCGACGCTTTGATCGAGGTCTGGCAGGCCAATTCCCTGGGTAGATACCGACACCCCGACGACAGCCGTGATGACATTGCGCTGGATGAGGGGTTCACCGGGTTCGGCAGGGCAGCCACCATCTTCGAAACGGGCGAGTACTTGATCGACACAATCAGGCCCGGCCCGGTCCCCGATCCGGAGGGAGAGTTGCAAGCGCCGCACCTGTGTCTCATCGTGCAAGCGCGCGGTCTTCTCAATCCCCTCTTCACCCGCCTCTACTTCCCGGACGAGGCCGAGGCCAACAACCATGACCTCGTTCTGCGGATGGTGCCACCGGAACGTCGCTCCACACTCATCGCTAGCCAGGAAGACGGGGATCCCCGCGTCTACCGGTTCGACATCCGGCTCAGCGGCGAGGGAGAGATCGTCTTTTTCGATGTCTGAGGATCAGTCCGTGGATACCGACTCCGTTGAGACCACCTCGACGTCAATGCCGAGATCCGTCCGGCAGGTGGCATGGAGGAAGCAGGTCTGTTCCCCCATGTCCAGCGTTCTCCGGGAGAAGTCTTCCTCCTCGGGAGTGACAAGGTAGACATGGGTCTCCACTGGCTCAGCCCGCGCCGGGACATCACGGCCCCCCGCCGCGCCGGGGGTGAAATGGGTGTCCTGGACGATCCGGTACTCGTCAAGTCGCCGCTTGGTGATCCTGGCATAGCGCCCGAACTGGGTCATGAAGCAGAAACCGAGGCCCGCCGAGAGATAGGTGGACGCATCGGGCGCCAGCCCGGAACCCCCGAACCCTGGAGCTTCGTCGGAAAGGAACCTGAACTCGGAGCCGATCGGACTGAACAGGTTCTCCACAATCTCTTTCACCCCGTCCTCGCGAACGGTGCACACGGCTCGCACATGGAGCCGGCGACTTTGGGATTCTTGAAGGCTCGACCCGGCTCCCCCGGGAACGCCCTCCACCTCATCGGCGGGTTTGCGTCTGATCATCAGGTTCTCAGCCGTCGCGACATCTGCGACCTCGACGAGGTCAAACGCTTGCCCGGGATCGGGCTCGATGGGGGCGTTCAGGGCCTCGACACTTCCCACGGTGATCTCATCACCGTTGTGGGACAGATTGAATCTGCTGTTGAGCACACCTTTGAAGAGGCCGGTGGCCGGCGAGGTCGCTACGGCATCGAGGACCAGACGCCTCACGGCTTCGGCATCGGCATCGGAGGCGATCTGGGCGACGAGTCGCGGCGCGGCCGCACCGCCCATCATCGTCCCCTGCAGAGCCGACCCCTCCATGGAGTAGAACGTGTCGACCGTCAGCTTGGCGTCGCTGATCGCAATGTCCCGGGCCGGAGCAAGGGCGGTGATCTCGTTCATGTACGAAGCGACCAGGCCGGTGATGAAGGTGCACAAGGGGCACGGCGCCCGATCATGACCATCCAGATACGGTCCCTCGTCACTCACCAGCCGCCATGCTCTCCCCGTGGCGCCGTTGATCACCAGGGCCTCCTTCTGCATCCCGGCCAGGGACCTCACCCACGTGCGCACCGGAACGCCGAGCCGGTCCTCGGGGGCCACCAGGCCGATCTCGGGTGCATTGCCAATGGGAAAGAAGGGAGGCCGGGGGTCAGTTCCGAGGAGGTCACGGTCCTGGGGCATTCTCTGACCATACCCCCCAGTGTCCTGTCCGGTGGATTCGCTTGCTATTTCGGCGAGCAATTGTCGTTCCTGGCAAGGACGCAGGACGCAGGCACACCGGGCCGTTCGTCAAGGACGAGGACGCCGCCAGGGGCGACAAGGGCCGTTGAAATACGAGCACGATCTGCCGGACAGGGCACAAAGCTTACCCGCCGGTGTTTGCGTCAGCCCTCGACAGGCAGT
>DATKCM010000162.1:0-4720 GCA_035513195.1 Acidimicrobiia bacterium | reverse complement strand
GAACCGATATCGAGTCTCGACCCAACCCATTCTGAGAGGTTCCTACATCCGTCAGCGGTGAACACCTGACGACGATCCAACTCCTCCAACGCCTCGATCTGCAACGCCCGACCCTCAGAGAACTTACGCTCCGCCACAGCCAGGATCTCCTCGACCTGATCGTTATTAAACCTCTCCCAATCCATAATGAAAACGTACAAACCAGGTGGGACAAAAACGGGGTGAGAATGGCCGATTTCAAAAGAATTTTTCATCAGAGAAACTCCCCGGGGTTTAAGCCCGGGGGAGAAACTCGATGAATGTGAGTGTGGGTTCGAGACCCCGTCCTAGCGTGAGCCGGTGACCACAACGTACGTGTGCCTGCCCGCCTTGAGCGTGTCGACCCGTGCCGGGACTTCGTGGTCTTCGGTGATCCGGGATGCCACCTGCTGGCCTTCCTTGCGGGTCAGGCCGTGGCCGCTGCCTCCCGGTTTTAGCTCACGTTCCACCACATAGAAGGCGCCGCCGGGCTCGAGCACGCGGAGCATCTCCGCCAGACCGCCGCTGCGGTCGGCCCAATGGTGGAACGCTGAGATCGTCCATACCGCGGTGAATTCGTCGTCTTCGAATGGCAGCGACTCCGCCGAGGCTTCCCGCACCGTCGCGCTGGGCACCCGCTTCGCGGCACGTTTCACCATCGCCGGGCTCGGGTCGACTCCGGAGACCTCATCGGCACCGGCGGCGACAGCACCTTCCAACGAAGCGCCGGGCCCGCAGCCGATATCGAGGACCCGGTCTCCGGGCCCGACGCCGGCGTACTCGAGGAGGGCTTTGTTGGTCTTGGGCTTGCCCTGTATGAGCGAATACGCCCAGGCCTTTAAGCCCGACCACTTCTCGATTTCGGGGCTCTCGGTCACCTCGTGACCCATTATCGGCTTTCCAGAGCTTCGATCAGCTTGGGCAGGACCTTGTGGACGTCGCCAACGATCCCGAGGTCGGCCACCGAGAAGATCGGTGCGTCGGGGTCTTTGTTGATGGCGATGATCGTCTTGGAGTCTTTCATTCCCACCAGGTGCTGCATCGCCCCGGAGACTCCGGCAGCGATGTAGATGTCGGGTTTGACCGTCTTGCCGGTTTGGCCCACCTGCTTGGCGTAAGGAACCCAACCCGAATCGACGATCGCGCGGGTCGCTCCGGTTGCTGCCCCGAGCTGCTTGCCGAGTTGTTCGACGAGATCGTACGCCTCAGCGGACCCGAGCCCGCGACCACCCGAGATCACGATGGACGCCTCGGCAAGCTGCGGGCCCTCCCGCTCTTCGACATGGGACTCGACGACCCGTGCCGCCGATGCACCGGAGTCGGGCAGGTCGAGAACCTCCACATCCGGTGAGCCACCGTCACCCGGCTCTGCGGGGAACGACTTGGGGCGGACCAGCACAATCGACGGGTTTCCCGTCGCGGTGGCCACCGCGATCTGAGCACCGCCGAAGATCTCGTGCTCGGTCTCGACACCGTCGTCGATGAGCCTCACCTCGGATACGTTGGAGAGAATTCCCACACCAAGGCGTGCTGCCAACCGCCCGGCAACGTCGCGGTCGGTGTATGCCTGGCCGAGGAGGATGAGGTCCGGTCGATCCGACTCGACTCTGGCAGCGAGGGCGGCTGCCACCGGGGCGGATGGGAGTGATTCTCCGGCGTTGGCGTGGAGGACCTTGCCCGCCCCGTACTCGCCGAGGGTGGCGAAAGTCTCGCCGCCGCCTTCTCCGAGGTAGATGGCGGTGACATCGCCCATGCTCCTCGCTTTGGTCAACAATTCGAGGCCGAGAGTCGAAGGCGTGCCGTTGTCGTCCTGGATGAACACCCATACGGAAGCCATCAAATAACCTTCCTCTCTTTGAGGAGCGACATGATCTCGAGATGGGCTTCGCCCTCGTCTTCGATCTTCTTGCCACCGGACCGCTCCGGAGCATCCTTGATCTCGGTGACGGTCTGTGTGGTCTCTGCCTCGACGTCGAGGTCGGCAAGTGTCTTGTTCTCAACGGTCTTCTTCTTGGCGTCCATGATCCCTTTGAAGGTGGGGTAGCGGGGTTCGACCACTCCAGCCGTCACCGAGACGACTGCCGGGAGCGACGCCTCAACAACGTCGTATCCGGCGGCGGTTTGGCGGTGGATGGTCACCTTCCCGTCTCCAACCTCGACCTGGGTCGCGAAGGTGAGGGTGGGGGTGTCGAGCAGTTCCGAGATCATCTGCGGAACCACACCCGCATACCCGTCAGTTGATTCTGTGCCTGAGATGACAAGGTCGAAGCCCTCTTCTTTGATGGCTGCGGCGAGCACCCTTGCGGTGGTGAGCGCATCAGACCCGCGGAGGTCGCTGTCGTCGATGAGAACCGCCTTGTCTGCTCCCATCGCCAGTGCCTGGCGCACACCCTGGTTGTTGCCGGCGGGACCCATGCTGACGAGGGTCACCGTCCCGTCATTGGCCTGGGCTAGCTGTAGACCCATTTCCACCCCGTACCGGTCGGTGTCATCGAGCACCTGCTCGGAGGGTCGCACCAGCCAGTTGGTGCCCTCTTCGAGCTTGTAGGGAGTGGCGGGATCGGGGATCTGCTTGACGCAGACGACAACCTTCATTTGCGAATAACTCCTTGTGATCACTTGCCCGTCGATGCTAACGCCTCGGCAATCTCTTGAATAATCGCTCAAAAACTGTCATTCAATGCGTTCGACGATGAGCTGGGGCGGTGCCACCCGCTCGTCGCCAACCGTCCAGGCAGCAAACAAAGCCTCGCGTTGCTCTCCCCATAGACGGCTGTCGTTGTGGACAACGGTTGCGAGATTGTCACCGGCGGCCACTATGTCTCCGACCTTCTTGTGGACGGTTACGCCCACGCCGGGATCGATGTTGTCCCCCATACTCACGCGTCCCGCCCCGAGTCTCGTCACGACGGTGCCAATCCGTAGAGCGTCGCACACTTGTACATATCCCGATCTGGGAGACGGGAGACTCGCCTCGTATCTTCCTTGTGGCAGAAGTGATGGATCGTCGATCACCGCAGGGTCGCCGTCCTGGGCAACGGCCACCTCTTTGAACTTCCTGAACGCCTCGCCCGAGTCGATCTTGGACTGGAGCAGGTCGCGGCCCCCGTCGACGCCGGCCAGCTCGAGCATCACCTCACCCAATGCCATCGTCAATGTGGTGACGTCCGGCGGGCCCTCCCCTTTGAGCACTGAGATCGACTCCCTGATCTCGTTGGCATTCCCGACTTCCATGCCGAGCGGCTGGGACATGTCCGTGATCAGAGCAACGGTGCGAACCCTGTTGGCGTTGCCGATTCCGACCATGATCTCCGCAAGGCGTTTGGAATCCTCCAGAGCTCTCATCTGCGCACCCAATCCGGTCTTGACATCGAGAACCAGTCCGTTCAAACCCTCTGCCAACTTCTTGGACATGATCGAGCTAGCGATCAGCGGTATCGAAGGCACAGTTCCCGTTGCGTCCCGAAGCGAATAGAGCTTCTTATCAGCCGGTGCAAGTGTGTCGGACTGCCCAGCCAGCACCAGACCATGCCAACCCAGTTGCCTGCGAAAGGTCACGCGATCCAAGTCCGTGGTGAAGCCAGGAATGGTCTCCAGCTTGTCGAGTGTCCCTCCGGTATGGCCCAGGCTCCGGCCAGAGATCATGGGGACGGCGACTCCACAGGAAGCCACCAGAGGGGCGAGTGGAATTGAAATCTTGTCACCAACACCGCCCGTCGAGTGTTTGTCGACCTTGGGAGCCTTGATGTCCGAGAAGTCGAGCACATCACCCGAAACGAGCATCGCTCGCGTCCAGGTGCTTAGCTCGTCTGCGTCCATTCCTTTGAAATAGATGGCCATCGCCATCGCAGACATCTGATAGTCGGTTACCGAGCCGTCGGTGTACGAACGGATCAGCCACTCGATGGAGTCGGCGGACAGGGTGCCACCGTCGCGTTTGGTCTCGATCAGCTCGACTGCTGTGTAGGACATCGGATATCAAGATATCCCACCTTGGCAGGACATCGGGTATCAACATGCCGACAGGAGCCCTTCCCGTCTAGCCCTGGAAGCTGAAGTCCACTTCCAGGCTTACCGATACCGCACTGCCGGGTTGGAGCGGGGTTGAGGAATCGGCCGCCTGGAGACGCGCCAGCTGCATCGGTGCTGGCGGTCGGCCGACTGTCTCCGAGACCGACATAACCGGCCCCCGCTTCCTACCTGCCAGCCCAGCGAGTTGCTCGGCCTTGGCCCGGGCGTCATTCCATGCGGCTTCTCTGGCTGCCTCGACCAGCGTCTTGTCGTCTTTGATGCCGAACGAAATCCCGTTGACCCTGACCGTGTCGCCGACCGCGTCCGCTGCGCTGTCGATGATTTTGCCGCCTCCGGCGATGTCGGTGATCGTCGCCCTCACGGTGTTCTCGATCCGGTAACCGTTAGCGAGGCGATCAGTTTCGCTGCGGCGCCGGACACTTCGGTGGTGGCTTCCTGGACGGTGTTGCGGCGCACCGACACACTGAGCTCGATGGTCATGGTGTCTGCCTTCCGGTGACTTCCCCGGTCCCCGAGAACGCGATTCCGGTTCTTTGAAGTCAGTCATTTTCGTCCTCTGCTGTTGATGAGCCGCTATCGCCGGACACTGGCTGGATCATCGCTGCTCGGTGCGTGGAGATCAACGGGTAATCCTGCGGCCGTTGACCGGGACGCCCTCGGCGCGGAGCAA
>DATKCM010000161.1:0-2501 GCA_035513195.1 Acidimicrobiia bacterium | reverse complement strand
TGTGTCGATGATGTAACCCGATGACCGATATTCCCGCGGGACACCCGCCGACTGGCGAAGCGAACCTCCATCCTGGCTGCTCGGCGCCTTGCCCTGCCATCTCGTCTATCGGGGAAGGGTGCCATGACGTTGCCCCTCGATAGCCCGGCCGTCGCTCTACCCACAGAAAGCCCCGGCGATGCCGTGATTGGCTGTGACACCTTCGGCATGGTGACCTTCCTCAATGCTGTGGCGGAGGAGATGACCGGTTGGACACGGAGAGAAGCGGTGGGATGTCGTCTGGCGGAGGTCTTCGCCATCGTCGATGCCCGAACCCGGGCACCTGTGCCCGATCTCGTCCCAGACCTTTCTCACGACGGCCCGTTGGTCGCGGCGTTCGATGTCTTGTTGGTTGGCCGGGGACGTCCGGAGTTGCCGATCGAGGCCAGTGTCTCACCTATGTTGGACCGGGAGGGGTCGGCCACCGGGTCAGTCATTGTGTTTCGGGATGTCACAGCAGCCCGGGCGATGGCGCAGAAGATGACCCACTCATTCGAGCACGACGCCCTGACCGGCCTGCCCAACCGCCTTCTCCTCAACGATCGGATCGAACAGGCCATTGCGATGGCTCCCCGCCACGACAGACAGGTGGCAATACTCTTCCTTGACCTGGACGGGTTCAAGCACATCAACGATTCGTTGGGCCATCCGACTGGCGACAAGCTGCTCCAATCGATTGCAAAGCGCCTTGTCGGCTGCGTCCGCAACTCAGATACCGTTAGCCGCCAGGGCGGCGACGAATTTGTCGTACTCCTCACCGACGCTGGCCAGTGGGAGGATGCAGTCATCGTTGCTGAGCGGATCCTCAAGGCGGTCGCTCAGGCTCACCCGATCGAAGACCACGATCTGAACGTGACCACCAGCATTGGAGTGAGCGTCTACCCAGACGACGGTGAGGACGCTGAGACTCTGATCCGAAATGCCGACACCGCGATGTATCAGGCGAAGGCTCACGGCCGTCACAGCTATAAGTTCTTCAAGCCCGCCATGAATGTACGGGCCGTCGAGCGCCAATCGATAGAGGCGAGCCTCCGGGAGGCGATCGAGAACGACGAGTTTGTCTTGCACTACCAGCCCAAGGTCGATCTCGAGACGGGAGCAATCACCGGAGCCGAAGCGCTAATCCGCTGGACCCACCCAACGCGTGGCGTTCTCTCTCCCGACCAGTTCGTGCCGATCGCCGAGGACAGCGGTCTGATCCGTCAGATCGGCACCTGGGTGCTCAGAGAGGCGTGTCGCCAGGCACGGAGTTGGCTCGATCAGGGCCTCCCGCCAATAACAATGGCTGTCAACGTCTCGGCATCCGAGCTGAGCGATGAGACCTATGTGCAACGACTCTTCGCCACCCTCAGCGAAACCGGAATGGATCCTGAATTCCTCGAACTGGAGTTGACGGAAAGCGTGCTGATGAAACATGCCCATTCCGCGGCGATCATCCTTCAAGCCCTGCGACGCACTGGAATCCGGGTGGCCCTCGATGACTTTGGAACGGGCTATTCCAGCCTGAGCTATCTCCGTGACTTTCCCATCGACTCGGTCAAGATCGATCGGTCGTTCGTCAACGAAGTCACGTCCGTCTATGAGGACACGAGCATTGTCAAGGCAGTGATAAGCATGGCGCAGAGCCTCGGACTACGAGTTGTCGCCGAAGGTGTTGAGAATCTGGACCAGTTCCAGTTCCTACGCGCTCACTCATGCGACGAGGCTCAGGGATTCCTCTTCAGCCAGGCGGTACCTCCAGACGAGTTTGCGACGCTCCTCGAATCCGGAGGCAACCCGGTATCTGGTTGGGGCCTGTACGCATCGTCTGCTTCACTGGCCGGGAGTTCCGAGGCGGTATAAGACGACGGAAAAGCATCCAAAACCCATTGTCATCGTCGGTCAGATGGGATCGGGAAAAACGACAGTCGGTCGGCTTCTTGCCGGAAAACTCGGCCGACCGTTTATCGACAGCGACCAACGAATCGAGGATGTCACCAGTCGCACCGGACGTGAGATAGCGGAGAGTGACGGTGTGGCAGTTCTGCACTCCCTCGAGTTGTCGGCGCTTCTCGTGGCTCTAGAGGAAAATCCCGACGCGGTCGTGGCCGCAGCTGCATCGGTGGTGGATCGTCCTGAAGGGCGAGATGCGATTCGAGAAGTGATCTGCATCTGGGTCGACCGCCAGCCTGATGAGTCATCCGGGCCGGGGGAGGGCCACCGGAGGGAAGTCGCCTCCGACGAGAATCTGGAGCGCAGGCGTCCCATATTCAGGGATCTGGCGGATGTGGTGCTTTCGGGGCCGGGCGGACCGGGGGACTATGTCGATCGTGCCCTTGCGTCACTAGTGGGTCCTCGCGGAAATTACAGTGATGTGATTTAATGTGGGGATGTCGTATCTACCTTCTCTTGAGATCAGCGTCGAGGATCGGGCGGTGTTGGAGCGCCGGGTCCGGTCGAACACGGTTGAGGCCAGGGTGGGG
>DATKCM010000160.1:0-6334 GCA_035513195.1 Acidimicrobiia bacterium | reverse complement strand
ACATGACGATCGGCGAACATCGCCGGCAGTCTACGGGGCGGAGGTCATGGAGTCGGCCTGATTACTTGGCTGACCGTCGTCCCCCTTCCCTGCTGAACAGTGCACCACGGTGCGGCAACGCAACCCCATGCACAACCCCAGCAAATCGGTGCGCTCAGGGGACGAGCCGCGGCTCCGCCGAAGCGGTCACCCGGACAGTCAATATCCCATCGTCGCCGGTGAAGAAAGCGACAAAGCCCCCCTCGATCTCGTCGATGACCTCGACGCCGACGCTCGACCCATCGGCAGCCACGTCAAACAGGGCTGACACCACATCGGCATTCTGGGAAGCGACCGACAGAGAGCCGAGCTCGACGGCACGATTGGGATCGAGCAGAATCTCACCCGTGAGCCGGTAGTGCTCCTCATCCACTCCCGATGCGGCGGCAACGACTGCGGCGTCTGCGATGGCTCCCGTCTGACGTTGGACCGAAAGCACACGCCAGAAGTCAAGCGCCAAGCCGCCGAAGGCGAGGATGAGGATCGTCAGACCGAGCACCCAGAACGTGATCGACCCGCGCTCGTCACTCATCCGAGACCCCGGTAGAGATCGATGGCCTCAGCATGTTGGCGGGTAACCCATACACCCCCGATCGCACCCCACGGTGTGTTCACCACCGGCACCCACACTTCAACCTCCACCGCAACAGACGCCCCTCTGGTCATGGCACACGTGCCCGATCCGCCCGCCGCTGGAGCCGCACCACACCACCCGAGGCGGATCTCGTCGGATTCCAACCCGTAGTTGCTCCCCATTTCAAGGGCGACCGCGTTTCCCGCCTCAACAGTCAGGTTCAACACAGCCGAGCGCGCCGCCTCTGCCGCCGCAGAGCTTGCCAGCACCGACCTCTCCGACCACGGGCCGAATCCGAGAACGACGATCGCAGCCGGGATCATGAGCACGGCCACCGCCAGAGCCAGCTCGACTCCCGCATGCCCACGGTCAGGTGCCATCGGGTTCCAACGATGCTTCCGCGACGAGGTGCACTTCGAAGTCTCCCGTGAAAGGAGTCCACGAATCAACGGTCAACTCACCGGTGGCCCGCACCAGCGAGCCGTCCACACCACACTCGAAGTCGGTGCTTTCGCCGATCGAGCCACCCAGCAGTTCGCCAAGTACCTGCGCTATCCGATCCTCACAAGCGTCGGCCGTGCCGGCGATGGTTCCGGAGCGAACCCCCTGGTCGAGAGCCGATCTCATCGCCGCCCTCGAATACTGGACAACGATCACATTTGCCAGCGCAACAAAAAAGATCAGGGCGAGCGACGATGCGAGCAGGAACTGAAGCGAGGTGAAGCCTCGATCAGCTATCCGCCGATCAATGATCCCCGGATCCACTCGACTATGTCCACTCCGAGAACCTGGAGCGCGCCCCAGATGACGACCAATGCCGCGATCGCCAGCGCTGCGTTGCCCATCAGCTCGGCGGTGTTCAACCCCCGATCGCTCGTTCTCAGTTGGTTCAACCAATAACGGACAGAAGGCATTTGTTCTCCTTTCATTGCCAGCCCGTGATCAGATATGGAAGTGGTGCGGCCACGAAGATGATCAGCACCGGTGCCAGCACGGCGATAGTTGGAATGAGCATCGCCGCACGCCGCTTGGTCGCTGACCGCTTTATCGCTTCCCTCCGCGTCTCCCGCACATCCTCCGACAGAGCGAGGAGTGAGGAAGCCAAATCGGAACCACGTTCCTCGGCCGAGGCCAGAAGCCGGTAGGTTCGGGAACAGAACGGCTCAGGTGTTATCTCAGCAATCCTTCGAAAGGCGTCGGAAGCGCGCCAACCGGCCCGATGGAGCCGGAGAGCCTGGCTCAACTCGGCGACCACCTCACCCTGGCCCCGGCTCACGGTCGCGCTGACCGCATGGATCACCCCTCCCCCTGCTCTGACTCTCATCGCCAGCAGCTGATTGACGGTGTAGATCTCGATCCGCATCAATTCGCTGCGCTCGTCTATCGCCGTCTCGAGCGCACCTCGCTGCCGTGTCACCCCCACGACGAGCCCCAGAAGTCCGAGCACAAGCCCGGACACGGTCGGAAGGCCGACCAGGAACCCAACGGCTAGGCCGCTGCCGGTACCGAGGACCGCACCCCTCAGCTGCGTGCGCCGATATGCCCGAAGCATTTCGCTCTCGCCGAGATCTTGGAACCATCCAGCCTGACGAAGACGAACAAGCGTGTACTCAGGCCCGCGCCGGTCGACTAGGTCACTCAACCAGCTTGCAGCGTGGTCGAACATCGGCATGAACACCCGAGCGAAGCTGCCTCTACCGTCCAACCCTTGTCCCGGTCTCACGGTTGGGATCAGGTACGGACGGACTCTGGTAGTCAGTCGCTTCGGTGGCGGCGCCAACACATACACCAGCATCCCGACCGCGGCGCTGGTCGCCATGGCCGCTGATAGCACCAGTCCCGAACCAGTCATGTGCGTGACCCGACGAATACGCGCGGCTCTTCCGGTTGGGCACCAATCCGCGACGCAATCGCCATGCCGACGAGACTCAGCACTCCACAGACCAACACCACGAGGACGCCCACCGATGTCGAGTAGAAATCCCGGAATGCTCCAGAGCGCATGGTCATGACTACAAGCACCAACCAGGGAAGAACAAACACAACACGTGAGTTGATCTTCTGTTCCAGCGCCTCGCCACGTATCTGTTCCATCGTCCATACGTCACGTGTGGTGGCCACTGCCAGGTCGAAGAGGATTTCGGGGACAACGCTCCCGCCACGTTGATGGGCGAGTATCAGCACTTCGATGACCCGGTCGGAGGTGGGGTCGGCGAGATCGGATCGCACCATCTCCAATGCCGGGATCACACCCAGGCTCCGGGAGTAGACCGCAAAGGCTCCAAAAACGGAGCGCAAGGGCTCGGGTCCGAATCTCCCGAGATCTTCCAGCGCCGCGGGCAGGGACGATCCGGATCGGATTGACGACACCAAATCCCGAAGACCATCGGGCCAGGCTTCCTGGACCTCGGCGATCCTCCGCCCTTTCCTCCGCGCGTAGTAAGCCTTTGGGAGCATCGCAACGACCACTGCGGGAACCACCGAAACCGCCGGCAATCCGGTGAGGGCGTAAACAAGGACAAAGGCAGTAGAACCGGCGGCCAGTGAGCTGATCCAGAACTGGGATCGCGTGACATCCAGCCCGAAGCGATCCCGGCCCACATTTCTGGCCGTACGGCGCGGGGACGATCTCTGCCGTGATAATTGGACCAGCAGTACTCCAGCGACAACCGCTGTGAACGCGGATGCGAAAACACTCAAAGCCGCACCTCCCGGAGTTGAAGGGCATCTGCAAGGGATGTCCCTTGAGGAAGCAATCGCTCGATCCGCTGGGTCAGATGGTCGGGAGGCATCGCCCCTGTCCAGCGAAGCGCCGAACCCGGGGCGGCTCTTTCGAACAAAGGTTGCGTTGAAAAGTCGTCATGCAGCGATGGGACCAGCGAGCGTATCTCCATAGTCTCGCGACGCACAACGCCATCCCGGTCGACGTCGCGGTCCAGATGCACGACGAGGTCGATCGAAGAGGCGAATATGTTGCGAACCACACGATCGGGCACGTTCTCACCCGCCATCAGAGCCGCGTTGACCAGGGCTTTCAATGCGTCGACGGCTGAATTGGCGTGAATGGTGGCTGCCATGCCGCATCCGGCGTTGACGGCGCGCGTCAACTCGAAGGCCTCGGCTCCCCGGACCTCTCCGACCACAATCAGGTCCGGCCTCATGGCGAGAATCATTTTGACCAGATCTCTCAGGCTTATCTCCCCCGACCCGTCGAGTGAAGGCGGTCTCGCTTCGTAATAGGCGCCATGGAGGATCGGGACGTGGAGCTCCCTCACTTCTTCGCCCGACCTAATGCAATGATCTGCGGGAACTGCCGCCATCAGAGCCGACAGGAACGAAGTCTTCCCCGCTCCCGGCGGGCCCGAGACAATCGTCGAAGCCGAAGCCCTCATCGCCAGGGTGAGAAAGTTGCTCGCCGCGAGGGTGAGGGATCCGAGCTCAACCAAAGATTCCAGTGACTCCCGCCGGAGCGCATAACGACGAATCGTGGCCGAGACATGATCCGAGACCGGTGGGATGATGGCAGTTAGGCGTGCTGCACCATTGAGGATTCTGGCCTGAACGATCGGAGTGGAGGCGTCGAGGCGGCGATCCGTGGCCGCTAGCATTCGCTCGAGCACCTGACGGTTCTCCAACTCGGTGGTCGGCATATCCAGAGCGGCCAGTCGCCCACTCGCTTCCAGGTACGTGACCCGGTCGCCTTCGATGAAGATCTCCTCGATATCGCTTCGAGCCAAAAGATCACTGAGATGCCCGTGTGCACTCACGGACCGCAGCAGCCTGTCGACCGTGGCAGCGGGATCGGCAAGCGAGCGTCCCTCACCGAGGTGGGCATTCTGCTGATACTCCTGAACCGCACCGGCGACCAGTCTTTGGAGACCGTCGGGGTCAGCTTCAGGATCGATGCCGGCGCTGTCTATCCGATCGAGAGTGCGACGGCGAATCACTTCATATGCGTCAACGGTCATCAGTTGCCCCGTCGAACACTTGGCCCAGCCGCCTGATAGCCCGATTGAACGTACCACCAGTTGTGGGGGAACCGTCCCAAGCGGATCGACGCAGCCTGCGATCCTCAGTGATCAATACCAGAGGCACTCCCGGCGCCGACTCGTGAACCAGAGCGCTTATCTCATCCCGCTTTCTTGATGCCTTGTCGATACGGTTCACCACCAATCCGATCTCACAGGCGGGCACGGTCAATTCCGCCACAAGTTCGAGGCAGCGGATCAATCTCGTCACACCCGCCGGATCGCCCGTACCGACCAGCAGCAGAGCATCCAGGCCACGGAGCAGCTCGGGTTCGATGTCAGGAAAGTGCCCCAAATCCATGACGACATGCGAGTAGCTCGACGTCAACCCGGACAGGAGGCCGACGAGATCTGCGGTCGCGACCACGGCCGCTCCCGGGTTGGCCACGCCGCAGACCAGCGAGAGACGCCCCAACGTATGCATCGCCGATGCCAACCGCTCCGGATCGTGGAGTACCAAGTCGATTGCAGTCCTCAGGTTGGGATGCACCGGAATTCCAAGTCGCTGGCCAATCCCTGGCCAGTTGAGATTGAAGTCGACAAGCACGGTGCGATGACGCTGACTCAAGTCGAGAGCAAGCCCGACTGCGATCTCGGTCACGCCGACGCCTCCTGGCGGCCCAATCACCCCGATGCGGAGGCTCTGCCAGTGCACGTCGGAAGATGCGGGCTCGGCTGGCGTTGTGTAGGCCGCTGTCGATGTTGCGAGTCTCAGGAATTCCTCGGGGGTGGCTTCGGCCTCTATCACGTCGCTGATTCCTGCTTCGAGCAGCCTCCGCTTCGCGTCCGAGCCGTCTGCAGACTCGAACACGCCCACAACTACCTTTCCTGCCGACCTCAAGTCGATGACAAGACGGGAATTGAGAAAGGAGCAGATGTCGTCGATGAAGAGCACCTCGAACGATGAAGAGATGGCCTGCTCGGTAGTCATGATCCGTCCACTTATGCTGCCCCCACCGTGATCGAGCAGGAACCGATGTAAACGATCGCTCCAGTCCCTGGCTGATGCGGCCAGGCCGATCTCAGGATGACTCATGGACCCGCACCTATCGACACGGGAGCAGCTCCGGATGCGCGAATCACCTCCACTGACCCGGCATCAATCGCACCGGCCAGGCGGATCGCCTCTGTGGCGTCAACTGCGAGCACGACGAAATACCCGCTGACCCCGCCGATTCCTCCGGAGTCTCCGGCAATGCTGACGACCTCAACACCCGCCACCACAAACTCGGGACCACTCGCCCCGACGGAGATCACGTCTACAACGTCTCCGACCTCGAGCAAGCCTCCGGCCGCGTGCTCTTTCGAAACCGGAATGCTCATCGACCGCAATCCTTCACCGGCCCGCGGGCGGGTCAGGGTCTCGACGGATATAACTCCGCCATCAGGGATTGCTCGGATCGCGACCCAACCTGAGACCGATTCCCATCGACCTTCGTCGACCAGAGTGGAAAGGCCCTCGAAACTGGCGTCCACGGGCACAAAGCGAACATCTGCCGGAGTCAGGCGGGAACCTGCCTCAACGGGCCCGTTGGCTACAGCAACCAGCACCGTCTCGGCACGATCCTGTAGGGCAAGGAAGTTGAAGGTGAAGGCGAGGACAACAGCGAGAGCAATGAGAACGTGCGAAAGCGAAGGGCGGCTGAAGCCGAGTCGCCGCGCCGCTGGTGAGGTGCCCGCTCCCCTCGTATCC
>DATKCM010000159.1:0-10811 GCA_035513195.1 Acidimicrobiia bacterium | reverse complement strand
TCGTCGGTGAAGACTATGTCAAAGTCGTCTTCGGCGGCGCTGACCACGATATCCCACTGGACCAGAAAGCCTAGAAACTGGGCGAATTGTTCCTTGGACACCGTCTCGGAGTCATCGAATACCAGGGCGTTGACGTCACCGACGGTGTACTCGGTCCCGTTGACGCTCGCAGCGAACTCGCCGTCGCCTGCGCCGCATGCGCTCAGGAAGAGCGCGAAGGCGACAAATATCAGTGCAGTTTTCTTCAAGAGAGATCCTTGGATGAGGGAAACAGAAGGGATGTTAGGTGCTCCCCAAGCCAACAGGGACTCCCCGACCCCACATCTTCTTCACTAATCCCACATCTTCTTGACGAAGTCGATGAGCCCTCCCAGTATCGGGGTGGGGGCGGGGATGAAGACCAGACCCTCACTCGCCCGCAACACTGAACCCGGTTTGAGACGGTGCAACCTGACTTCCTGGGAGGGTTTCAGATCAACCGGTCCAAGGCGGACCTCATTGCGGAGTTTCATGATCTCCTCGAGGCCCACCCTGATCGCCTCGACCCGAAGCCTTGCCAGTTCGACCAGGGTCCCGGCCGAAGTCGGGAGGGGACCGTACCGATCAACCCATTCGGCAACGACGTCGTCGACTCCATCGTTAGTGGTTGCGCCAGCCAGGCGACGATATGCCTCGAGGCGGAGTTCCTGATCCTCGATGTAGGTTTCCGGAAGATGGGCATCGACTGGCAGGTCGATCCGCACCTCAGCAGGTCTGCTTTCGAGGGTCTCCCTACCCTCCAACTCATCCACTGCTTCAGCTACGAGTTCGGCGTAGAGATCGAAGCCAACCGCGGAGATGTGACCGGTCTGCACCTCCCCCAGAATCGATCCAGCTCCGCGAATCTCGAGGTCGCGGATCGCCAGTTGAAAACCTGATCCGAGGTCGGTGGCTTCACCGATTGCCTCCAAACGTCGGTGCGCATCCTCGCTGAGGCTCCGGTCGGTTGGGTGGAAGAGGTAGGCATACGCACGTTGGTCAGAGCGACCCACCCGGCCCCGCAGCTGATAAAGCTGGGCGAGCCCGAGGAGGTCGGCTCTCTCTACGATCAGTGTGTTGACCTTCGGGAGGTCGAGCCCCGATTCGATGATCGTGGTGGCCACCATCACGTCGTAGTCGCCGTTCCAGAAGTCGATCATCACCTGTTCGAGTTGACCTTCAGACATCTGCCCATGGGCTACCGCGTATCGGGCGTCGGGTACCAACTCCTGCAAATGCGCGAAGGCCCGATCAATCGACTGGACACGGTTGTGGACATAGAAGACCTGCCCCTCACGCAGGATTTCGCGTCTGATCGCAGCTGACACCGCCTGATCGTCCAGTGGCCCGACATAAGTGAGGATGGGGTGGCGGTCCTCGGGCGGAGTCCGAATATGGGAGACTTCCCGGATTCCGGTGAGCGCCATCTCCAGCGTTCTCGGTATGGGTGTCGCGGTGAGAGTAAGGACGTCAACTCCCACCTTGAGCCGCTTCATAGCGTCTTTGGCCGCAACCCCGAACCGCTGCTCTTCGTCGATGACCAACAGGCCAAGCGTCTTGAACCGGATGTCTTCGGAAAGTAATCGGTGGGTTCCGAGCACCAGGTCGACATCACCACTGGCAATCCCACGCACCACTTCTCTTTGCTGCTTTTGGGTCAGGAACCGCGACAGCTGTTCCACCCGTATCGGGTAGGCGGCAAATCGCTCGCCGAACACCTGGTGGTGCTGTTGGGCAAGCAAGGTAGTCGGGCACAACACCGCGACCTGGTGGCCCGACTGAATCGCCTTGAAAGCCGCCCGAATCGCCACTTCCGTCTTGCCGAAACCGACGTCGCCGAAGACGAGCCGGTCCATAGGTTTGAGTGACTCCATGTCGGCCTTGACATCCGCAATTGCCCGGTCTTGATCGATCGTCTCTTCAAAGGGAAACGTCGACTCCATCTCGGTTTGCCATGGCGTGTCGCGGTCAAACGCATGTCCCGACGCGCGGGCGCGCTGACGATGGAGTTCGACCACCTCCTGGGCCACTGCGGCGACAGCTCTGCGGACCCGCGTCTTTTGATCGGACCAGTCCTTTCCTCCCATTCGCGAGATACGGGGAGATTCCCCGCCCGTGTACCTCTTCACCGCAGCAAGCGCGTCGACGGGGACGTAGAGGCGGTCTTCGCCGGCATACTTGATGATCAGGTAGTCGCGCTCGATCCCCATCATCGTCCGCGTAACAAGGCCCTCGAATCGGCCGATGCCGTGTTGATGGTGGACCACGAAGTCACCCTCAGCAAGGTCGCGGTACTGGGGTTGTGCAGCTGCGCGGGACCGCCCAACTCTCCGATGTGCCCGACGTCGACCTGCGATCTCCTGTTCCCCGAGCACTGCGATCGCCGGTTGGGTGGCGACAAATCCACGGTGGATCCCGACGGGGACAACCGCCGGCCTGAGGCTGTCGAGACGCTCACGGCGATCAATGGAGAGCCCGTGATCGAGGAGCACCGAAGTCACACGATCTGCCGCCGCGACGCCATCCATGGCAATCACCGGAATGGTACCCCTCTCGAGGAGGCGGTTGACTCCGGCCGCAACCGACTCGGGATCTCCCGGGACCGCGTCGAAGCCCCGAATTTCGAGGACCGGATCGGAGGGACCGGTAGGCGAGGTCGGCATTGACAGATATCGACGCCGGCTCAGCGACACCTCGACATCGAGAAACAGCATCGGATGCTCACCGGCGACCGGCGCCGATTCCCCCCACGTCGGAGCAAGAGCCGCGGCTATGTCGGTTTCCTCGTCGCGGAGCTCCCGGGAGCGATCCCGGGCTCCGGTCGGGTCGGCCAAGATGACAACTACGTCTTCGGGCGCTTCGTCTATCAACGAAACCTCGTCGGCAACCCAGGGAAGCCACGATTCGATCCCCGAGAACAACTGGCCCTGTGTGATTCGCTCCCAGGTCGGGGCGGCCCACGGTGCAGACTTGAGGAGCTCCCTTGCCCTTTCGGTCACCGCCCCACCGGGTCTCAACTCGCGTGCCGGGTACACCACGAGCTCATCACGAATCTCTTCCGACCGTTGGCTGGCTACAGCAAATCCCCTGACCTCTTCGATCTCATCGCCCCAGAAATCGAGTCGGGCGGGTTCGTCGGCCTGAGCCGGGAAGATGTCGACTATCCCCCCACGGACTGCGAACTCTCCACGGGCCTCCACCCGGTCGGTCCGCTGGTAGCCGAGCGAAGCCAGCGTCGAGCCCAAGGCGCTTAACTCTGTTGTTTGACCGGCGCGGAGAGTCAGCGGGAGGAATGAGGAGGGTGAGAGTCTCTGGATTGCGCCACGGACACTGGCGACGACCACGCCCGTTTGGGAGGGTTGTTGCAGCCGGTGGCGTGCCCTCGCTCTGCCCGCCATAGTCGCCAGATTCGGCGAGACGTGCTCGAAGGGAAGGGTCTCCCAGGCAGGCGCGAAAACGACATCGTCGAGGAAGAGACCGAGATCGTCGGCAAGGTCGTCGGCTTCTCGTTCCCCGGGCACAACAACCAGGGCGGTGCGCTCCAACTGGCTGACAAGGCCCGCGATCGCAAAGGCGCGTCCGGAATGGGCAACCGCCCAAACGCCGCCCTCATCAGGGAGGAAGACCGAGCGCCAACCGTCGAGAAGTGGGGAGAGAGGTGCCGTCATGGAGCCTGTCGATGCTAACGAGCCAGCAGCCCTTCGGAGCCGAACCAGGAAATGAGCCGGCGGATCGTATCGGCGACGGGTCGGTATTCGAGGCCGAGCTCGGCGACGGCTCGGGAACCGTCATATGCATGGCCGAAACGCATGACACGGACCATCTCCCTGCAGATCGGCAACTCCTTGCCAAACACCCCGGCCAGCGGCTCCACCAGGGAAATCGCGCCCGAAACCAGACTGCCGGGCAGAAATCTGGGGCGAATCTCCCTACCGGAGGCCATTGCGGCCAGGCCAACAGCCTCCCTGACTCCCAGGGTCGCACCGCTCAGGATGTAACGCCTACCGGGCTCGCCCCGTTCGGCAGCGAGGATATGGCCCCGGGCGCAATCGTCGATATCCACCAGTGATATGACGGAATCGACCAGATACCTGAGCCGACCGTTGACAACGTCGAGGATCAACTTTCCCGTACCTGTGCTGCGACCCGGACCCTGGACCGAGGAGGGGTTGACAGTGACGACCTCCAGGGTTCCCGCTTCGGCGAACAACCTCTTCTCCCCGAGGAATTTCGTCCGCTCGTACTGTGACAGGAAGTAGCCGCGATGTGGCGATCCCTCGGAGCCAACAGTGCCTCTGGCCTCGCCTATGGTCACCGCCGACGACGTGTGGACCAACCTCCGCACGCCTGCTCCCCGGCAAGCTTCGAGAATGGTCGGGATGGCCTCGATGTTCACTTTCTCCATTTGGGACGGGTCGCGCACACACAGCTCATTTACGCCGGCCACATTGAAAACCGTGTCGCAACCGGCGACGAGGCGGTGGAGTGAGTCGGGATCGAGCAGATCGCCTCGGACCGGCAAGGCACCCATAGTCTCCAGAGACCTATGGCCATCCGCTGAACGACAGAGCGCCCGAACCTCCTTGCCCTTTGCCACGAGCATGCGCACTACCGCCCCGCCGACAACACCCGATCCTCCCGTGACGGCAAATGTCACCACGCCAGCCGGACAGCGTTGTCACTCACCTTCTCTGTCCTTTTCTGGCTCAGACGCAGGGACCATGAAGCGGTGTCCGTCTGAGTCGACTTCGACGGTAACCGCCCGTCCATCGTCGGCCTGGGTCGTGTACCAGAAAGCGGACACGTACCCCCAAGCCGACCCAACTGTCGCAATCACAGCGATGAGCATCAGCCATTGGTCAAAGAACCACGGTCCCCATGGGTCGGGAAAGCGGAGAAACGCCCAAAAGATCGCAGTGAACTGCGCTGCGGCCTTGATCTTTCCCCAGGTCGAGGGACGGATCAGCCCTCCCCTTTCGGCTACAACCCCGCGCAGAGCCATAACCGTGAACTCGCGGAAGACGATTATGACCGCGGGCCAGATCGACACCCTGTCGATCGAGACAAGGGCGAAAAGTGTCCCGGTGACCAGAATCTTGTCGGCGGTCGTGTCCAGGAAAGCGCCGAGGGTGGTCCCACCCGTGGTTCGCCGCGCCACATAACCGTCGAGAAAATCGGTGAACGCCGCCACGGCGAACAACACAGCAGCGATCCCCAAAGAGTGTTCGATTCTGTCCGAGCGGGTGAACGCCATGATCACCGGGACGAGAGCGATGCGGATCAGCGCCAGAATGTCGGGCAGTGAGATCAAATACTCCTCGGGTGATTCGACGCCAATTGTAATGAGGTGATCGCGAAATCTTCCGGCGCGTCACACCCAGTCAAGAGAGCGCCCGATAGCCTTCTTCCAGCGTGCGACCAAGCGGTCCCGTTGCTCGGCGTCCATCGTGGACTCCCAGCGCCTGTCCTCGGACCACAGCGCCCTCAGCTGGTCGGTTGAATCCCAGAAACCCGAGGCGAGCCCTGCGGCGTACGCGGCCCCTAGCGCCGTGGTTTCGGTGTTCTCCGGCCGGACCACCTCAACACCGAGGAGGTCCGCCTGGAACTGCATTAGGAGTGAGTTGGCCGTCATTCCTCCGTCGACCCGCATCTCTGCGACGTCGACTCCGGAGTCGGAGACCATCGCTTCGAGAACATCCCTGGTTTGAAACGCGGTGGACTCGAGTGCTGCCCGGGCTATGTGGCCCTTGTTGGAGAAACGGGTCAGGCCGGTGATGACGCCGCGGGCATCAGGTCGCCAGTGAGGCGCGAACAGTCCCGAGAACGCGGGAACGAAGTAAACGTCTCCGTTGTCCTCGACGGACGAAGCGAGAGCTTCGACTTCGCTGGCCTCTGAGATGATGCCCAGATTGTCGCGGAGCCACTGGACGAGAGAGCCAGTCACAGCCACCGAGCCTTCGAGGGCATAGACCGGCCCGTTTCCGGTCCCCGTGTAGGCAACGGTCGTGATCAGACCTGCGGTGGACCCGACCGGCGAGGTCCCCGTGTTCATGAGCATGAAGTTGCCGGTGCCGTACGTGTTCTTCGTCTCACCCGGCTCGAAGCAGACCTGGCCGAACAAAGCGGCTTGCTGGTCGCCGAGAATCGCGGTGAGTGGCACCCCGTCGAGTGGTCCCCGGCACACCGCCACCTCCCCGACCGAGTCGACTATCCGCGGCAGCATCGCCGGAGGGACCCCCAGATCGGCGCACAAATCATCGTCCCAACTCAGCGTCTCGAGGTCCATGAGGAGCGACCGGGATGCGTTCGTAGTGTCGGTGACATGCTCGCCGGTCAGATTCCAGGCGAGCCACGAGTCAACGGTCCCGAAGAGCACTTCGCCATTTTCGGCCCTCCCGTGCAGGTCAAAGTTGTCCAGGGCCCATCGAGCCTTCGGGCCGCTGAAGTACGTTGCGATCGGCAGCCCGGTGCGGTCTCGAAATCGGTCCCTACCCCCTTCCGATTCGAGTGCTTCGCAAAGGTCCGCGGTTCGTGTGTCCTGCCAGACGATGGCATTGGTCACCGGCTCGCCGGTGGCGGCATCCCAGACCACTGTGGTCTCACGTTGGTTCGTCATCCCGACGGCGGCGAGGTCGTCCCGCGATACCCCTGCCTTGTCGAGCGCCCCCTGTATCACCGAGGTCGTCATCGACCAGATCTCGACTGGATCATGCTCGACCCAACCAGGGGCGGGAAAGATCTGTTTGTGTTCCCGTTGATCGCTGGCGACAACCCGACCCTCGCGGTCGAAGACGATGAAGCGGGTTGACGTCGTCCCCTGATCGAGCGCCCCGATGAAGTCAACCATGAGAGGAGGTTAGAGTCTCAGCCCGTGGGCCCGGCCTCGAAGAGTGCCGCTTTCTCCTGGGCGCGTGCCGGGTCGTCAAACCACAGCTCGACGACATCGACCGCCGACTCGACCATCAGGTCCACCAAAGGGCGTTCCTTACGGGAAAACTGCTTGAGGACATAGGCCGCCGGGTCGATGGAGCCAGGCGGCCTACCTACTCCGACTTTCAGCCGCGAGAAATCCTTAGTGCCGAGGGTGCGTTCCAACGAGCGAATTCCGTTATGTCCCCCACTGCCCCCGCCCACTTGAAGCCGCAGCCTCCCGAACGGCAGGTCGATGTCATCGTGGACGACCAGAAGGTCCTCGATCGAAACCTTGTAGTAGAGAGCCGCCGCCCGCACCGAATCCCCTGATTCGTTCATGAACCGGTTTGGAGCAAGGTACATCACTCTCGTGTCCCCCACCCCGGACTTCGCCACCTGACCATGGACCCTGAGCGGGCCCCGGCCCCAATTCTCGCCAGCCCCACGCAGCAAGCGATCCAGGACCTCGAATCCAACGTTGTGGCGGGTTCCCTCGTAATCGCGCCCCGGGTTACGGAGCCCAACGACAAGCAACGTTCGCTGCGACCGTGCGATCAGCCGGAAGCTTCCTTGTCGGACCCCTCTTCGGAGGCTTCCTCGCCTTGCTCGCCCGCTTCGGCCTCCTCGCCCTCGGGCAGCTCCTCGCCTTCGAGCAGCTCGACCTCTTCGGGCTCTTCTTCGATCTCGGCAGCGGGGACCGTGACCGACATGACGACGGCCTCGGGGTCTTCGGGGTACTCGACACCCTCGAGCTGTGGGAGGTCTCCGATACGCAGCGAGTCGCCAAGCTGGACACCGGACACGTCAAGTTCGACAAAGTCGGGAATCGTCGACGCGAGCGTCAGGACCTCGACAGTGGTGCGCCGTGGTGAGAAGACACCACCTTCGATCACTCCGATCGGTGTACCTTCGAAGTGGATTGGAATCTCGAAGCTGAGCTTCTCGTCGAGTGAGATCGCAACGAAATCGACGTGCCGGTACTCGTTGCGGAACGGATGCTTGACGACGACGCGAGCCATCGTCAACACCGGCTTCCCACCGTCAATCTCCAGATTGATCAGTGCGTTCGCTCCGGCCTCGGTGTGGAGGGCGAGCTGGAGATCGTGGGCGTCAACGGTGATCGGGCGGGACTCGGTCCCGTGCCCGTAAACAACGGCGGGCACATTGCCGGTACGACGGATTCGGCGCGATTCAGGTGAGCCGGGGGTGCGGCCGGCTTCGGCACGCAAGGTGACCTGCGACATTGAACAGACTCCTTAAAAAGTGAGGGGTGAAAACCCGATTATGCCGTGACTGGCGGACTTTTGCCAGACGAGATAGCCGAAATAAAGGCTGTCGAACTGGCAACCAACCGTTCGATCATGGTCTCCGCCGTCCAGCCTCCTCCTCTGAAACCGTGGTTGGCCCCTTCGAGGACCTCCACATGCGCATTGGGCAGGGGCCTGATGTGCCGGTCGAACAACTCCATCCGGCTCAGTGGGTCTCTTGTCCCCTGAAAAAAGAGCATCGGCTGGGTGATGTCGGGAAAATGCGCAACCCGCAACTTCTCAGGCTTTCCGGCGGGGTGAAGGGGGTAGGCGTAGAGGATCAAGCCGTTGGACTCATACCCCTCGGCGGCGAGGTACGTCCCCATCCGGCCGCCCATCGATCGTCCGGCGAGAAACAGGCTGTCCACGTCCTGAGAAAGCGCCTCAGCGGCAGCCTGATGGGCTTCGACGAGCTTCTCGGTCCGATCAGGTCGCTTCGCACCTCGCTCGGCATACGGATAGTTGAAGGTCATGACAGTGTGGCCGGCATCGGTCAGCCCGGAGCGCAAAGCGACCATGTTGGGATGCTCCTGATCGGTACCTGCTCCGTGGGCGAGAAGGATCCCGTTCTCCCCGTTGCCGTCGATAATCCCGGTTACCGCCCCGGCGTCCCACACGATCTTGAGCTTGCGTGCCATGGTGCCCGATGTTGGTCGGCCCTCAGCCCCGGATCAAACTCCAGTAGGACGTAGCGTGATCATCATTCAGAGCTTCGTGGACGGACATCACCACGGCTATCAAGGGGACAGCGAGGAATGCTCCCAGCAGCCCGAAGGCAAAACCGCCAGCGGCGATACCGAGCAATATTGTTAGTGGGTGCAGTCTCAGGGTCTGTCCAAACACCACCGGCAGGACCACATCGCCTTCTACTTGTTGCACGACCACAACGATGGCGAGAACGATCATGGCCTCAACCCATCCGCCGTTCACGAAAGCCACGGCAACCGCGAACAGGCCCGACGTGAAGGCTCCAACGAGGGGAAAGAAGGCGCCGAAGAACACCAGGATCGACAAAGGAAGCACGAGCGGAACCCCGACAATCCAGAGGCCGATCCCAATGACCGTCGCATCGACCAGACCCACGATCGCAATCCCGCGCATGTAGGTCGAAAGTGTCCTCCATCCGACCCGAAGCCCGACTGCAAAGTCGGCCGACCTGCGTTCGGGGAGGCGAGCGATGAGCTTGTTGGCCACCGTTCTGCCATCTTTGAGCACAAAAAAGGTGACGATGACGGCGAGGAATACGCCACTCACGAATTGGGCGACGGCGGCCGCACCTCCCAGCAACGACTCGCCCCGGACTGCCTGCAATTGCTCCACCACGGTGTCGACGAATCCGTCGACCTGGGACTGGGTCAGACCTAACGGGCCGGTGGTCAGCCACCCGGTGAGCCCGTCCCACGCCGCTGAGACATCACTGGCGAGGCTCTCGAAACTGGACGCAATCGATGGCACCACCAGCAACACTATGCCGGCAAAGACCAGGAACGATCCTGCCATGGCGGTGAGGCTGGCCACCATCGGGGGCCATCTCGCGATGTCGATGAGCCATCGCACCGGCGTCCAGAGAACCGAAGCCAGGAAGAGGGAGATCACCACCGCGATAATCACGACGCTGATGCTCCGGAGCACCTGGAAGGAGTAAAACACCACCACCCCGATAGCAATCAATCGCCAGGCCACGGCGCCCAGGGTGAGAAACCACGTCGGAAGTCGGCGGTCCGGTGTAACTACAAGTTCGGGAGTCTCTGACACAAGCGAACGATATCTGGCAGTCGGCCCGATTCGCGGGAGTTTCTTCCCAGAAAGTATCGGTTAGCGTCGGGGTCATCATGGAACTCTTCGTGCACGAGACCCCGAAAGAAGTCGCGCAAGCGGTCAGCGCTACTGTCTCCGAGAGCATCAACAGCGCCGATAAGCGGTACTCGCTAGGGCTCGCCGGAGGCTCCACCCCCGAACTCACCTATGGGGAGCTTCTCGGGACCGCCACCGACTGGACGAAGGTCACTGCCTGGCTGGCCGACGAGCGATGGGTACCTCTCGACTCCGACCAATCAAACGGGCTCATGGCGGCACGAACCCTCTTCGACCATGTGCCGGCACAATTGGTTCGCCCGGATTGGGACACAAACCTCACTCCCGAGGAGTCGGCGGCTCGCTACGGGAGGTTCCTGAAAGACCTCCACGCCAAGTCGGGCCCTGACATGGTGCTCCTCGGAATGGGAGCGGACGGTCACACCGCTTCCCTCTTCCCCCGCTCCGTCGCCCTCGATGAAACCAGGCACAGGTACGTCGCCAACACCATCCCTGAAACCGGAGAGGTACGACTCACTGCCACCTACCGTTTGCTCCGCACCGCCGAGCGGATCGTCTTCATGGTGGTTGGCCAGGCCAAGGCCAAGGCCCTCAAGGCAAGCCTCGCCGGGGAAAGCCCTGCCGGCAAAGTGGACGGGACGAATACGAAGGTTGAATGGCACGTCGACCGAGCAGCGGCATCACTCGTCTCCTAGTCTCGCTGGCCGTTGTGCTGGCGGGATGTGCGGGCGAGTCCGCGGTCACCACTTCCGCGCCCGC
>DATKCM010000158.1:0-27084 GCA_035513195.1 Acidimicrobiia bacterium | reverse complement strand
AGTCAATGCAGCGTACCGAGCCGGCTCGGCTCATCGAGAATCAATCCCCGGTCCGGCCTCGGCTTGGCATCACTCCACTCAATCGACAGGTTGTCGATCAGTCGTACCTCACCGACGTGGGCGGCAACCGCGAGCACGGCCGGCCCGTCGAGTGTGGACATGGGCTGCATGGTGTCAGCGGTGACCAGCTCGACGTAATCGGCGCCTAGTCGCGAGATGGACCGGGAAACGGTGGCCTCCAACCGCTGCGCATCGCGCTCGCCCGCGTCAATCTGCATGGCCGCCTGGAACAGCCCCCTGCTGATGGCAAGCGCTGCTTCTCTGTCGGCGCGGCTGAGCCGAACATTGCGACTCGAGAGCGCCAGCCCGTCGGGCTCGCGGACCAATGGCGCGGCCACGATCTCGACCGGGAATCGAAGGTCGGTGACCATACCCTTGAGAACCGCTATCTGTTGGGCGTCCTTCTTGCCGAAAACCGCGATGTCGGGCCGGAGACCGGCAAAGAGCTTGGCGACCACCGTCGCGACGCCGACGAAGTGCGATGGCCGGTACTTGCCCTCCATTCCGAGGGCAACTGCACCAACCGTGACCTCGGTCGACGATCCCGGCGGATACACCTCCTCCACCTCTGGGACGAAGTGGATATCAACGCTGTGCTCGGCAGCCAATTCCCCGTCGCGCTCGACATCACGTGGATACGCAGCGAGGTCGGCCTCTTTGTCGAACTGCGTTGGGTTCACGAAGTTGGACACGACCAGGGTGTCGCAACGGCCGCGGAGCAAGTCCATGAGCGAGAGGTGGCCCTCATGGAAGTACCCCATGGTCGGCAGCAGCCCGATCCGCCCCTCGTAGAGGGCGCGGGTTGCAGCGAACGTATCCGTCACTTCCAATCTTTCACCTCGTCGAATCGGCCCGCAAGTATCGCAGTTGCCTCTGCCATCAGCCGGAACTGCTTGCCGACTGACTCCGACACCTCGTGGGCAGCCACCAGATGTCCGATCACGGTATCGGTATCGCCTCGGGCGATGGGGCCGGTCAGAGACTGGCGCCCCCCTGAGTCGAATACGTTGCGCACCACACGCGTCACCAGCGGAGAGGCGACCGACGGATCGATCTTCGCTGCATCGTAGAGATCGGATGCTGTGGCCAGCGCTGTCGCGACGAAGTTGGCAGCTGCCGCGGATGCAGCGTGATACAGGGGCCGGACCTCGTCCTCGAGGTGAAAGGGCTCCATACCCAATGACACGCCGAAATGGATGAGAGTGTCCTCGGCGAGTTCGCCACCGCTTATACCGACATGAGAACCAGGCAGTGCAGCCGCGCCTCGCGCCGGATCCGGAAGAGTCTGGAGGGGGTGGAACCCGCCAATTGACGCCCCGCGAGCGGCGAGAGGGTTGAGGACGGTGGTGGGGACGAAACCGGAGACATGGGCCACGACGGAGATCCCCGCCGTCGAATCTGCCATCTCACCCGCAACCGATTCGATCTGGTCATCCCTGACACAGACCAGGGCGAGGTCGGCTTCGGGGAGCGGGAGGTTCAGGCTCACCGAAGGTCCGAACCGCTGGTCTTCGTTATTGGATGCGACGCCCACGATCTCGTGGCCGACGGCGATGGCAGCCAGCGCGATCGAACCTCCGGCCCGCCCGGGGCCGATGATCACCACCCGCATCTAATACCAATCACAGGCGCAAGGGTAGTGGTTGCGCCGTAAGGCCTTTGAGGGTTAAGGCTGGTCGTGCCTCAGCTGCTCGGAAGTGATGACCGGCCAATTCGAGTCCAGCTGGGCCTTCATATCCTGATAACGGTCGCGCCTCTTCCAGAACTTGGTCTTCCATACCCTGAAGCGATTCTTCGAGGGCACATCGGCCACGGGCAGAGCGTCGGGTTGTCTGCTCCTCCTGACCTCGGGCAACGCGACAACTTCTTCGGGATCATCGACCATGTGCAACATCTGGTGAGCGGCATGGCGTACCCGACGATGCTCCTGCCTGCGCTCTTCGCGTGAGGGGCGGCTCTCGTGGTAGCCGGGAATCTGGTTTCGATGTTTGCGGGACCGTTTGGCCATCTAAGTGAACCTCCTGTGTTCTGATTGACTCAGTTCGCAGAAGGAGCGTCGGCGGGCCGCGGCCTCTTCGCATCTGCCAAACCTAGCACGACTCCCGATATCGAGGAAGGGACGAGAGGCCCTAATCGATCAGAACAGTTTGGGGACGAATCGAGCCCGTACCCTGGAGCGATAGGAGGCATACCTCGGATAGAAGATCCTGAGCTGGCGCTCCTCATAGCCAGCCTTCGAAGCGAAAAATGCGATGAGGAGCACCGACAGCATGGCGGCTGTCGGTGCGGCGACCAGGACCGACGCTCCCGTCAGGACCGCAACCACTGCTGTGTAGATCGGATGGCGGACCCAGCGGTAGGGGCCGGTTTCCACCAGGGCGCCTCCGGGCACGGTTTCAGGGAAGGCGCTGAGACTCCGGCCCAGGCTGCGGACGCTCCACATCACCAGGGCGATCCCAAGCAGCAGGAGTGAGGCTCCCCCAATCCGCAGGGGCTCCAGGGCGTCGGGGAGCGACCCCTCGAGGACGGTGGCGACACCAATGGCAGCGAATGCCGCTAGTTGACCAGCTATCCAATAGGGCCCCTGGCCAGCCGACTCGTCGAGCCATGAGCGGGCCAGGAGGTCGACCTCCTGGTTTGTGACCGTGGCGAGAGCGTCCCGCGGAGTGGCCCCTCCGGCGAAGGCGACATCGGGCCATACTTCGGCCAAAGGCTGGAGCACGAACCGCCTCTCAGCAGCTCTGGGGTGGGGAATCACCAGGTCGGGGGGGTCGTCGACTGGATCGCCATCACTGACCACCACGTCGAGGTCTAGCGTTCTCGGCCCCCAGTGGACTTTGCGCTCCCTGTCGTGGTCGGCTTCGATTCCCTGGAGCAGCCCGAGAAGATCCTGTCCGGTCATGTGGGTTTCAACCAGGGCCACTGCATTCAGGTACGGATCCTGCTCAGTCCCGCCGACCGGCTCAGTCTCGTACAGGGAGGAAACGGCCACGACGGAGACAGCATTTGACAGCTGGCGTATCGCCTGGCGCAGATGTCCGATTCGATCGCCGAGGTTGGATCCCATCGAGATCGCGTATCGGGTCATCGCCCCCGACCGATAGTGACCGAAACGTCGCGAAACGGCACTGATATGGGGGCGTTGGGCTTGTGCACCGTCACCTCCACGGCCAGGGCTGCGGGGTATTCCATGACCAGCCCGGCGATTCCGTCGGCGACGCGTTCGATGAGGTTAAAGCTGTTCGCCATCACGAAGTCGTGGGTCCGCTGCGCTAGTTCGCCGTAGTCAATTGTTCGCCCGAGCTGATCGGAAGCTGCGGCGTCGCTCAGATCGAGCGTGATCTCGAGGTCCACGAGGAAGAGCTGGTCTTGGGACTTTTCGATGTCGAGAACGCCGTGTTTCGCCCGTGCCTCTATTCCCGAGATCCGGATGCGGTCGGTCATCAAGCCATTACGGACGGGATCAGCGACCGACCCTCAGGGCCGAGCGCCCGTCCCAGGATCTGCTGAATCACAGCCAGAGCCAGGATCGGGTCCTCCACCAGCCCGGAGTTGACCAGGTAGCCGCCGAGCAATCCACCAACCGTGTCGTCGACGGATTCACGATGGACCAGCACTCGCGACTTCTTGCGCGACATTGCCATGTCGAGCGTCTTGAAGAAGATGATTTGACCCCTGCGATCCGGGCCGCCATCCAGCGGAACCGAATATGTTGCGATGCCCGCTTCCCTGTATGCCGCGACATTCTGGTTTCCGGGGAGCATCGAAACCACCGTGTTTATCCGTGCTTCCTCGACCAGCCAGGTGATCTCCTCCTCCCGGCGCACCTTCCGGTGTTGGAAACCGGACCCGCCAACGCGCTCTGAGACAGCAAGGCGCTCATTGATCACCCAGGTGAAGCCCCGGGGTTTTAGTCCTGCTGCCATTCTTCCCATCTCTGTGGGCTCACGATAGCGGCGGCAATCTTGAGCGCATCGCGTGATTGGCCAACATCGTGGACCCGAAACAGCCGCGCTCCCCTCTCATATGCCAGCGCTGTTATGACCGCCGTTTGACCGTCCCGCCGCTTTGGTCGTTCCTCGCCGGTTATGGCCTGCAGGGTGGATTTCCTCGACACTCCCAGCATCACCGGGTAGCCGGCGGCGACGACTTCGCCCAGCCTGCTCACCAACTCGAGGTTGTGCTGGACCGTCTTGCCGAACCCGAATCCGGGATCGATGACTATCGAGGAACGATCGACCCCGGCGTCGACGAGACGGAGGGCCTGGCCGATCAGGTAAGCCTTGACATCGGCGACGACATCGTCGTAATGAGGGTCCGCTTGCATGGTGCGCGGGTCCCCGAGCATATGCATCACCACCACCCCGGCCCCCGAAACTGCCGCGACATCGACCATGTCTGAGTCCCTGAATCCGGTCACGTCGTTGATCACCGACGCCCCGGCAGCCAAGGCGAGGGCGGCTACCTCGGATTTCGAGGTGTCGATGCTGACCGGGAAGCCTCGAGCGACCAGGGCGTTGATCACCGGAAGCACCCTTTCTGCTTCCTCTCCTGCCGATGCCTTGTCGGCACCGGGCCGTGTCGACTCACCACCCACGTCGATCAGGCCGGCACCCGCCGACATCATCTGCTCCGCGGCTTCGACGGCTGCGGTGAGGTCGAGGTAGTCGCCTCCGTCGGAGAACGAATCCGGAGTTATATTCAGGATCCCAACCAGGAGACCCCGGTCGAGGGGGAAGTCGAGAGAGCCGGTCTTCCAGACGGCGATGACTACTTCCCGGTTCCGAGGAGCAGGGCCATCGCTTCTGAGCGGGTCTTGGCGTTTGACTCCATGATCCCGCGCACCGCAGACGTCACCGTTATCGCCCCCGGCTTGCGCACCCCGCGCATCGACATGCAGAGATGCTCTGCTTCGATGACCACAATCACACCCAGCGGGTCGAGTCGCTCACAGAGACTGTCCGCTACCTGGGCAGTCAACCTCTCCTGCATCTGGGGCCTGCGGGCGAAGCCATCGACCAGCCGGGCGAGTTTGGAGAGGCCCGTGACCCGGCCCCGGGGCATGTAACCGACATGGGCTTGCCCGTGAAATGGGACGAGATGGTGCTCGCACATCGAGTAGAACGGGATCTCGCGGACGATGACGATCTCCTGGTAGTGCTCCTCCCCGAAGAAGGAATCGACGACATCTCCGGGGTCGTTGTGGATACCGGAGAAGACCTCGGCGTAGAAACGGCCGACCCGCTCCGGCGTTTCTCGGAGGCCCTCCCGATCGGGGTCGTCGCCGATCGCCTCGAGAATTTCCCTGACCGCCTTTTCGATTCTTGCTTGATCGATTTCCGACATCTGAGAAGCGTAATCCAACTGACGGAATTGCCCTCTTGACAGATTGCACCCTTGACGGCATAATGATGTCATAGTGATGTCAATACGCAGTCAGAAAGCCTTCAGTAGGGCATCGACGAGAAGGGAACGCACCATGATCTGGATACGATCAACCGACAGCCTCGAAGCACAGCTCAACGAGCGAATCAGGCACCTCCGCAAGGACAGGTGAGAGGCAAATGCAAATATCCCATCTGATGGTCGGCCTGGAACAGCAGGTCGAGACCCAACTGAGGTTCGCCGACCCGGAAAAACTGGAGATGATCGGCGACGTCCTCGAGGTGATCAACCCCGCGGTACGTCAGACCATGTTCCGGGTCGTCGAAACGGCGGTTGCCGAGATCAACTCACAGCTATCCGGCCAGAATGTCGAAATCAGGCTGGCTGATGGCGACCCGGAACTGGTGGTGACGGCTGCTTCCACCCCACCTCCCCCACCACCCCCGGATTTCCCGGATTCCCCGGATGCCGACGTCTTCGACGAGGCGAGAATCACTTTGCGCATCCCGGGATATCTCAAAGAGATCATCTCCGAAGCGGCAAAGAGTGCCGGAGATTCGGTGAACTCCTACGTGGTGGACGCCCTCCGTACCGCGGCCCCGCAGACCAACCCGAGGAAGACCGTCAATCAGAAGATCCAGCTCTGATGGAGAAGTCATTCCAGGTAGGCACCGAAGGCGCCCTCGACGTGCGCATCGCCTCGGGCAAGGTCGAGATTCAGCGCGGCCAACCGGGCACGATCGTCGTCCGGAGTCGCGGCGACACCGACAGCCTCGTCGTCGAACAACATGGCTCCACGGTTTGGATCTCCTCCGAGCCGCATTCGATGCGGATCTCAAAACGGATTCAGATTGGAGTGGGCAGGGCGGTCTTTCTTTCGATCGAGGTCCCCGAAGGCATCGACATCGACGTCAGTGTCGCTTCCGCCGACGTTGAATGCGACCCGAAGCCGGCTCGCCTCAACATCAATTCCGCTTCCGGTGACGTCCGATTCACCGACGCCGGGGAACTGACTGTCAAGACGGCAAGCGGCGATGTCCATGGCCACAGCGTCACCGGGAAGCTCAGCTTTGTCAGTGCGTCGGGAGACCTGCACATCGAATCCATCGGCGACCGCGCCGATCTGTCCACCGCATCGGGAGACATCAGGGTCGGGGAGGCATCGGGCCCGGTCACCACGTCGACAATGTCGGGAGATGTGACAGTCCGGAGGTTCGGCAGCGACGACTTCTCCGCGAAGTCGATGTCCGGCTCGGTTGAGGTCGGGATACCTGCCGGAACCAGCGTCGACCTGGATGCAACGACCCTATCCGGCGACATTCTTCTCCCCGAGCTGCAGGATCCGCCGCCGTCCCCCGTCGGGACAGCAGACATCAAAGTCCGCTCGGTCTCCGGGAACGTGAAGATCCGACGGGTCTAGCTAGGCTCCGGCGTCGGCGGGGCGGCCCGAGGGTCTGAACCCCTTCTTGGCCCGGGCAGAGCTGGGAGCTTCTTCAGGCTCCTCTTCGTCGCTGGCCGCGGCTATCTGCTCCTCATGCTCGCGTGGCTGGGGAAGAACTGGATTTTCGGGGTAGCGGATCCGCAATGATCCACTCTCCGTGTGCTCCCATTTGGGAATGTCCGAGAAGATTTCGGCAACCCGTTCGCGGTCTACGGTTTCGTGCTCGAGAAGCTCGTCGACCATCCGCTCCATCGCATCAATGTGATGGCTCAGAATCGCCCGTGCCTCCTCATGCGCGGCGTTGATCATCTTCCTGACTTCTTCATCGATGAACGCGGCGACCTCGTCGGAGTAGTCCTGCTGCCGTGAGTAGTCGCGACCGAGGAAAACCTCACCGTTCGCTTTCCCGTATTGCATAGGGCCGAGCTTGTCGCTCATACCGTATTCCATCACCATGCGGCGCGCGATCTGCGTGGCCTTCTCGATGTCGTTGGCGGCCCCACTGGTCGGGTCGGCAAAGATGAGCTCCTCGGCAGTGCGGCCCCCGAGCAGCATGGCGAGCTGGTCCACCAGCTCCGACCTGCGGATGAGGTAACGGTCGTGGGTGGGAAGGGCAAGTGTGTGACCCAACGAGCGACCGCGGGAGACGATGGTCACCTTGTGGACCGGGTCGGAGTTGGGCAGTGCGTAGCCAACCAGGGCATGACCCGTCTCGTGGTAGGCGATCAACTTCTTCTCTTCGTCAGTCATCACCCGGGTTTTCCGCTCAGGTCCGGCGATGACGCGTTCGATCGCCTCCTCCAGCTCAGACATGCCGATCTTTTTCTTCTTGCGGCGAGCCGTGAGCAGGGCGGCCTCGTTGATCAGGTTTGCGAGATCGGCCCCGGTGAAACCGGGGGTCCTCCGCGCGAGAACGCGCAGGTCGATTTCGGGCCCGAGGGGCTTGCCTTTGGAATGAACCTCGAGGATCGCGGCTCGCCCCTCGAGATCGGGGGCATCGACGACGATCTGGCGGTCGAAACGACCAGGACGGAGGAGAGCAGGGTCGAGGATGTCGGGTCGGTTGGTGGCTGCCATGACGATCACCCCGGAATTTCCTTCGAAACCGTCGAGCTCAACGAGCAGCTGGTTCAGGGTTTGCTCGCGCTCGTCGTGGCCGCCTCCGAGCCCGGCGCCACGGTGACGGCCGACGGCGTCGATCTCGTCGATGAATACGATCGCAGGAGCGGTGGCCTTGGCCTGTTCGAACAAATCGCGGACCCTTGCCGCTCCAACACCGACGAACATCTCGACGAAGTCGGAACCGGAGATGGTCATGAAGGGCACGCCAGCTTCGCCGGCGACTGCCTTGGCGAGAAGTGTCTTTCCGGTTCCCGGAGGTCCGAAGAGGAGGATACCTTTGGGAATCTTCGCCCCCATCTGGCGGTACTTGTCCGGATTGGCCAGGAAGTCTTTGATCTCCTCGAGCTCCTCTTTCGCCTCTTCAAGACCGGCCACGTCATCGAAGGTGACTTTGGGTTGCTCTTTGCCAACGAGCTTGGCCTTCGACTTGCCGAATTGCATGACGCGGTTGCCCCCGCCCTGCATCTGCATGAAGATGAACACCATGAACCCGAGCAAGAACAGCCAGGGGAGGAAGCTGATCAGATAGTCGAAAAACCCGGGAGGCTGGGAGTCGCTGGACACCGCGGTGCCGGTGGCGATGGCGGTGGCTGTTAGCTCCCCTTCAAAACCGTCCGGGTATGGGGCGAACTGGTCCCACGCCCCTTCGGGAGCCTGGCTGTCCTGGACCCGGGCCTGAACCTCGTTGGAGCGCTCGAGGATCTGGACCGCCTCGAAGTCGCCTGCCTCCATCGTTTCCATAAAGTCGGACAATGCCACCTGTTCGGGACCTGCGACCGTGTCGAACCACCACTGCGCTACGAGCGCCAGCATGATTATGGACACCCCGTATATCAACAGGGTTCGCATGGTTCGGTTCACAACTACCTCGATTCAAGGCTCAAGAAAAGACTGGTATCGACAATGCTACGTCAGATACCGTGGTAATCGAACCCCGAATCAGAGAAGTTCGGGGCCCATCACCCCGACGTATGGCAGGTTCCTGTATTTGCCTGCGTAGTCGAGGCCGTATCCGACGACGAACTCAGGACCGATCGAGAACCCGACATATTTCACATCGAGCGGCACTCTCTGAATCCCCTCCTTGAGGAGGAGCGTGGCTATCTCGAGAGACGCCGGCTTGCGGACCCTGAGGCTCTTAAGGAGGTAGTTGAGGGTCAAGCCTGAATCGATGATGTCCTCGACAATGAGGACGTGACGCCCTTCTATCTCCTCGTCGAGGTCTTTGAGGATGCGGACCACGCCCGAAGTCTGTGTTGATGCCCCGTAGGAGCTAACCGCCATGAAGTCGAACTCCACTGGAAGGTCGATGTTCCTCGCCAGGTCGGCCATGATCATGAAAGCCCCGCGCAACACTCCGACCAGGAGGAGGTTCTCGCCCTTGTAATCGGTCGAGATCTGAGCGCCCAGCTCTTTGAGCTTTGCGTCGATTTCCTCGGTTGTTATCAGAGGCTTGATGTCCATCAATCGCACTTTCGATTCGGTGAGACTTAGAAGGTAGCCAGTTCGGATCGGTTGCCGCCAACCGTCACGAATCGACTGTCGACGTGACCACCAGGAACGGTCCCGCCTTGTCCACGGCGACCCCTCCTTCCAACTCCGCCCGCCCGCTTCTCCCATCCAGGACGTCCTCGATCCGGGCCAGTTCTGCACTGGTGAGGCCCTCCCGTTCCCGCACCGAGGCGACAAGCCCGGCAATTGTCCGGGACCTGACGGGTCGGTCAAGCGCGGCCAGCACACCAGTCGGCACCCGTGCCGAATTATCCCCCGAGTTGGCCGGCAGCACGGCGAGCCGGTCGAGGTACTCCGAATCCTCCCGGACGTACTCGGCCGTCCGGGCCAGGGCTTCGACGAGGTTCGGATTGAGCTCTTCGAGACGGGGGATCACGTCGAGGCGGATCCGGTTGCGGCGGATCGTCCGATCAGAGTTCGTCGGGTCGTCCACAAAGGGCAAGCCCCTCAGCTTGGCGTACTCGCGTGTCTCGTCGCGGCTCACGTCCAGGAATGGGCGGAAGAAGCGCGTTCCGCGCCGGTAGGGCATCCCGGCGAGCCCTCTCATGCCCGATCCTCGAACCAGGTTGAGCAGAACAGTTTCCGCCTGATCGTTGCGCGTGTGGCCGAGAAGCATGCTTTCGTTCGTCCTTAGCGAGGTCTCGAGCGCTGAATAACGAACCTCCCGGGCCATCGCCTCGGGCGATGGTCCTTCCGGGATCTGCACCGCGACCACGTCGACCGACAGGCTCAGCTCATCAGCTATTGATTCTGCGGCAGCGGCCAGCAAGTCTGAGTGGGCAAGGCCGTGATGGACGTGGACACATCGGGGGGGGTCGTCGAAATTGCCGATAACCATGTCGGCAAGGGCAGCCGAATCCGCTCCCCCGGACAAGGCAATTACGTGGGGTGGCTCCGGGAGACGAGCCCTCTGGTTGATCGCGCCCGCAAGGTCGCTCAGACGACGCGACTGAGCCACGACGTCGGATTATCGATTTCGCCGAGGGTTGGCAGCGAGCTAGCTCCCCTGAAGGCAAGGTTGACCGCGCCCCACCCTGCTTCTTTCTCGACAGCCTTGATGAAACGCTCACCTTTCGCGTACTGATTCATCTTCATCTCAAGTCCAGTGATTCGGAAGAAGGCGGCTGTCCTCTTGTCCCTCCGGCGGTTCTTGAGAATGCGGCTCATCCTCTCCTGTGACTTCAGGTTGTCAGCGCCGATACGGTCCATGACGACATGGCCGTGGCCCTCGAGAACGGTCATCAGGGATTGCACCCGGTCAACAATCTCGGTCTGGGTCGGGGTCGCCACCAGTCCGAAAATGCCCCGTTCGTCGATGAGGGGACCCCCCCTTCGACGTCGCTCGATGACCTCACCCAAAATGTTTCCGAGACGCCCCGGCTCCGGCCCGGAAGCCTCGACCAGCTCTTCGACCAATCCCCGGAAATAGCCGCGAAGCCAGGGAATACCGGTGAACTGAGCGCGATGGGTCAACTCGTGAAGAGCCACCCAGAAACGAAATTCGGAGGGCCTGAACTGATGAGCCCGCTCCATCTTGAGCAAATTCGGCCCAACGTAGACGACGCTGTCGCCATCCTCACCAGTCGGCAACACCAGCTCATATTGTCCTAGAACTCTCCGGGAAAGGACACCGAGAAGGGCGCTGCTCTCCCGCTCGACCAGCCTTTCGACATTCGCCATCTGCAGCGTGTCCCTCGACTCGGCCAACCTGCGGGTGGCGGGCTCAACCAAATGTTTGAAGCTGGCGAGATTCCGCTCTACCCAGTCGGTCCTGTCGATGACAGTGGTGCTTGGATCACCGGTGAGATCGAGTCCGGTGCCGGCAGCCACCAATTCCGAAACGATCGGAGTGATCCTCGCCATGTCGGCCTGGAGCGCGGCGCTGTGGTATGTCGCGGCGAGGGGATACTGACCTGCGATCCGTCCGGCGATTCCGGGGGACGATTCCGCGGTCACTCTTCGACGATTCGGTATCGCTTCCGAACCACGTTGGTGAAGTATCGCCCGGATGTGGCGATGATGACCAGAATGGCGAGAGCGATCCCTGTCGGTACCAGGTAGCGATAGGTCCAGTCGGCGTCGGCGGCTTCAACTTGCGGCAAGGTCACCTCGACGGCCGGCTCGATGTCAGTGGTTATCACCGTCGTCTCACTGGTGTCCTCTTCAGGTGCCGGGTCCGCGGTGGCGAATCCGGGCAACGCCAACAGCAGTATCACCAATGCGGACATGAGTGCGAGGAGGGCAACGCGGGCTGATTTGGTCATCACGATCAGATTACCCACGGTCGCGATGGGAGTCGAACGTCGGAGCCCGTTGAACAATTTATGTCACGGCTTTATCCAACGGACACCTTGGCCGCTAACGCTTGGCGGCCTCCCGGTCTAGCGCGCTGCGCAATCGGTTGATGAAACTCAGGGGAACCTCTTCGGCGAGCCGTTCCCTCACGACCACCTTCAGGCGTTTCTCGAAGTCGAAGCCACCGTGACAGTCTCCGCAGTCGTTGAGGTGTGACCTGATGCCCTCTGCGGTTGCATCGTCCATCTCCTCGTCGAGATACTCATAGAGACGCTCCATGGCCTCGTCGCAATTGCTCGCGCCGGTGTCGACGCAATCGTCATCTGTCATGTGTCGACGCAGTCGTTTTTTGTCATGGCCTTTCCGCATTCTCCGGGAGTAGTCCGCGTTTGCTTGCAAACTCCCACAACGCTTTCTGCATCGCTTTTCTTCCACGATGTAGTCGGGACATCACAGTACCGATCGGAATGTCGAGGATGTCGGCGATCTCCTGATAAGACAAACCCTCGAGGTCGGCGAGTAGGACCGGGATCCTGAAGTTCTCCGGTAGAGCCTCCACCGCCTTCTTGATATCCGATTCGACAAGGCCGTCGAGCACACGATCCTCAGTGGTGCGCGAAGCCTCGACAGACTCTTCTGATCCGATCCGCCGATAGAGGTATAGGTCCTCGACATTGCCCAGGTCGACTTCATCGGGACGTCGGGACGCCTTGCGGTAGTTGTTGATGTAGGTGTTGGTGAGAATCCTGTAGAGCCACGCTTTGAGGTTGGTGCCCGCGGTGAAGCTGTCGTAGGCGCGATAGGCCTTGAGGAAAGTCTCCTGCACCAGGTCTTCGGCGTCGGCGGGGTTCCTCGTCATCCGCATCGCGGCGCCGTACAACTGCTTGGTGTACGGCATTGCATCGTCCGCGAAGGTGGCCTGGTCTGCCATTCAACGAGACGGTACCGGCCATCACGCCGATTGGGTAACTCGGGGCGTCTCTCCCTCCGCTGGCGGAGGGAGTACCGGCGACATCTTGATCTCTCCCACCGCCCGTAGGGTGGGGGGAGTACTCCGACCGTCAGGTCGGTGGGAGGGGGGCTGGCACCCACCAACGTTGTTTGTGCCGCGACCGTTGCCGCGCCTGCTCTCAACTTGTGGACTCTCAAGCCCCCTTACCTCCCCGCCCTTTCGGGCGGGCAGGAACAACCTTTCCCCCATTCGGCTTCGCCTCTGGGGGAACAGCTTCGGCGGGGCTTGGGAACCAGCGCAGTGCTTCTGCAATCTCCGGTAACGCAACTTCTGCAGGGTGGGCGGTGACCGGAGAGGACAGGATTGTTGCTGCCTCGACCAGCTGGTTCGAAAGCGCTTCGATCGGGAGCGTAGGCGGCTTTTGTGGTTCCTCAGCGAAGGACACGTCTAGCAATGACGCAGGCGGCTCGGGGAGCCCGTCCTGGTGACGCCAGATTGCGGTGGAAGGTTCGAATTCGTACAGAGGCAGCAGCTTCCATCCGTCGCGCGCAGTCATGTGCACGGCTTGGATGATGTATTCGAACTCCTCCTCGGGAATGAAATAGTTGAAGTTGACCCGCACCCATCCCGGCTTGATCACTTCGCACCCGTCGGCGATCGCCGCTTCGAACCGCGCGCTTGTCTCGCTGTCGATCCCGAGGAGGCGATGTCCGTACGGCCCGGCGCAACTGCAGCCACCGCGCGCCTGGATGCCGAACAGGTCGTTCAACACTGCGACCACATAGTTGTGGTGGAGCACTTTTTCCTCGTGATTGATTATGAAGCTCACAATCGAAAGCCGGTCTGCCTTGGGGTTGCCCAGGATCCGGATATTCGGGTTGGTCGACCATGAGTCGATCGCCCGACGGATGAAGGAGTGCTCCCGCTCCCTGATCGTGTCGACCCCCACCCGCCCTTTGAGCTGAAAGACGAGACCGGCCCGGATCGACTCGACAATCGCCGGAGTCCCACCCTCCTCGCGATGTTCGGGATCCGCTAGGTAGGTGTGCCTTTCCGGGGACACGTACTGCACTGTCCCGCCCCCGGGGACTGCGGGGACAGTGTTGCTGATCAGCTCCTTGCGAACTACGAGGACCCCCGGCGTGCCGGGGCCACCGACGAGCTTGTGCGGAGACAGGAATATGGCGTCCTTGTAATCGGTGGGTCTCTTTTGGGTCCCCATCTCGATGCCGACGTAGGGCGCTGAAGCGGCAAAATCCCAAAAGGAGAGAGCGTCGTGCTCATGGAGCAAGGAGGCGATGGCGCTGGTGTCGGAGATGATCCCGGTCACATTGGAGGCCGCCGAAAACGAGCCGACCTTTAGGGGACGATCAGCGAATTCGATCAGCCGCTTTTCGAGCTCTGCGAGGTCGACATGGCCGTCGGCGTCCTCCGAGATTTCGACGACCTCGGCGATCGTCTCCCTCCATGGAAGCTCGTTGGAATGATGCTCGTACGGACCGACGAGAACAACCGGTCTCTCACCTGTCGGGATCTGTCCGGCGAATCCGTACTTCTCGTTGATTGCCGATGGAATGCGGAGACCCATCATCCCGATGAGCCGGTCGACGGCCCCGGTCGCGCCACTCCCGGCGAAGATCACCGCGTGTTCGTCAGGGTTACCGCCAACGGACTCGCGAATGATCTGTCGAGCGTCCTCGCGGAACCGTGTCGTCTGCAGACCCGTCCCGGAGGTCTCGGTGTGAGTGTTGGCATACATCGGGAGCACCTTCGACCGGATGTAGTCCTCGATGAAAGAGAGGGAACGGCCTGAAGCCGTGTAGTCGGCGTAGGTGAGCCGTTTCAGGCCGAACGGGGTCAGCACCGCTGTGTCTTTCCCGATCACAGAGTCGCGAACCTTCTCGACGAGGCCCATGACAACCATCCCTCTCTAAGGTTTCATCCTGATGAATGACATCCAGGTGTGTAGGTAAGCATGGCCGACAATGTCATGGTGACAGTCGGCGATGATGAGGTAAGGATCTCGAGCCCCGATCGAGTGGTTTTCCCGGAGCAGGGATGGACCAAGCTCGATGTGGTCGAGCACTTTGTCGCAGTGGGCGAGGGAGCCGCTCGTGGGATCAAGGACCGACCGACGATGCTCAAGCGCTACATGAAAGGCGTCGACGTCGAGCCGATCTACCAGAAGCGGGCGAACAAGAACTCACCCTTCGACACCGTCCAGATTCTCTTTCCCTCTCAGCGGCCCGGCCGGATGAATGTGCCGAGGACAGCGGCAGACGTTGTGCGGCTCGCCCAACTGGGTTGTCTCGATTTTCACCCCTGGCCGGTGCGGGATTCCGACACCGACCACCCGGACGAGCTGAGGTTGGACTTCGACCCCACTCCGGGGATCACTTTCGGTCGGGTCAAAGAAGCTGCGATGGGTGCCAAGGACCTGCTCGACGAGCTCGGCCTGGTCGGATGGCCCAAGACGTCGGGGAGCCGGGGAATCCACGTGCACATCCGAATCGAGTCGATCTGGGACTTTTTTCAGACCCGGCGGGCTGTGCTGGCGTTTGCCCGGGAGCTGGAGCGGCGGATGGATCTGGTCACCACCAAGTGGTGGAAGGAGGAACGACAAGGGGTCTTCATCGACTTCAACCAAAACGCCCGGGACAAGTCGGTGTCGTCGGCTTATGGCGTCCGGCCAACCGGTTTCGTGTCGGCACCTCTCACCTGGGAGGAGCTTCCGGATGTCGAGATCGAGGACTTTCCCATGGACCGTTTCGCCAGCGAGCGGTACCAAAAAGTGGGAGACCTCACCGACGGAATCGACGAGGCGGTTGGGCGGATCGACACTCTCATGGAGTGGGTGGTCCGCGACGAGGAGAACGGTATCGGGGAAGCGCCGTGGCCGCCCAACTACCCCAAGATGCCCGGCGAGCCCCCCCGGGTCCAGCCATCAAAGCAACGCCGCCCCGACGACGAGTACTGAACACAACGGCAGATCGGTTTGCAGTGCACCAGAAGATGCGGTTTCCGCATCCCGGTGCACTGTGCGGGCGGGCGACGATGCCTACAGGGCGTCGCGCTTGCGGAGCGCCCAGGTGAGAAGTGCCACCCCCGCCACCAGTACTGCGGTCAGCTTGGCGATTCCGCCCCCGGCGCCGGGAGCGATGGGACCGAGACCGGCGTCGGCCTCACGCCCGAATTCGACGAAGCTGGCATAGATCGACATCGCGATACGCCAGATGGAGAGCTGGGCCAGGCCGGGAATGACAAAGGCGAGGATTGTCTCCCCGACGAGGACGTATCCGAGGCCGATAAGTAGGGATCTCGAATAGAGGTAGCCGAGCGGGACAAAGACTGCGGCATACCCGATGGCGGCCGGAACGAAAAGTGCGATGCCGGTACCCGTAACTGAAGGACCTGCGCCGACGAACAGCCCGGTCAACACCGACAACGCCCACGCCGCGATACCCAGCGTTGCTGCCGCTGCTGCGCCTGCTGCCACACTGGCCAGTGCCAGGCTGAACCGGGAGTAGGGTCGCATGTAGATGTACGGCAGAGTCCCGCTGTCACGCTCCTCCCGCAAGATGCCTCCCGAGATCACGAGCGCCGCTATCGCAAACGTGTAGCCAGCTCCGGTCACCACCCCGACGTAGGCCTCGTCCAGCCCAGCGCCTTCCAAACCGCCAGCGACGAGCAGAGGAAAGAGGACCGCGGGGACCGCTGACAATGCCGTGAGCCCGATCAGCCGGCCTTTCCTCATGGTCCGCCGGTAGAGGTGAGATACCAGGTGGATCATTCGCCCTCCACCAGGTACCTGAACACCGACTCAAGCGACTCGTCGGTTGGCTCGATGCGGGTCACGTCGTAGTTCCCGTCTGCCAGGATCTTCGGAATGCCGCGGGCGAATCCCTGGGCGTCGGTAACCTGGAGGGTGAGACGGTCTTCGTCCAGCTCGATGCCGACCACGCCATCGAGTTGAATCAGAGCTGAGCCCAGTCTTCGGGTCTGGTCGGTTTCGATGTAGACGCGCCTTGGCTTGTCGCTCATGGCAGCCCGGATTTCGGAGATGTGGCCCATCGCTGCCAGCCGTCCGTCGACCATCGCCACAACCTGGTCGGTCATGCGTTCCACCTCAGCGAGAATATGGGAGGAGACGAGGACGGTCTTTCCTTCTTCGCCGAGTCGGCGGAACAGGGCGATCAGCCGCGCCCGCTGCACGGGGTCGGCGCCGTTCAGGGGCTCATCGAGAAGAAGGATCTCGGGGTCGGAGACGAGGGCGGCAGCGACCTTGATCCGCTGACGCATCCCCTTGGAGAAACCGTCAAGCTTCCGGTCGGATGAGTCGCTCATCTCCACGAGGTGGATGGCCTCGACCACTCGACCCTCGATGTTGTCAATCCCCGAGAGGCGGGCGGCGAGCGTCACAAACTGGCTCGCCGTGAGGTGCCCGTAAACAGCCTCGTCTTCAGGGACGAGTGCAACCTTGCGGTAGATCTCGGGGTCGGTTCTTGGGTCCTTGCCCAGGATCGAGACGGAGCCCTGGGATGGGACCTGGAGCCCCGCCACTACGCGCATCATGGTGGTCTTGCCCGCTCCGTTGGGCCCGAGGAGTCCCGTGATCCCGGGAGAGAAATTGACTGAGAGCTCCGACACCGCGACCTTGTTGCCGAACCACTTCGACAGCCCGTTGACTTCGATGGTCGCGCTCATGCAAGTTTTCCGTAGCGGCGGCGCACCATGAACACGGCGATGACGACGATGACGGCGATTACGAGGAGCGAGGTCCATGGCCCGAACCCGACAATTTCTGCGGGGTAGTCAATCGTGTCCCCAAGCAAGGAATCTCTGATGATTCTTGGGTGATGATCGAGGGCGAGAAGAGCCACCCATCGAGAACCGGTGAAGGTCGCTTCCGAGATCAGGCTGGCGATGGCGCCCCCGGCGATCAATATCCCCAGAAACGAGGCTGCAGCGATTCCGGTCCGGTTGATCCATGCGGAGAGCATGAAGATGATGGCCGCGTGCAAAGTAACAAACCCGAGAGTGACCACAGGCACCTTCCACAAGATGTCGAGATTGTCACCCATATAGGTGATGAATCCGTCATTTGAGATGAGGCCGAGACCGAGGTGAAGCAGGATCTGTGGGACCACGTAGATGGCGCCTACCACGGTGGCGAAGGCGCCGAGCTTTGAGATGAGATACCCGCCTACCGTGAGCGGGCGCGAGAAGTAAACGGACAAGACACCGTCGGTCCGATCGGGGATCAGCAGCAGTGGGCCGGAAAATGCGATGAACAGAAGCGAGATCCCCGAGTAGAAGTCGAAGAGCCCTCCGTAGGTGGGAACGCCCTCGCGGAAGCTTTCCTCGATGCTCCCGATCACCCAGTGGGTTCCGATGATGATGGCGGCGGCAATCGCCGCTATGGCGATAAGCGACCAGGGAAAGACCTTTCGCCGGGCTTTGCGGCCGAGTCCGAGGACGCGGCGGACACCATCGCGATACACGGCCGAGCGCGCGCCGGAGGGACCTAGCCTGGGGCCGTCGTAGTTGCGGTAACCACGGTCAAAGATGACCCGGTCAGCCAAGCGGGCTTCCCTCCATGAACAGATCCTCGAGAGAAGCAGAGGACCGGATCATCCTGATGAGGCCGGCATCCGCGGCGGCCACCGCGGCGACGATCAGCGATTCGAGACCTGCGTCCCCGGGGCCGACGACGAGGCGCCGCTGATCGACGTGGGACTCGATTCCCGACGCCGCTAGCTGGCTGGCGACAGCTTCAGCATCGTCGACCACCTCGACGAGGACTGTGCTCAACCGATCGAAGCCACCGAGCGGCCCCGACCTGAGCAGGTTGCCCCCGTCGAGCATTACAACCCATTGGCAGGTCTGCTCGATATCCGTCAGGACATGAGATGACATGATGATGTTGAGTCCCAACTCACCCAGTCGGCGGATCAGGGCGAGCATCTGGTCGCGGCCTTTGGGGTCGAGGCCCGAAGCGGGCTCATCGAGAAGGATCAGGTCGGGATCGTGGACCAGCGCCTGCGCCAGCTTTACTCTCTGCTTCATGCCGGTCGAGAAGTCACCCAGGAACCGAAAGCGCTCTTCGGCAAGGCCGACGAGGAAAAGAGTCTCCGAAGCTCGCCGTTTCGACTCACTCTTGGGCAGTCCCGCTAGCTGAGCTGTGTAGGCGACGAACTCGGCGGCGGTGAGGTCGTCGGGGATGCACTCTCCCTCGGGCATGTAGCCGACCCTGCTCCGGACTTCGAGCGGCTCACGTTCGCTGTCATGGCCCAGGACCGTCGAGGTGCCGGCGGTCGGATGGAGGAGACCGAGCAGGATGCGCAGTAACGTGGTCTTGCCGGCGCCATTGGCGCCGACCAGCCCTGTGATACCGGCAGGGATCTGGATTTCCAGGTTCTTGAGGGCAACGACCTCGCCATAGTCGTGGGTGAGGCCGGAGACGCGGACTACTGAGGCTGTCACGAAGGACCCACTCTGGCCCGTTTCCTGTACAAGCACAATCGGGGAGACCCCTGAGTCATCCCTGAGTTGGCGATGCGATCAACCATCAGGTGATCACTACCTCGCGGAAACCGGGGCCTTCGGGAAGCTCGAGCTGTTCGGTGGTGCAATCTGTTGGATCTTTGTCGGGACGCCAGCGATGGAATCTCGTGGCATGACGGAATCGCTCGCCTTCCAACTGGTCGTAGCTGACTTCGATGACCACCCCTGGCTTCACCGGAGTCCACGACAGATCCTTGTCGCCGGACCAGCGACTCTGCCCTCCGGGCATCCGGGCGTCCTCGCCGAAGCTGTCATCGGATACAAGCTCCTGGAACCGATCAAAGATCTCGACCCGGTCGACATCGGGAAATCCGGAACAATGACCGATGAAGTGGAGGTCGCTGTTCTCGTTGTAGAGGCCGAGAAGGAGCGAGCCGATTTTCCCGCCATCCTTGTGCTCCCGGAATCCGCCGACGACTACGTCGACGGTCCGCCGGTGTTTGATCTTGGTCATCGCCCGTTTGCCGTGCTGGTAAGCGAGGTCGGGCTTCTTGGCGATGATGCCGTCGCATCCCGCCGACTCGAATTCATCGAACCACCGTTTTGCCACCTCTTCGTCGTCGGTCTGCGGCGTGAGGTGCCACGGGTGTTCCAGTGACTGCAACAACTCGACGAGCGCTGTGCGTCTCTCGGAGAAGGGATTCTCCCTCAGATCCTCACCCTTGTAGGCGAGGAGGTCGAACGCGATCAATTCGGCCGGGGTTTCCTCCGAGAGAAGGGTGATCCGCGATTCGGCGGGATGGATTCTCTGCTGCAGGGTGTCGAATTCGGTCACTCCTTCGATCACAACCACGATCTCCCCATCCACGACGGTTCCACTTGGCAGCTGGTCAAGGGCGGGCCGGAGCTCGGGGAAATAACGCAATAAGGGGCGTTCGTTGCGTGAGTCGATTCGTGGCTCAGGAGCCGACCATGAGAGAGATCGGAACCCGTCCCATTTGGGCTCGTGGAGGTGATCGCCGGTGGGCCAGACCTCGGATGTGCGCGCCTCCATTGTCTTGACCGGTGGAAGAAAGGGATGACTCACGGGTTTGCAGTGTATGCGCCGATATCCTGAATAAGAATGACCAAGTCACGCCCCGGTCGCTTCAGAACCGTGTTAGCGGTCTTGAAACGTGCAGCCCGCGAATACGGCAACAATGTGGGCGGGCGGATGGCCGCGGCCGTCTCCTTCCGGACTGTCTTCGCGATCACGCCGCTGTTGGTCATTGCTGTATCGATCGCCGGTTTTGTCGTCGGAGGAAACCTCGAAGCCCGGACCGCCATCATCAACGCTGTCAACGACGTCGCGGGTTCCGAAATGTCGGGCCTGATGTCAGATGTTCTCGACAGCGCTCTAGAAAGCGCAGATGCGGCTGCTGTCGTCGGTGTGGTACTGCTGCTCTGGTCGTCGTCGACTCTGTTCCTCGAGCTCCAGCGTGACCTCAACCAGATCTTTGAAGTTCCGATCCCCTTCGAGCGACGCATCCTGGCAATGGGTGTGCAACGTCTCGTGGGAATTCTCTGGACCGTCGGAATCGGAATCTCCCTGACGGCTCTGTTCGCAGTCAACGCTGCCACCCAGATCGCGGGATCAGCCATCTCCAGGTTCCTCAACATTCCTGTCGCCTTCGTCCCCGCCCTCGGGTTTGTCGTTGCCTTTACTTTCATGGTCCTGATGTTCGGTCTTGTGTTTCAGACCCTGACGATGAGAAAGCTTCCGTGGACGCCGGTCTGGATCGGCGCACTGTTTACCGCGACCATGTTCTCGATTGCCGGCTATCTGACGGGGTTCTACTTCTCGCAATTCAGTGAGCCGACCGCCCTCGGGTTCTCCGGTTCCATCGTGCTCCTGCTGTTCCTTGCGTACTTGCTCTCCTCGGTATTTCTGTTCGGGGCAGAGGTCACCCAGAGCTATCGACGCCTTGTATATGACGCTGACGACAGCCACATCGTGTTTGTGGACGACCTCAGTGAGCCCCGGGATGAGTCGGAGAAAAGCACCTCGTTAACCCTGACCGCGCTGGTCACGTTCGTGGTCGGATTGCTCGTCGGTTCACGTCGCCGCAAGTAGCGCCGGCTGCAGAGGCGGGAAGCGCGCACCGGTCAGATCGAAAGTGGTTCGGGTCGCGCTACTCCTCGCCGCATGGACCGGCTATACATGGGCGGCCACGTGCGTTCGCTGGTAGCGACGAGCCCAGTTGCCGCCACATTCCAATATCCTCATCAGGGATGGCCATTGACATTGCCGGATTCGTAGCGGATCTGAAAGAGCACGCAGTGGAGCATGGGTTCCACGTCCATGACGAGCGACACATTGTCGAGACGTATTCGCTGCGTCAGTCGTGGGAGGTTGATCTCCACCCCGAGGCGGGATGCGGGGGACCGATCGATCTGCATCTGGCCCTCGATGTCGACCCGAAAGTCCTGATCTCTCTGATAAGCACCGTCGAGGAGATGGGGCCTGACTTCGACGAGCCTGAGGGGGAGTACAGCCTCGACCTCTTCTTCAACTGGGCTGTCCCTCCTCTTGTGCAACCCCCCGACTTGCTGGTGCTGGCCACTGACCTGGCCGGTTTGGGCGGTCTCGATCTCGTCATCGAGGTCTCCGCGATCGACTCCTACGGGGCTCTGGCCGAAGCTCCCGAACGGAGGCTCCAGCTTGTTGGAAAAAGCACGGTCGACCTCGTGGATATCATGATCGGACGCGAGCAACTCTGCGAGGTGCTCGATCGATCTCGCGACATCTCCGAGTACCTTCTCGACCGGGTCGAGGACTGGATGGACTCGCCGATCTGAATCAGCCGAGGATGCTCATCAGGGCCCACGCCCCCATCGCAAGGGTTCCGATCGCAAGCATGTAGAACAGGATCAGCGTGATGGGCTTTGCCAGCGGGCCATCCTCGACCCGATCGCGGTGCCGACCTGTCTTCTCACGATGTGAGGGCCTCGGGGCGGCGTCGTTCAGGCCGCGACTGGCCGCTTGCGCGAATTCTTCGGGTGAGCTCGGCTTGAACGTGAGGTCGTCGTTCTCGGCATGGAGCACGAACGTAGATTTCCCTGACCGGGTGAGGCTGTAATTTGACCTGTCCCATGCGCCGATTTCGCCACCCGACGAAGTGAGTCGGAGCAGAGAGCCGTTGAAAGAGATCGCAACTTCGACTTCGTTGTCACCGAAATCGATGACTCCATGATGTTCCGTCAGATTGCACCCCAGCAATAGCCTCGCTCAATGTAGCGTCCCCTGGTCCTGTGTCTACCCACCGGACCACCGGGCGCAGCCTCAGAACGGCAGGCCAACCGCTTCGCAGAGGAAAGCAACAAGAGGTCGGGTCTTGTGGAGCTCTTCGGCTAGGTGGTCGGCGAACATTGAGGAGGTTGTGACCTTCTGAGTGAGTTGCTGGCTGGCGATAAACGACTTGAGCCGAATGTCATCGGCAAATGGATGGTCGGCGTCGTACTGGGAGGGGATCCGCTGGAGTGATTCCTCGGAGTGGCTCAATGACCAACCTTCGGTGAACGGCTTGGAGTGCACCGCTTTCCCCCATCCCTCCGGGTCGCCATTGATCCTTCTCCTGATTGCATGCGCAACCTTTGTCTCAGGGCTCCAAAGCCCAACCCCGGCGAAGTTTGCCCCTGGCTCGATGTGGACGTAGACGCCCGGCGCATGGACATCTTTTCCCGACTCGTGGCGGAATTGGATGCCGACGTTGGTCTTGTACGGGGTCTTGTCGTTCGAGAACCGCATGTCACGGTAGGGGCGCATCAGCGACCCTCCGACTGTCCTCGCGTCGGCGACGAAATGAGGGGAGAACCCGGTCAGCCTGCCGGAAAAGTCGGAGATGAACTCGAGTGCCGGATCCCGGACCAGGCTGATGTATCGGTCCTTATTCGCCTCCCACCATCGCCTTTCGTTGTTGGCTTCCAGCTCGTTCAAGAACTGGTAGATCGCCGGTCTGAAGTATCTCTTGCTCATTTCGTCTTCCTCTGTCCACTGTTCCGGTCGGGGATAGGCTCTTGTCGATCGTGATCGCCTGATCTCGACAACGACGCGTCAGCCTCGATCACATGGCCATCATCGGGCATATTCCTGGGAGGAATCAAGAGAGTCGCGCAACTCTCACCGAGGGATGCGACTTACGATCGGACCGGCTCCTCCTCGGCGAGCTGTGCCCACGAAGCGCGGAAGCCGTCCCTGAGGATGGTGCGCATCTTCCCTACGTTCCCCCAAAGCGCCCATACGGCGGCGAGTATGAACGCCACGGCAACCATCTCTCTGGCGAAGAGGGAGTTTGCCTCGCTGATGACCCCGAATTCGGCGAGTAGAGACTCTCCCACCTGCGCCATGAACAGTCCGAACATGAGCAATGCCTCTCTGGTGGACATCGATCGACTGGCCAGAATCGCGACGGCGAATACCGACTGCGAGGCCGTAACGAAGAGCTCGACTCGCTGAATCTCATCGAGTGGCAATCCGTGGAAACTGCGGGAGAAGACTGCGAAGACAATCGGTAGGGTGCCGACCAGCAGGGTCCACTGGTTGACCTTGGAGGACACCAGGGCGCCAAGCCCCGTTCTCGATGCCAGACGCCACGCAAACAGGGCCGCAACCAGGAGCTCCGGAGCCTCGGAGGCAGTAGGAGCGATCCATTTGATGAGGAGGAAATCGCTGACTCCGATTGCCTCTCCCATTTCGATGATCGACTCGGCGAAGGGATGGGCACACTGGATGATCACCGCGGCGGCGAGAACAAATCCCGAGTAGTTGATGATTCGGCGTCTCCTTCGGGGAAGGCTCCCGATATATGCCGACGGCCCGACCAGATGTGGCTGTTGTGGCGGAGCGTTGCTCAATCGCATCAGGTAGAGGACATAGATGGCGACGAGGACACCAGCGTCGACGAGGGTCAGGGACTCCTTCAGGCTCAGCGTCATCCCGTAGAGCGTGGCCACCGCCAGGAAGGCGATATCGACCGACTGGCCACGTGCCAGATGGATCGCATTGGGCGTGGCCCCTTCCGACTCGCCGGGTGCTGACCGCAGTTTTCGCACCCGCCAGGTGCCGAGGAGAACCACCAACGGCCACCCGAACCCGATAAGGAGCTGGTTACCCCCGGTCATGTTTGCCAAAGCGAGGTGGCCATATTGTTCAGCAGCCCCGGTTTCGAGAAACTCGGTTCCGGCGCTTGCGGTGAGCACGAAGTCGACGGCGTACTCGGGGAGCACTGCGATCAGGGCGAGGAGGGCGATTGCCAGGCCGGCGGCGATGTCGAGCTGGACCACTTCTGCTGCCCACGCCAGCAGGAAGGCTGCGCCCACAATCGCCATCCCGTAAAGGCTGGCAGAGATTATCGGATGAATCTCGGGGTGGGTGAGACTGAGATAGACGCCTGGGATGGTCGCGATCATCGCGAGGGCGATGATCGCGATTTGGCGCAACGGATTGAGGTGTGGAGGCTCCATCGGAAGAGGCGAGTCTACGGCGTCACTGGTTCAACGCGCGATCAGGAAAGAACCCGCTTACAACTCCACGGTTGCCAGTAGTACAAGCCCAATCGCGCGTATTCCCCGGCCAGCCAGGCGGCTGTGGCTGTGTTGGCTTCGGCGTCGAAAGCGCTTGCGCCGGAGTAGCCAGCCGACGCCGATGCCGAGGCCCACGTCGAGGGAATGAACTGGAAGAGTCCCGAAGCTCCCGAGTATGGGTTGTACGCATCGGGGTCTCCATGGCTTTCACACCACATTATGTGGAGGGCCTCCTCGACACGGTTGGAGGGAAAGTGTTCCGACACCAGGCCGCGCCATTGCTCGACCTCGGGCGGCGGTATCCACGGCTCCCCGCTGCCGGGAGCGGTGGTCACCGGGGGCGCCGTGGTGGTGGTCGACCCTGGGGTTGTGGTGGTGGTGACCGGGTTGTTTTCGGCCTGACGGCTTGCCTCCGCGGCCTTCGCCTTGGCCTCAGCGACATCGTCGAGCGCGGCGCGATACTCCAGGTCGGCGGTGCTCGCCGCCCGGACCGCCTCGCCCACTTCTGTGTCTGCCTGGTCGAAGAGGGCGGCAAGGTGTTCGACTTCGGCATCGAATTCGGCTTGCTTCACCGCGACAGCCTCGTGTTGTGCCGCGAAGTCGGCTTGGAGCTGTTGGAGATCCTTCTTCTTGACCACCAATCCGTCTATCTCTGCGTGTTGGGAGCTGATGACATCTTCGACCACCTTCCCGGTGATCATTGCTTCCTCGATGCTGCGCGAGTTCACCACAGCCATGGAGGCTGAAGAAAGCGCACTCATGTACACGTCCACAGCCCTGCTTTCGATGTCCGTTTGTATCCCGGCCAGCTCCAGGTCGGCGAAGCCGAGCTGCTCGGAAATCCTGTCCAACCCGACCGAGAGCGCGGATAGCTCGTCGGCGAGAACATTGAGGCGTTCGATGGTCGCCGCAAGGTCGAGTTCGATCTCGGCCCGGTTGGCCACGGCTGCCTCGACAAGTCGTGATGCAACCTCGGCTCTCTCTCTGGCCTCGGCGGCATCTCCCTCGGCTTCACCGACGTCTTGGGCACGGGCGATCAGGCCGTCGGTGCTGACAACTGGGATGGCCACGGCGGCGGCCAGGGCGAGGGTGAGAAAGCGCATAACCTTCATAGGTCAATTCAAGGCTAGTGGTCTGTCGTTGAAATAGGGCGAGGGTGTCTCCGAGTCATCGGCGCCTTCTGGCAAGGAGAAAAGCACAGTCGCAGCCGGGAGCTGCGGCGAGCATTTTCGACGCAGCCAGGGGTGTCGAGGGCCGGAGAGACACCGCCAATATTTCTGCGACGGGCCACTAGTGCCTGTCACGTCTGAGGAGAACTGAGGAATGCCCGTCGAAGATCTACCGTTGAAAGTAAAGAGCCAATCGAAACAAACTCGTCATGATCCCTGATTCACATATCGACCTTCTTGCATGGGAAACCAGATCGTTTGCGCACCTGGCGACGATTGGGCCTGACGGTGAGCCGCAGACCAGCCCCGTGTGGTTCGAGTGGGACGGAACCCACATCAAGTTCAGCCTCACCACCAACCGTCAGAAGTACCGGAATCTGCAGAGCGACAAGCGCGCCGCCTTTTCGGTGATCGATCCGGATAACGCCTACCGCTATATCGAGATCCGGGGGGAGTTGGACGACATCGAGCCCGATCCCGAAATCGACTTCATCTCGCGGATGGCGAAGAAGTACATCGACAAGGAACGGTACCCATGGCACCAGGAAGGCGACGAACGGGTAGTGATGAAGGTCAAGCCGACCAAGATCTCGGGGATGGGCTGATCCGTTTACTACGTTTTATCCACTGACTGTATTTAATTGGACCCAGGAGGTCGTGATGTTCGGAAGCAGAAAAACGGAGATACCGGCCGCAGAGTCGGCACTGTCCGGCAGGGACGCGAAAGTGCCCGTCCCGGAAGCGCATTTCGTCAATGGAAACCCGTTGCAGGGGCCTTATCCGGATGACACCGAAGTCGTTGTCTTCGGGATGGGCTGTTTCTGGGGGGCCGAACGCAGGTTCTGGCAATTGCCCGGGGTTTACACGACCTCGGCCGGCTATGCCGGTGGGTACACCCCGAATCCGACCTACGAGGAAGTTTGCACCGGCAGGACCGGGCATACAGAGGTGGTGATGGTGGTCTACCGCCCGGCGGAGGCCTCCTTCGATGAATTGCTTCGTGTCTTCTGGGAGACCCATGACCCGACCCAGGGGATGCAGCAGGGCAACGACATCGGTACCCAGTATCGGTCTGCGATCTA
>DATKCM010000157.1:0-5927 GCA_035513195.1 Acidimicrobiia bacterium | reverse complement strand
ACTCCCTCCGCCAGCGGAGGGAGAGTAGCTACTCGAACCGCAGTGTTAGACCGCCGGGGCCGGAGACTTCCAGGCCCGCTGAGGTGCGTGTCGTCTCGATCCCCTGCGTGGTGAAGTGGTCCAGCCAGAGTTCGGGGTCCGCGACAAGCAGGGCGAGGGTCGCAGTCTGGCCGGAGGCTCCCTGGACCAGTTCGACCTGCTGGCCTTCGGCAACCTCGAGGACCGTTCGGAGCACCCCCGTCTCAGGAGATCTGACACGGGAAAGGCCCACTACCTCCTCGAGAAACTGCAGTGCGGAATCAACCGAACCGACCTGGAGCAGTTGACGGGCGGCCACGATGCCACCGGGAGCCCGGCTGGGCCCGCGACCTGCAAGCACCTCGAGCGCCTCCTCGACGGTGAAGCGTCCCGCGGTCACTTCGCGACCCACGATCACTCCCCCTAGTCGTCGCCCCGATGACTCCAGCGACACCAGCCGCCGGAGGTCCTCGAGGTTGCGGACACCGCCCGAGGCGATCACCGGCTCCTCAACGGTCGCTAGCGCTGAACCAATGAGCTGGAAGTTGGGCACGTCCTCGAGGGCATTGCGGCCGGCTTCGGAGACCAGGAAAGCGACCACGCCTGCTGAGGACATCTCGATCATCACTTCTTCGAGGTAGCGGCCGCTGTTTTGGGTCCAGCCGCGGGTGGCTATCTCTTCGTCGGCTCGGACGTCGAGAGCAACGGCGATCTTGTCCGGGTTGTCGCGGCACAGATCCCAGATCATGTTCTGGTTCTCGATTGCCGCGGTACCCATCACTATTCGCCAGGCCCCACGCGTGATGAACGACTCCGCTTCGGTCTCCGATCGGATACCACCGGCCACCTGGATCTTGGCGTCAACAGATTCGACCAGCTCGTACATGAGATTCCGGTTTTGGGAGTCGCTGTAGGCGGCAGCGTCGAGATCGACGATGTGAAGGTGCTCGATCCCCTGCTCCACCCAGCTGCGGGCACGGCCGATCGGGTCATTGTCCAGCGGTATCGCTTCGTCGAGGCCGCCATGCGGCAATCTGACCGAAAGACCACCGAGAATGTTCACTCTGGCGTATAGGTCCATGACTGAAACCTAGCGAGTCCGGCGGCGATGTGATGCAGGTCGGCCCGGAGCGAGCTCGCGCAAGGTCAACCCCACACACAGGGAATCCGCCAGTAGCATCAAGTCATCCTGACCTCGACCTCACCCACCCATGACCCAGATTCTCGCCTCGTTCCCCTCCCCCCCGATCAATAGCTTTCACATCGGCCCGCTGCGGGTCACCTTCTACGGGATCCTGATCGCCATCGGTGTGGCAGTCGCCTGGCAGGTCACCGAGAGGCGCTTCACCGCACGTGGCGGCGATAGTGAAGTGTTGGGGCGGATCCTTGCCCGTGTTCTTGTGTTCGGCTTCCTCGGCGCCCGCCTCGGCTATGTCTCGACCCACCTCTCCCGGTTCGAGGGAGAGTGGTGGAAAGTCATCGCCATCTGGGAGGGGGGCCTCGCCCTCTACGGCGGGCTGACCGCGGGCGCGATCGTCATGGTGGTCTACAGCAGGAAGTGGGGTTCGAGCATCCCGGACCTTCTCGACTCTGTTGCCCCGGCGGTGCCTTTTGCCCAGGCTTTCGGGCGATGGGGCAACTACTTCAACCAGGAGCTGTTCGGGACTCCAACCGACCTCCCGTGGGGAGTCGAGATCGAGCCGCAATTCCGGCCCGAGGAATACCCCAATGCTGAGGCGTTCCACCCGACGTTCCTCTACGAATCGATCTGGAACGTGTCGCTCGCCTTCTTCATCATCTGGATCGGCAAGCGTTACCCCCAGCTCAGAGGTCGGCTCGTCGGGATCTACTTCGTGGGCTACGCCTTCTTCAGGTTCCTGATGGAGCTGATCCGGACCGACACCACATTCCGCTTCCTCGGGCTCAGCCGGAACGCATGGGTGTCGATAGGGGTGATGATCCTGGGGACCTTGGTCCTCTTCTGGAAGAAAGCCATAGTCGAGTTGACCAAGGAAACGACGACCACCTAATCGGTGATGTTCAGCGCCTTTTCGGCGTCGTCCAGTGTCTGGCCGCCTTTGAGAACCGGTTCGAACAGATCGCCGTGTTTCTGGATCCGCTCCCAAACGTTGGCAATGGTGACGTCGCCATTCTGGACGGTCGACACCTCATCCCAGGTCAGCGGAACCGATATCGGCGCACCGGGACGGGGACGGACCGAGTAGGCGGCGGCAACGGTCTGGCCGTATGCGTTCCGGTTGTGGTCGACGAAGACCTTCCCCTTTCGCTTTGGTTTGTCCCACTCCATGGTCAGATCGTCGGGATTCGCCGAAGCCAGGTACGAACCGACTTCGCCGACGAAGCGGCGCACCCGCTCGTAAGGGTGAACCGGTTCCAGGGGGACGTAAACATGGAGGCCCTTCGACCCGGAGAGCTTGGGATACCCCTTGAGCCCGAGTTGGCCGAGGGCGACCTTGAGTAGCTCGCCCCCGGCGACGACCTGATCCCACTCCGAGCCCTCCGCCGGGTCGAAGTCGAAGATGGCGTAATCCGGCATTCCCAGGCTGTCGGCACGGGAGTGGAACGGATGGACTTCGATGCATCCCATGTTGGCGAACCACATCAGCGCTTCCATGTTGTCGGCGACGAGGAAGTCGATGATCCCCCCCTGAGAATCTGACTCCACCGGGACGGTCCGCATCCAATCCGGCTGGTGTCCGGGAGCGCGTTTCTCGTAAAACGACGACCCTTTGATGCCGTCAGGGAATCGGTTCATGGAGAGCGGCCGGTCGGCGACGTGGGGCAACAGCACCGGGGCGACCGACGAGTAGTACTGGATCAGATCGCCTTTGGTGTACCCCTCGTCGGGGAAGAACACCTTGTCGAGGTTGCTCAGGCGCAGCCCCCGATCGAGGCCGATCGGGTTGAAATGCTTCCCGTCCTTGGTCGCTCTCACCGACGAGGGGAAGTCGATCTCGGAGCTGGCGACGGTTCTACCTTTTGGTTCGGGCACAGATTCGAGGTACCCACTCACCTCCGCCCATATTCCTTCATGACTCGACTCTTCCCTTGCTTCAGAGATGATGGTCAGTGTCACCCCGGCACGGTCAGCCGCCTCGAGCAGAGGTGCCACCCGCAACGAGCCCTCTCCGTACGGCACGTGTTTGATCTCACCCCGGGCCCCGAACTCGTTGTCGGTGAATTGGGTGTGGAGGGGCTGGATCATCCAACCCGGGAAGGAATCCTTGATGAATGCGAAGACGCCTTCAAAAGCGTCGACGGACGTGAGCCCTCCCCCGGTCATCGCATGGAGATGGGCCCAATCGACCACGGGACGTACGAACGAGAACCTGGACGCCAGGTGGGCGATGTCCCCAAGTGTCCCGAAGGAGCTTTCGTTGCCGGCCGTCTCCAGTCCCAGCCCCACCCCGAGGTCCTCCACCTTGGACCGGATCGATTCAAGCCGTTGCTCGGCCCGTTCGGTGAGGACTTCGGGGTCTTCACCGTGTTTGGCTCCGAGGTGGGCGACGATCACCGGAGCGCCCAGCTCTGCGCCGAGCTTCATGGTGTGCTCCATCGCCGAAACCGCCTGCTTGCCCCGGTCTGCTTCGATGACAGTAAGAATCGCGAAATACGGGGCGTGGACCGACAGTTGGATATTGCGTAAGGCGGCCAGTTCTCCGAACGCCCGGCATTGCTTTTCCTTCCAGGGGAACTCCTTGACGAAGGGAAGCTCGAGAGCGGTGTGCCCCCGCTCGACAATGCCGTCGAGGAACGCCGGGTGCTCACCCGGATCGTCGGGTGGCATCGTCGAAACGCCGAATCGGATCACAGTGTGGAACAGGTTATGGCATTGGGTAACCTGTGCGCGTTCTGCGATCCGCAGTACTCGTTGGGTCCCTAGCTCAATTGGCAGAGCAGCGGGCTTTTAACCCGAAGGTTGAGGGTTCGATTCCCTCGGGACCCACTTCAGAAAAGTCAAGTACTGCTTGGCCTTTTCGCTGGTCGATCTCTTCCGTCGATGAGTTCTTGCCCGGCTTTGTCCGTCGTTTGTCCGTCTGAGATTGAGCGAAGGCGTCATCGAGAGCGTTGGCGAGTGCTTCCTGGTCGGAGGGAAACAGGTGGCCGTAAATGTCCATCGTCACCATGATCGATGAGTGACCGAGGAACCGTTTGATCGCTTCGGGGTGCACGCCCTGGCTGATCAAGATGGCGACTGCGGTGTGACGGAGGTCATGGACCCGGAGGTCCTTGGGTAGCCCTGCCGCTTGCACCGCCGGCCTCCAGATGTTGGAGCTGAAGTTCGAGTTTCTCATCGGGGCACCGTTGCTCACCGTGAACACCAAGGCGTCGGAATCCTGAGCCGAGTGGGTGAGGAGATGGTGATTGAGCATCTCGCGGAGGAACTTGGGAAGGGTCACGACCCGGTTCCGGTAGTTCTTGGTGGGCCCGAAATGCATCCCCCCACTTACCTCTGACAGGCTCTCTACGACGTCGAGCTTGCCTCTCAGCACGTCGATTCGTCGGCGCCGGAGAGCAGCGGCCTCGCCCCATCTCAGAGCGCCATAGGCGAAGACATAGACAAGAGCCCGATACTGGTCTTCGACAACGTCTGCCAGCCGATCGACCTCGGAGGGAGTGAGGAAGAGCTGCTCACGGCGTGGTTTGCGGGGGACGTCGACCCCCTCCGCAGAGTTGGCTGGAAGATAACGCGCCCGGACGGCGGTCTTGAGAATCTGGGAGAGAACGTTGTGCGCCTGACGAATGCGAGAGGCCGATAGGCCTGACGCCTTGAGGTCGGCGACCCATCCCTCGATCGACAGCGAGTCGATCCGGTCGAGACGGCTGGCACCGAACCGGGGAAGGATGTGTACCTTCAGGAGGGACTGATAACCGGCGAACGTCTTCGGCTTGAGATGGGTGCGGTTCGCCAACCAGCCCTCCGCCCATTCCTCGAATCTCGTTGAGGACAGCTCGGGGTTGATCCACTCCGCCCTCTGTTTCTGGGCTTCAACGTGGATCATGAACTTCTCAGCGTCGACCTTGCGAGGGAAAGTCTTGGATCGCTCCCGGCCGTTGGGGTCGATATAGCGGACCTGCCATTTGGTCCTGTCAACGGGATGGCGTCTGACGTGAGCCATGTCAGTTCTCGTCAGCGATTCGTTGGGCAACCCAGCTCTGGACATCGTGCCAGCGGAAGCGGACGTGTTTGCCGACCCGGAATCCTTTGGGTCCGGTGTTGCGGTGTCGCCAGGTGTAGATGGTCTTCACTGGGACCTCGAGATAGTCGGCCAGCTCTTCGACCGACAGTAGCCGGTCATCGTGACGCGGTGAAGAGTCGTGAGTCTCATCGAAAGGCAACGAAGGGTGAGCAACCGAGGCCATCACCCTACCCACCATATCAGGTTATTCCGTGCTATACAACCGTTAACTAACCATCCCTCAGATCCCAGTCGATATGACAGTTCTTGTACTTCTTCCCGGAGTCGCACCAGCACAACTGGTTGCGGCCCGGCCTGAGCTGAGCCCGCACCGGCGTCCTATGCCGTGATCCTGTCGCCAGGACTTCGAGGGCTTGCTGCTTCGATTCGAGTTGCCGTTGCTTCTCGTCAAGGCGTCTCCGCTGTGACTCGAGCTGCCGCTCCTGGAAGTCACAGGACCGCTCTCGCTTCTCCACGGCCTCCTCGCGTTCGGCCAGCTCGACCTCCCGGGCCACCGCTGCTGCCTCGCGAGACTTGACCGACTGGGTGAGCGACTCCACGTCTTCTTCGATCACCGAGGCCAGCTCGTGATCGACGAGCACGGCAAGTCCCCCTCCTGCGGAGACACCCACCATCTCGCAGTAACGCTTCCAGATCGCCCACTGCATCTCAGACACCGGGACCCGCGCCGTCAGCGAACTCTTCCTC
>DATKCM010000156.1:0-5562 GCA_035513195.1 Acidimicrobiia bacterium | reverse complement strand
CAAGGTGCTCGAGATCACCGAGCACCCCGATGCCGACAAAGTCAGGGTCTGTCAGGTCGACGTCGGGAGCAGCACCGATCAGATCATCTGTGGCGCCTGGAACTTTGCCGAGGGCGCCTATGTCGCTGTCGCCAGGCCGGGCGCGCTCCTTTCCGGGGATCTCAAGATCGGCCAGCGCACGATCAGAGGGGTCGAGTCGAACGGGATGATCTGCTCTGAGAGTGAACTCGGGCTCGGCGACGATCACGCCGGCATCCTGGTGCTCGATGGTGAGCCTGAACCGGGGACGAATTTTTCCGACCTGGTCGAACTGCCCGACATCGTTTTCGACGTATCGATCACCTCCAACCGGCCCGATGCGATGTCAATGCTCGGCATCGCCCGTGACCTCGCCGCACACTTCGATATCGAGTCCCGCGTTCCGGAGCTACCGATGCCAACCGTGCCGGGCTCGACGAAGATCGATGTCACTGTGGAGGACGCCGTTGGGTGTCGGCGCTTCACTGCTCGGGAGATCAGGGGCGTGAAGGTTGGCAGGTCGCCGCTTCAGGTGCGGCACCGGCTCAACAAGGCAGGGGTCCGTTCGATTTCGAACGTGGTGGATGTGACCAACTACGTCATGCTCGAGCTCGGGCATCCGCTGCATGCCTTCGATGCCGATTCGATCAGCGGGAACTCTCTCGTGGTCAAGCGGGCCAGCGAAGGCGAGACCCTCGTCACTCTCGATGATGTGACCCGCAAACTCACCCCCGAAGACCTGATCATCTACGACGCCGACGGACCGACGTCGATGTCGGGAACCATGGGAGGGGCGCGGAGTGAAGTCTCACTGGAAACCACCTCGGTGCTCATGGAAGCGGCGTCGTGGGACCCGCCGACCATCATGTACATGTCACGCCGCCACGGTCTGCTGTCCGAGGCGTCGATCCGCTTCGAGCGTGGCGTCGACCCTGGGCTTGCCGATATTGCCAACCAGCGGGCATCGGCGATGGTCGCCCTGCTCGCCGATGGTGAGGTGCTGGAGGGTGCGGTGGACATCTCCGGGGCCATTGAGAGGGCTGCGATCGACCTTCGGCTCTCCGACGTTGAGCGTCTCCTCGGGTCCGGATTCGAGAGGGGCTATGTTGCCGGGATTCTCGAGCGCCTGGGTATGTCGGTCTCAGGCGATGAACCCATGACGGTTACCGTGCCCACGTATCGGCCCGATCTCACCAGGTCGGCAGACCTTGTCGAAGAGGTGGCCCGCATCCACGGGTATGACAAGTTCGGTGCGACTGTACCCACCGGTCCCGCGGGCTACCTCACGCGGCAACAACAGAGGTTGCGCCAGGCCCATCAGGCGCTTGCAGGAATCGGGTTGAACCAGGCGGTGACCCTTCCATTCGTTGGTGAGGACGACATGCGAGCACTGGGAAGAGTCGACGACGTTGCCCGGATGCTAAAAGTGAAGAACCCGCTGCGGGAGGAGGAAGGCCGCCTCCGGCCGACACTGCTCCCCGGTCTGCTCAACGTCGCGCGGTACAACGTTTCGAGAGGTGAGCGGTCGGTCGCAGTGTTCGAGACCGGCTTGGTCTTCAGCACCGACCCCCATGACCTGGACACCAGACTCCCCGCCCAGACCGACCGCGTCGCCTGGGTTTTGGTGGGCCCGGTGGGCACATCGGTTTTGGGCCAGGACCGTCTCGAGGCGGATGCCTCGTACTCGTTGGCCGTGCTGCGCCACCTGCTGGCGACCCTGCGAATCGACGGAGCGGAGATAACGCGTGGTGAGACAACGGGGTTCCACCCCGGGAGGACCGCGGTTGTCACGCTGGATGGTGCCGTTGTCGGCCACGTCGGAGAGTTGAGCCCGGGAGCAGCGCGGGCTTTCGATCTTCCCGCACGGGTGGGGTTGGCCGAGTTCGACCTCGGTCCCTTCCTGGCACCGGTGCCTTTGAAGTCGGCGGTCACTCCGTCGCAGTTCCCTCCAGTCGACTTCGATCTGTCGTTTGTGGTCCCGCGCGATACCGCGACCGCAGACCTGGTAACAGCAACGACTTCCGCCGCCGACGACATGGTGGAGAGTGCCCGCGTCTTCGACGAGTTCCGGGGCAGGGGCCTGGGTGAGGGTGAGCGGGCGATCGCCATCCGCTACCGGCTGCGTGCGCCGGATCGAACCCTGAGCAATGAAGAAGTCGCTCCTGTTCGCTCCGCGATGATTGCTGCCGGTGAGGCCCTGGGCGCCCGCCTCCGCGGAGCCGGATGACCTCAGGTTTGCGTCAACTCCTGGCGGGCGCTCCCGAAGATGCCGCCCCACGCCTACTCGGGTCGTACATTGTCTCGACGGTTGGCGACGAACTGGTCCGGGTTCGGCTCACCGAGGTCGAGGCGTACAAGGGCGCCGATGACCCTGCCTCACATGCCTTCGGGGGAGAAACAACACGGAACAGTTCCATGTTCTCCCAACCAGGCACCCTGTACGTGTACCGGTCCTACGGAATCCACTGGTGCGCCAACACGGCCACCGGGCCCTCGGGCACGGGGTGGGGAATCCTGATGAGAGCCGGTGAGATCGTGGAGGGAGAGGGAGTTGCAGTGCGACGGCGGGGGAGAAGGGCCGACCTGGTCAACGGGCCGGGCAAGCTGACCCAGGCCCTCGGGATCGTGGGGGACCACAACGGAATCGACCTCCTTGATCCGTCGAGCCCGGTCCGCCTCGAGGAGGGGATCATTCCGGGCTTTGTGATGGCGACTCCCCGCATCGGGATCTCACGGGCCCAGGACCTGCCCTGGCGTTTCGTCGAGACCCATCCCGTTGGCTCCGGCGGATGAGTCCCGGTATCGCCGGTATAACCTGAGCCAGGATGACACCTGAACAGCAACTCGACCTGGCCCTTCGCTACGCCGACCGCGTGGTGCCCGAGGCGGAACTCGCCGAAAAGCTCCAACTCGGCCGGCCGCTGCGGGTCAAGCTTGGACTGGACCCCACGGCGCCGGCAGTCACCCTGGGCTGGGCGGTGGTGTTGCGCAAACTCCGCCAGTTTCAGGAGATGGGTCACACCGCGGTGCTCATCGTCGGCGATTTCACCGCCCAGGTAGGTGACCCGTCGGATCGAGAAGAGACCCGGAAACGACTCACCGCGGAGCAGGTCAACAACTACGCCGAGGATGTGCTCCGCCAGTTCGGACATGTCTTGCTCGACAAGAACCTCGAGATCAGGCGCAACTCCGAATGGCTCGCGGCGATGGATATGGGGGAACTGCTCGAATTGACCTCGGCGGCGACCGTGGCACAGATGATGGAACGTCAGGACTTCGCCAAACGATATGCGGAGGGCACGCCAATCTCGGTGATGGAGTTCCTTTACCCGCTCTTCCAGGGCTATGACTCGGTGGCCGTCGAAGCCGACATCGAGTTGGGTGGCAGCGACCAGCTTTGGAATCTGATGATGGGCCGTGTCGTACAGGAGCGCTACGGGATGGAGCCGCAGGTTGCTCTGACGATGCCGATACTGGTCGGCATCGACGGGGTGCGGAGGATGGGACAGTCCCTGGGCAACTACATCGGGGTTGAGGAAGAGCCGTCGGAGATGTTCGGTAAGACGATGAGCCTGCCCGACGAGGCGATGGAGCACTGGTTCCAGCTGGCGGTTGACTTCGACCCGGACCGGGTGAACCATGTCATGGGCGACGTCGCGTCGGGATCGATGCACCCGAACCTGGCAAAACGTCTCCTCGCCCGGAGTGTTGTCGCCCTGTATCACGGCGACGCTGCCGCGGCTGCCGCCGAAACGCAATTCGACCAGGTTTTCAAACATGGCGGTGTCCCCAAAGAGATCGATTCGTTCCCGGTGCCGGCCGGCGAGACCGTGAACCTGCCCGCTTTGATCAGGGATGCTTTTGGCGGTTCCGGCTCGGATGCCCGGCGACTGCTGCAACAGGGAGCGGTCAGGGTGAATGGCGACCAGATAACCGACCAGGAAGTGGACCGGGAGCGCCTGGTCGGCCAGGTGTTGCAGGTGGGAAAACGCAAGTTTATCAGGCTTGTGAATTGACTTGCATAGGTTGCTGCAGTCGTTATGATTGCCCAACACGGCAGGGAGAGATCCCTTCCGCCCCACCAATCCGGTGAGGCGCCTTATTCCGCGCACACCGGGTTTTGATCTTGCCTGGGCAGTGCGATATCATTATCGACCCGCCTGGATTTTTCATCAGGTGAGGAGCAACGGCTCCTTGACAACTGAACAATGTGCTAAAAGCCAGCATGCTCAGACAAAAGCCGGACTTCGGTCCGGATTTTGGGCTGAGCAGCAAAAATACGCAACGACGCCAGCCAGGTCTTCGGACCCGGTTGGTTAGGTGCAAAGTAGCAATCAAAAGCTCTCAGGTTTTCACGAACCTGAGACCCAAATTGCAAACACTCAAATGACAGGATTGACGACCATCCTCGGATGGAAGTCGTGAATGTACGTTGGAGAGTTTGATCCTGGCTCAGGATGAACGCTGGCGGCGTGCCTAATGCATGCAAGTCGAGCGACGCATATTGGAGGGGTAACCCACTGGTATGACGGAGCGGCGAACGGGTGAGTAACACGTGAGTAACCTGCCCCACAGACCGGGATAGCCCAGGGAAACCTGGATTAATACCGGATATTCTCTTTGAACTTCATGGTTCGTTGAGGAAATGCCTTTGCGCTGTGGGATGGACTCGCGGCTTATCAGCTAGTTGGTGGGGTAACGGCCTACCAAGGCATCGACGAGTAGCTGGTCTGAGAGGACGATCAGCCACACTGGGACTGAGACACGGCCCAGACTCCTACGGGAGGCAGCAGCAGGGAATCTTGCACAATGGGCGAAAGCCTGATGCAGCAACGCCGCGTGTGGGATGAATGCCTTCGGGTTGTAAACCACTTTCAGGAGGGAAGAAATTGACGGTACCTCCAAAAGAAGCCCCGGCCAACTACGTGCCAGCAGCCGCGGTAATACGTAGGGGGCAAGCGTTATCCGGAATCATTGGGCGTAAAGAGCTCGTAGGCGGTTCAGCAAGTCGGCTGTGAAAGTCCAAGGCTCAACCTTGGAAATGCAGTCGATACTGCTGTGACTAGAGTCTGGTAGAGGAGAATGGAATTCCCGGTGTAGCGGTGGAATGCGCAGATATCGGGAGGAACACCAGTAGCGAAGGCGGTTCTCTGGGCCTCGACTGACGCTGAGGAGCGAAAGCATGGGTAGCAAACAGGATTAGATACCCTGGTAGTCCATGCCGTAAACGTTGGATACTAGGTGTGGCGTCCCGATCAACGGATGCCGTGCCGAAGCTAACGCATTAAGTATCCCGCCTGGGGAGTACGGCCGCAAGGCTAAAACTCAAAGGAATTGACGGGTCCCCGCACAAGCGGCGGAGCATGCGGCTTAATTCGATGCAACCCGAAGAACCTTACCTGGGTTTGACATCACGGGAAAAGCTGTAGAAATACAGTGTCCGTAAGGGCCCGTGACAGGTGGTGCATGGCTGTCGTCAGCTCGTGTCGTGAGATGTTGGGTTAAGTCCCGCAACGAGCGCAACCCTTGTCCTATGTTGCCAGC
>DATKCM010000155.1:0-5021 GCA_035513195.1 Acidimicrobiia bacterium | reverse complement strand
GTCGGTGTACTGGTGGTGGGTGTCGAAGCGGTCGGGTGATCTGAACGTGACCCGCGAGCCCCAGCGATGGCACAATTTCTGGGTCTCCATCCCACCGTGGATGTCGCGGGGGACGGCAACCCCGTCGTTTGAGTATCCCTTGACGATGCTTCCCTGCTCGTCGCTGACGATGAGATGACACGGGATGTCAAAGTGATGGGTGAGCAGGTTCGCCGTCCGCCACGCTGCCATCTCATAGGAGACATAGAACAGCTCTTTGACGTCCTCGACGTTGAGGTCGTGGTCCGCCTTTGCCTTCTCCAGCCTGGGTACCACTGCCGACTCGGGGACCAGAACCGCCGCCGCGAAGTAGGCAGTTTCGATCCGTTGGCGGACGAAGGTCTCCAGGTCGGGCCCGCTCTCGTGCTCGAGGAGAAATCCGGCGAGGGTTTGCAGGACCGCCTTGCGGGCCTGTCGGGTCTTTAGCTCGTTTCTCTGGGCGATGTAGATCCGCTGATTCTCGAGATCGATGATCGAACGGGCGAACGACGGCATGTCGTCGATGGGATGGATCTCGAAACCGGCACGCGACGTCAGGTCGATCAGGTTGCGCGAGTTGAAAGGGCCCTCCCCGACGTAGCCACTCGTCGCCAGAGCTTTGGCTGCCTCCTCTTCGATGGACTCGAGGTAGCCGTCGTGCGAGGTGATCCATCTGGTGATTTCACCATTGGCCCGGCGAATCTCCTCACCGCTGGCGTCGCCGAGCCCCGACTTCTCCTGGAGAGCCTCGTGGAGCCCGACGATGTGGGCAAGGATCTCGTTGTCGACCTTCGCCGACGGCTTGATCGTCGGGAGGTCGAGGGACTCAAAGAGGGAAGTGTCCTGAGATCTCAGCAAGGAGATCTCGAGCCGGTCGCGGTGGCTGGGGGGAGTGGGGTCGATCAGATCGTCGATGGCGATGCCCAGCGCGGTGGCCAGGTCGAGGATCAACTGGAGCCTGGGCTCCTTCTTGCCGTTCTCGAGAAGCGAAAGGTAGGGGCCGGGCTTGGCCACCTTCTCGCCGAGGTCGTCGAGAGTTAGATCGGCCAGTTTCCTGTAGTGACGTAGCCGCCGCCCCAGGATCAGCGGATCGAGATGCGGAGAATCGACCATTTAGCGCTCCAAACCAAAGATTGATCAATCTTACCTCATTATGCGCCTGGCATGTCAGGATTGAGGCAAGAATATAGTCTTCTTATGAATCAGTTTCGTGAAACGAAAGCGGAGAGGAGGATCCTCAACCCTGACGCGGTGGCCTTCCTCAACGACCTGGAGCGGGAGTTCGGATGGCGGCGGGGCCAGTTGCTCGCCCGGCGCCAGGGACGACGGCTCGACGTGGTCGCCGGGGAACGACCGGACTTCCTCCCCGAAACCAGGGATGTGAGGGAAAGCGACTGGACCATCGCCCCGGTTCCTGCCGATCTCCAGGACCGCCGGGTCGAGATCACCGGTCCTGTCGATCGCAAGATGATGATCAACGCCCTCAACTCGGGGGCGAAGGTGTTCATGGCCGACTTCGAGGACGCCACCTCACCGACGTGGGAGAACCTCATCAACGGTCAGGCCAACCTCGTCGACGCCTACCGGCGCGAGCTCAGGCTTGAGACCGAGGCCAAGACATATGAGCTTGGTGACAACCTGGCCACCCTGGTGGTCAGGCCACGGGGCTGGCATCTCGAGGAGAAGCACTTCCTCGTCGACGGCCAGCCAATGTCGGCGTCCCTGTTCGACTTCGGGCTCTACCTCTTCCACGGTGGCCGGGCCGCGATTGAAGCCGGCACCGGCCCATACCTCTACCTCCCCAAGCTGGAGTCCTATCTCGAGGCGCGGCTCTGGAACGACGTGTTCGTCTGGGCACAGAGTCGACTCGACATGCCTGAAGGGACGATCAAGGCGACGGTGCTCATCGAGCACATCCGCGCCGCCTTCGAGATGGATGAGATTCTCCACGAGTTGCGGGACCACGCTGCCGGCCTCAACGCTGGCCGATGGGACTACATCTTCTCCGTGATCAAGGAGTTCAGGGACGATCCCGACTTCGTTCTTCCTGACCGATCGCAGGTGACGATGACTGTCCCGTTCATGAAGGCGTACACCGAGTTGATGGTCAGGACCTGTCACCGGCGTCGCGCGCACGCCATTGGGGGAATGGCCGCTTTCATCCCCGACCGGCGCGATCCGGAGGTCACCGAGACCGCCATCGCAGCGGTGAAGGCCGATAAGGCGCGTGAGGCCGGTGCTGGCTGCGATGGCACCTGGGTCGCCCACCCCGACCTGGTCGAAGTGGCCCGTGAGGAGTTCGACAGGGTGCTCGGCGACCGGTCCAACCAGGTCGAGCGGCAGCGAGAGGATGTTGCTGTCACCGCAGCCGACCTCCTCGACCTCGACTTCCCCGGGACCGTCACGCTGGAGGGGGTCCGGGCCAATGTTGAAGTGGGGATCCTCTACATCGCTTCCTGGCTCTCGGGGACAGGCGCCGCAGCGATCAACAACCTCATGGAGGACGTTGCAACTGCCGAGATCTCCAGATCTCAGATCTGGCAATGGGTGCGACACAGGGTGTCCACCGACGACGGCACCGAGTTGACCGAATCGCTGATCCGCAACCTGGTCCGGGAAGTGGTCGACAGCCTCGAAAACGGGGATCACCCCAACGCCGAAAAGGTCGACACCGCCTGCAAGATCTTTGAAGACGTTGCGCTCAGCTCCGAGTTCATCGAATTTCTGACGCTGCCCGCCTACGAACTGATCAACTAATGGAGAAGACAATGTCCCGAGTCGCCGAAGAAGCATCCCGCCTGGAACAGGACTGGGCGTTCAACCCTCGATGGGAGGGTGTCACCCGGGAGTACACGGCTCGTGAAGTGATCGAGTTGCGGGGGAGCATCCGTGAGGAGCACACGCTGGCCCGTCTCATGTCGGAGAAGCTGTGGAACCTGATCACCAGCGAGGATTATGTCAACGCACTCGGGGCCTTGAGCGGGGGCCAGGCGACGCAGATGGTGAAAGCCGGCCTCCAGGCGATCTATCTGTCGGGCTGGCAGGTCGCCGGTGACGCCAACCTGGCCGGCGAGGTGTACCCCGACCAGTCGCTGTACCCGGCTGACTCAGCGCCGGCTCTGGTCAAGCGGATCAACAACGCCCTCCGTCGGGCCGACCAGATCCACTGGTCGGAAGGTGACGATTCCGTCGACTGGTTCGCACCCATCGTCGCCGATGGGGAGGCCGGGTTCGGAGGGGCGCTGAACGTCTTTGAGCTGACCAAGGCGTTCATCAATGCCGGTGCCGCTGGCGTCCATTTCGAGGACCAACTCGCCGCCGAGAAGAAGTGCGGCCACATGGGTGGAAAGGTGCTGGTCCCGACCAGCCAGCACATCCGCACTCTCTCAGCCGCCCGCCTCGCCGCCGACGTGATGGACGTCCCGACGATTGTCGTGGCCCGGACCGATGCCAACGCGGCCACACTGCTTACCTCCGACGTCGACCCACGCGACCAGGAGTTCACCATCGGGGGACGCACCGCGGAAGGCTTCTACAACGTCCGCAATGGTCTGGAGTCGGCCATTGCACGCGGGCTCGCTTACGCCCCCTACGCCGACCTGCTCTGGTGCGAGACCGCCAAACCCGACCTCGACGAGGCGCGCAGGTTCGCCGACGCAATTCATGCCAAGTTCCCGGGGAAGATGCTTGCCTATAACTGCTCACCGTCGTTCAACTGGTCGGCCCACCTCGACGAGGGCACCATCGCCAGGTTCCAAAAGGAGCTGGGCACGATGGGGTACCGGTTCCAGTTCATCACCCTGGCCGGCTTCCACGCCCTCAACGCATCGATTTTCGAACTGGCCCATGGCTACTCCGAAGAAGGCATGCCCGCCTATGTGGAGCTGCAGAACCGGGAGTTCGCCATGGAGTCCCAGGGCTACACCGCCACCAGGCACCAGCGCGAGGTCGGTGCCGGATATTTCGACAAGGTCAGCCAAGCAGTCTCGGGCGCCAACGCCTCGACCCTGGCTCTGGTCGGCTCTACCGAAGCCGAGCAGTTCTAGGAGTCAACGGGCTCCTAGCAGTCGGCCAGCGCCTCGAGTGCCCTGCAGATCTTGTGTCGGGCATCCGGGACGGCGCCAACCTTGTCTTGCAGCATGTGCTTGGGGATGGCAAACAGGTTGTCCATGCAGGCAACGCATTCGACCCTGAGCCCGACCGAATCTGGCACTCTGATCTCCTGGGGAATCCCGCGAATCGAGGTTGTGATCGGCGCAACCATCAACCTGTTGAGGACCGGAATGGCAGTCGACCGGCTAACCAGCAGGACCGGCCGCCGCTTGTCCTCGGCCTCTGCCCAGAAGACATCACCCTGCTGCATCGTCAATCAGGTCATCATCCCACGGCTCGGCGGCGATCATCAGGGTCGCCACTGCTTCGGCAAGGCGTAATTCCTCGTCGGTCTCCGGGACCCGACTGTATCCCTCGTTGGTCTCCCGCCCGAGTCGGATCCGCCGATGGGCGTCGAGTGTGGCAGTAAGGGATTTGCGGACCGCTTCGGAACGTGAGTGGAAGACACCCTCCTCGACGAGCTGGTCGATTGCCCGGGCAAGGTCGTCATCGATTCGTGTCACGAACTGTCCCATGGTGTCATCGTATATCCTGTAGTGCGTTTTGCAATGCGGCACCCGGCCCGTGTCGATGATTGACATCGGGCGCCGCCTGTTTCAAGGGGTCTGCGTCCCTACGATGCACTGCAGAATGCTCCGTTACTCCCGTCCTGTCATCCTGCTCGGATTGCTAGCCATCGTTGTCGCCGCATGCGGCCCCTCGGGGACGGCGGGCACGGTGGCGGGCGGTGAGCCCCGGTTCCCGATCATCGGGAACGATCCTGATGGGTTGGTCGAGACCATGGAGTGGGGGGAGTCGCCGGCAATCGACCTCACTCCTTCGAATGCGCCCACGATCGCTGAGGTCATGGACACCTCAACACCCGAGGTGGTGCGGATTGCGGTGGAGGG